>JBCCQK010000504.1:0-6092 GCA_039024375.1 Bacteroidota bacterium
CTTTTTTATGATATACTTTTGTTGTAACAAATTATCCCAGAGGCTTGAATAACCTCGTCAGAAAAACAAACAATACATACATCTTTTTTCCAAAAACTGACATCCATGAACATCAACACTTTACACCTGTATCCACACCTATTTTCTGATTCCTCAGAAATTCATCAATTCAAAATATCAAGGCAGCATTTACGAACTCGGTTATTACGTAACTAAAGTTTTTCGTTTTGGAAGACGCAAAAATTAGTACGGAAATAATCGAAAGAATCAATCTCAGCCCACTACGAGTTAGGCCAATACAATCCTGTATTTTTTCCCATTACCTTCTTAATTTTTTAGTCGTGAAATAGCGACGTTGCTATATCTCGATTCCGCCTTTTGAAAGACTTGACTACCAATCTTTTGAAAGTAATAGTCGAAATTTTAATGTGCTATTTCTCACTTCTGCGGTTTTCCTAACCGTTGCCAATTTCCAAACCAACACTTTGTTTAAGGACAACATTGGTAGGAGTTCCACGATTTTCGGCAGTCTAACAATCATTTAACCAAAACGATAGTCTCGCCAATTTCTACACTTCCTACACTGGTTATTACTATCCAAAAAAGGACTCTTTGAGAAGTCAGACCATTCCGATTTTATCGGAATTGTCAGATGTCAGATACGTTAGATTTACGACCACTAAATTTCAATTGTTGTAAGTGTGCTAAGTCTGACCTCTGACAGTCCGAATGGACGGTCTGACTGCTGACCTCTCAAAAATTGTTAAGTTAAATGGACATCTTCTTAGACTATGGCGGTTGCCTGCAACTGCCTTAGTTCACTAAGTCTTTTGGCTCAATTCGAGTAAGTGTTCAAGGCAGGTCAGGAGACCTGCGGATATTGGTATCAAGTCTGGAGACTTGATACATCGAGTTGCTTACAACTGCCTTAGGTCACTACGTCTTTTGGAATGAAACGACACCAAAAGAATGGGTAAGATATTGCCAGTCGCCAAATGGTTTGATGGTCTTGTCTCCCAGAACCGATTCGCTTGAAGTACTGCCACAACAAACACTAACACACCGCAGCCTTCGAGCATTTTTTAATCATCAATTCCAGTTAATGCTAACAAAAAGAAAGAACGTGGAAGCGTGAAAAAGTTCACTGTTAAATTAAAGCTTTGTTCGTGGTCGGAAGCATCTACTTAATTGTTAAAATTGTTTAATTGTTTTTAGGATTGATTGTAAAATTAGAATAACAATAAAGCAATTTTTCCCACTGCTCTCAGATAACTACATCCGCTTTATTTCAGCAATGAACTCCTTTACAACTCCAACACAAGTCCTTTCCTTTTTGGGTGACAAAATTCTTTTAACACAATGAACAAACCTTTTACACCTTTACAAAACAAAGCTAGAAAAGCGACCTCAGCTAAAGCCATTCCCGTGACGGCGGGAAGTGCTACGGGTATCGTTTGGAAAACAGTGATTTTAACGATTTTTCTACTTGGACTACTCTTGAGTTTTAATACTGCCTACGCTCAGAACGTTTACTGCACGATGGTTTGTAACGACAATTTGAACATTTCCATCGGCAACCAATGCAGTGTCACGGTTCGCTACGATATGATTTTAGAAGACGGTGACAATTCTTATTCCTGTACGCCAAACGGTTGGCAAGCCTTTAAGATTGAGGTGATGGACGAAAACCAGAAAGTGATTCCTACTAGCCCAACTATTCCTTACGAATACGTGGGTAGAACCTTGACGGTTAAAGTAAAGCACTGGGCAACGGGCAACAACTGTTGGTCCACGATTACATTGCAAGATAAAATTGCACCAAGACTAAATTGCCCCGGCCCCATTTCTATTCCTTGTACCCAATCGACCGATCCTTCGGTAACGGGCCAAGCAACGGTAACCGATTGTGGTTCGGGCAGCTCAGTAACTTACGAAGATGTTTTTACGGATTTAGATTGTGGAAATCCCATTGGCAAAATAACTAGAATTTGGACAGCGGAGGATGCACACGGCAACAAAAGCCAATGTTCTCAAATCATCAATATCACTCGACCCGACATCAATATGGTGTTGTTTCCACAGAACAGAGACGGCATTACCAAGCCTGCACTTTCTTGTGTAGAAGTCAGTAACAACAGCAATAAAACTAGTCCCGAATTTACGGGTTACCCAACGATTAATGGTCAGCCAATTACGAGCATCAGTGGCGATGTTTGTAAGCTAAATGCCGATTTTGAAGACAGAATAGTTGATGCCTGCAACGGTTCTTATAAAATCATTCGAACGTGGTCAGTACTCAATTGGTGTACCAGCGACTTAAAAAAAGCGGTACAAATTATCAAAGTGGAAGATAAAACGCCGCCGACGATTACGGTACCCGCCGACATTACCGTGGGCACGCAAACGATTGACTGTTTTGCCAATGTTCCTTTATTACCCGCAACGGTAGCGGATGCTTGTTCGAACGAAATCAATGTCCGTATTACCTCTAAATTCAATACGATTAACGCCAACGGTGGTACTTTGTTGAACGTCCCCGTGGGTACGCACACCATTGTGTACGAAGCGGTGGACGCCTGTGGTAATACCGCTTCTAAACCGATGCGCCTAACGGTCGTGGACGACGACCCGCCAGTGATGGTTTGTAATGATGAGACGGTCGTCTCTTTGACTTCTGATGGCACGGCAACCGTATTTGCTGCTAAGTTTGATGCGGGTAGTTATGACAACTGCTGCTTATCTAAATTTTTGGTTAGAAGGATGGGAGATAGCGAGTTTGGTTTAAGTGTTAAATTCGAATGTACGGACGACGAAGTGATGGTCGAACTGCAAGCGACCGATTGTAACGGTAATGCCAATTCGTGTATGGTAAGAGTTTCCATTCAGGATAAAGTAGAACCAACCATCGTTTGTCCTTCCGACCGAACGATTGATTGCGAAGCGGATTACAGCGATTTGAGTCAATTCGGACAGCCCCAAATCGTGGATAATTGTGGGTTTGAGATTGTTGAAACGGTGGCCGAAGATTTAGATAATTGTGGAACTGGAACCATCAAAAGAACTTGGACGGCTATGGGCAGCGGCGGTGGAGTGACTGCTTGTACGCAAACCATCACAATTATCAATGCCACGCCCTGGAACGCCAATAATAACCAAATTACATGGCCAAAAGACTACGAAACTTCCGAATGTATCACCGCCACTAGTCTCGACCCCGAAGACTTGCCTGAAGGATTTAATAAGCCCACTTTTATCGGAGATAATGGCTGTGCCTTAATTGCTACGAACCACGACGATGTGGTCTTGGATATCGAACCACCCGCTTGTTTTAAAATTTTGCGAAAGTGGACGGTCATCGACTGGTGCCAATACGATGTCAACTCCGTAAGTAGCGCAGGACGTTACGAATTTGAGCAGGTTATTAAAGTAAACGATAATACCGCTCCAGCTTTTGGGGTTGAGCCGACTGATTTTACTGTCGATATGCTAGATGACAATTGCGGTGGGACCGTAACGATTCCCAACGTTGGGGTGTCCGATTGTAGTCCTAACGCCATGGTCACCGCACAGGGTGCTTTGGGTAGTGGCTTTGGCCCTTTTACCAACGTCATGCCCGGTGTTTATCCGACCAAATATTTAGCTACCGATGGTTGTGGTAACACCACTACAAAGGATGTAACGATTACCGTTCGGGATGCTAAAAAACCAACGCCCATTTGTATGGACGGCTTAGCGATTACCTTAATGGCGGGTACAGCAACTACGCCACCAATGGTCGAATTGTGGGCCAAAGATTTAGATGCTAAGAGTTTTGACAATTGTACCAACGAAGCAAATTTGGATTTCCGAATTCGAAAATATACCCCTGGTTCTACCAATGCGCCTGGTACGACGAACATCACTTTTACCTGTGATGACTTAGGAACCCAGCAAGTAGAAGTTTGGGTATTGGATGCCAATGGCAATATGGATTTCTGTATCACAACGGTAGAAATTCAAGATAACGCCCAAGTTTGTGGTGATAGTAGTGGCGTTGATGCGGGTGGACAAACTGCCCTTTCGGGAAAAATCACGACGGAAATGGGCAACCCCGTTAGTGACGTAAGCGTGCAAATTACACACCCCGATAAAGCGCCCTATCTAACGGGCAATGATGGTCAGTTTAGCTACGAACAATTGCCAGGCAATTTGGACTATGCCTTGATTCCAGAGAAGAAAATGGCCCCTAAAAATGGCGTCTCTACTTTAGATATTATCAAAATGCGTAAGCATATCATCAACTTGGAAGTATTCGATTCACCTTACAAAATGATTGCGGCGGATGTCAACCAATCGGGGACTATTTCTACGATGGACTTGATTCATACTCGAAAATTAATCTTAGGACTAATTGACGAATTTCCGAATAACGAATCTTGGCGTTTTGTACCCGTTGCGCACGAATTTACAGCGAATGCCAATCCACTACAAAGTGACTTCCCCGAAATTGCGGTGATTCCTAGCGAAGCTACCAATAAAACGCAAATTGATTTTGTCGGTATCAAAATAGGCGACGTGGATAACTCGGGTCAGTCTAATGGCTGGATGAGTAGCGAAAGCCGAAGCGGTAACGAAACGATGCTGTTAGATATCGAAGACCAGCAATTCGAAGCGGGTGAAATGGTTACCGTCTCCTTAAAAGCGAATCAGTTTACGAATATTTTAGGCTACCAATTTGAATTAAATTTTGATGTTCAAAAAATGGAGTATCAAATATTCAAGGAAGGAGAAATTCGAAATTTAACGGCTAGTAATCTAGCTCTACAAGACGCAAAAAATGGAGTAGTTAAAGTCAGTTGGGATGATGTCCAAGCAGCTTACCTAGCCGATGGAGAAACGGTGATGACTTTTCAATTTGTCGCTAAAACGGCGGGTCAATTAAGCGAAGTATTTGGATTCAGCCAAAGAGGATTGACCGCACAAGCCTATACTGACTCCGACGAAACGTACGATTTGGCGTTGAATTTTAATACAGTTACCGAAACGGTAACAACGGCTAAATTGAGTCTCGACCAAAATCAACCGAATCCTTTTAGCGAACAAACAACGATTCGGTTTGCATTACCAACGGCGCAGGAGGCAACGCTGACGGTATTCGATGTGCACGGAAAAGTACTCCAAAGAATTGCGGGGCATTACGCCGCAGGAACACACGCTGTATTACTCGATAAGGCGGATTTACCAACGGTCGGATTACTCTACTACGCCTTAGAAACAGCCAACGAACGGCTAGTTAAGAAAATGATTGTACTTAGTAAATAATTGACGGAAGGATAGCGGTAAATATTGAGTAGTCGCTACTTGTTAGTAGTTGTGTTACTCAATTTTCCTCCCCCCACTTCTATCTTTCCACCTTTCTCAAAAGAGAGAATCAGGGCAACAACTATGAATAATCAGTCCACCAAGGGTTAGAACGGTGCATTCCGTTCTGCCCAAAGTGGTTGAATCAATGAGCAATGAGCCTTTTAAAAACCAATTGAGAAAAAGAAGAATAAATAAGTTGTAAAATAGGTGATGGTAATAGGACGCTGGAATGCTGCTGAATGAGGCAGTTTTCCAGCCCTCTTTGTAATTATCAATGGAACAATGAGCAATGAACAATTAGGCTAGGCCTTTTAAAAACCAATTGAAAAAAAGAAGAATAAATAGGTTGTAAAATAGGTGATGGTAATAGGACGCTGGAAGGCTGCTGAATGAGGTAGTTTTCCAGCCCTCTTTGCAATTATCAATGGAACAATGCGCAATGAACAATTAGGCTAGGCCTTTTAAAAACCAATTGAAAAAAAGAATAAAAATAGGTTGTAAAATAGGTGATGGTAATAGGACGCTGGAAGGCTGCTGAATGAGGTGGTTTTCCAGCCCTCTTTGCAATTATCAATTATCAACGAGCAATATGCAGAACGGTCAACTTCTAAATCCCCATCCGGGCAGGCAGTTGTCCAAAAAAAAACGCCCAGCAACAGTGATAATGAGCAATGAACCTTTTAGGAAAATGTAAAATTTAAAATTACAAACCCGCCAGACTGCTGTGCGGGCTGGTTCAAAATCTAAAA
>JBCCQK010000505.1:0-6087 GCA_039024375.1 Bacteroidota bacterium
TGGTATTTTACTCTTGCTCATGCTGTTAGCTTACTTGATTAGGCTTTAATTCCTTGTTTTTTTAACAGAAATAAAATTTAAGAGAATGATTTTCTGTTTAGTATTTTAACAGCTGCAATTTTAGAAAAGAAGGGAAGTAAATTTATTGAATTAATTCAACAAATCTATCAAGTCAATTTTGGGTGGGCTAAATTTGACTTCGAAGAAATGAAAGTTAAAATTTGAGGAAAAACTGACCTAATAAGGCAAAATAAAATGAAAATACTAATTATGATTGTAGAGACTAGGCATTAGACCATAGCTTGTAATCTTTGAAGTATCGTTTCATTAACAGGAATTCCCTCCTTTAAATATTTTATTCGCCTTTCTTGCGTCTTGCTACCTGGGTAGTGAATAAGCTGACCAGCAGTTTGAGGAGTAGCGTTAGTTACAAATGCGAGGATTTCATTGATTAAAGATTCGTGTTCATTTTGCGTATTTAATTGAGTCGTATCAAAGCAGATAAAAACTTGGGACACACCATATTCTACTTCGGTTTCACCGATTTTAGCGGTAGAGCGCCCGGCAGAGAGTAGGGTGGCCATCATATCCAGTAAAATAGATAAACCAGAACCTTTCCAGTAACCAGTTGGTAGCAATCGCTTAGAGGTCATGATTGCTTTAGGATTAGTAGTTAACTGTCCTGATGAATCGTATCCTCCGGGGAAAGGGAGGTCTTTTCCATCCATATCTAGTTGTTGCATTTTACCATAGGAAAATTGGGATAAAGAAATGTCCAAAACAATAGCTCCCTCTGCTCTAGGGATAGCAATAATAAAAGGGTTATTTCCAGTATTGGCCTCTTTTGCGCCCCATGAGGGCATATTGGGTTCTGTGTTAGTAAAACAAATACCAATACATCCCGCTGCTGTCGCTTGCCAACCATAAGAACCCCCTCGCATCCAATGGTTACTATTTTTAAGAGCGACACATCCCATTCCAAACTTTTTGGCCAATTCTATTGCTCGATTCATACAAAAATGGGCACTCAATGGCCCTGGCCCTAGCTGTCCGTCCCATCTTTCAAAATTTCCTAATGATAATTCTCTTTCTGGTTCTACCTCTATTTTTACGTGCCCCTCACTTATCGTTTTTAAAAACTTTTCGAATCGGTTGATACCATGAGAGTGGTACCCATCAAGAGTCGAATTGGCAAAAATACTAGCAATAGTTTTTGCTTTATCTTGTGGAAATCCTGTTTTTAACAAGATTGAATTTAATAGTTCTTCTAAGGCCTCAAAGGAAATGGTCATATGATTTTAATCAATTAGTAGAGTTTATTCTGTTGTTGTTTACTGGTTCGCAATACGATTTTTTAGAATAAACACTATTGTTTTGTTCAAATAGGGGTTTGTTCTTTTATTTTTAATTCCTATTTGGAAATATACACACATCAACTCAACGAAATCTTGTTCAACATCTTCTACTCTACGGGTACAACAAAAGGAATATTCCATTGACCATCCAGTACTTCCTGTTTTGGCCAGTACAATCTAAAAGTAAGGGTGAAAACACCAGATGCTGGAACGGGCAACCAATTTTCCAAGGGTACTTCCGTTGGTCTTTCCGATTGGATGTACAAGTCCAATGAGCCATCCGCATTATATATCAAATTATCTCTATCTCCCAAAGCAAACCGATTTAACTCATTTTTGACCAAAAAATCTTGCTCGTTATAGGCTGTAAGCGACCAAAAAGCATTGACCGGTGGTAGTTGGTCTTTGTCAAAGTGAATATGGTATCTTTTTTGACCAATTAAACGATTGCCATTGACATCGAATAGGCAACTTGGATACACTGCATCCTCTGGAATATTGGCGCCCAAACCAACAAAATCTATGTAGGCTCTTCTTTTATAATCCGTTCCGTAGGTGCCAATTCCATCATAAGGGACACTCCATCCGTTGGTGGTCTCGCTAGTATCGGGGTTAGTTCTTAGGGTATTCATCCTTTGGTGAATGAATGCGGGCAGCCTACTTAATTTAAGTTTTAGAATAGCGTTATCCGTACTCATTTCAAATGGTTCTCCTGCAACTAATCCTATCTTAGCCATTTTTTTAAGCATTACGGAATCAGCCGCTTTGGGTGGATTTTCTACCATCATTTCCGCCATTTTATTAAAGTACGTGTTTACATCTAAGTCTTGAATGGCTTGTACAGGGATAGTATTAACGTAAGTCTCATTTACCTTGCCAGTTGGTGGCGTATAATTGGTTGCTCCATAGGCACTTAGTGGTACCAATTTCATTTTGTCTTGGATAGCTTTTACCGTAGTAGCTCCATCCGTTGGATTATTAACTTGGATGCGCCCCAGCAACCAAACTAATTGAGTTGGTGCTTGAATTAGCTCCATTCCTTCGGGTATTTCTCCTTCCCAATCGGGGCCTGCTATTAAAAAATTGTGTGCCCCTTTACCCGTAGTTCTTGGGCCTAAAGAGGAGAAAACATTAGAGTAAGCATCCATCAATTGTAATAAATAATACCGTTCCGTAGCGGGCATAGACATAACTAATGGCTCATTTTTCAAATCTAACCAAGCAGAAGAGTAATAGGTATCGACATTTGGCTTGACTACGGCCCTCATTGTATGGTCTGGAAATGCTCGGTAATGCCCTAATTGATTGACGGGCGCAGAAGAACGTACTGGATGTGGTTGTTCAATATTTGTAGATACTTTTTTGGTCAAGTCCATCAGAACTAAAGGATAACCGTATAAATAGGTCTCTCCCATTATTTTTAATAATTCATCGGTGGAAATTTCTTCCTCACCATTAGCCGTTTTGACGATGGTCGTTTCACTTTGACAAGCGAATATCAACAATAATAGACTCGCCAATAAACTTTTAAGCAGTAGGTATTTTTGCCCAAACATTCTGTTAGTTTAATTTTAAAAAAATTATTGCAATGTAATAGTAAGTAACAAAAGCGGTAGTACTTAAAACCATACAATAATCTCTTGTTGGTACGATTAAATTGTATTTATTATGAATAGATTTTAAAACCTAAATTTAGAGTAAATAACTATAATTTATATTAGTCCCTAAGAATTTTTGTTTTATTTAGACTTAACACTTTCGTTTTGTGCTTATTCTTGCGTTTTTAGGCGCAAAAATAAACCAAAAAGATATTTGTTTAAAAATAAATAGTTCAATATATTCTACATTACTAGCTTCTTAATGGATAAGTTTGCCGTAATGTACTAATTTTAAGATTAATTAATTTTTATTTACTACTTTTGCAGTAAATTTAGGTTTTAAAAACTAATTAAATGGCAACTTTTTAGTTCACTAATGAATACAAACTTCTCCTAAGGGCTACAATCAATTATCAATGCAACAATTATTACCCAATCAGGAAATAATTCCAGCACTTAAAAATACCTGTACCTTCTTCTATTTCTTTGAATTGAAAGGTTCGAGCGATATTGGGGCCGAAATAAGACAAAAATTTGCCAAGCAGCAAGCTAAATGTTTGTATTGGCTGGACTGCAAATATGCCAAAAATGGTTTATCAACTAAAAAATAATAAATGGAAAATACTCAACTAAATAACCCAACAGTCAAAGGTGGCTATTTTGTCATTGGCGAAACACCGCCCGAAGATTTATTTATTGCCGAAGAATTTGACGAAGAGGCCAACATGATAGGAGATACCGTAGAGGAGTTTTGTGTGAAAGAAATTCAAGAACCTTTCTTCCAAAGCGGTAAAGAATTAATGGTGACCATAGAGGCCGACAAAGCGAAAGTTTTGGCTATTTTGAAAAGGGCAGGAGATTTAGGTTTATGCGGCGTGAGTATACCAGAGGCCTACGGTGGGATGGGTTTGGATTTTAAAACCAATACCCTCATTTCTTCCCAACTATCTAACGGCTTTTCTTTTGCCACAACCCTCGGTTCACAAACATCGATTGGTTGCTTACCCATCGTGTATTATGGGAATGAAATGCAAAAACAAAAATACCTTCCTAAAATTGCCAGTGCCGAATATGTAGCTGCCTACGCACTAACAGAACCCAATGCGGGGTCTGATGCCAATGCTGGGAAGACCAAAGCAACCCTTAGTGAAGATGGACAACACTATTTCATAAACGGACAGAAAATATGGATTACTAATGGTGGGTTTGCCGATGTCTATGTCGTTTTTGCAAAAATAGATACGGACGAAAAACTGTCTGCCTTCATTGTAGAACGAACCTTTCCAGGTTTTTCGGTGGGTGCAGAAGAAAAAAAGCTCGGGATTAAAGGCTCTTCCACCGTTCAGATATTTTTTGATAATTGTAAAGTCCCTGTAGAGAATCTACTCGGTGAACGGCAAGGTGGTTTTAAAATGGCTTTGACTATTCTAAATGGGGGGCGAATTAAAGCAGGTGCGGGTGCAGTCGGAGGAGCCATCAATGGACTTGATAGAGCCGTCAAATATGCCAAAGAGCGCAAACAATTTAAGGTACCTATTGCCTCTTTTGGTGCCATTCAGTATAAAATTGGAGATATTGCCATGCGTATTTTTGCCAATCATGCGGCTTGTTTTAGAACAGCAGATTTGATTGATAAAAAGATGGAGGCTTTGAAAGCAACAGGCCTTGCGGATGGCCCCGCAAAAATAAAGGCGATTAGCGAGTTCGCGATAGAGGCGTCCCTTGTAAAAGTTAAGGGTTCCGAACTAGTGTGTTATGCACTCGATGAGGCGATACAAATACACGGTGGAATGGGGTATTCTGCGGAAACGGGCTTAGGAATGGGCTATCGAGATGCTAGAATCACCAAAATTTATGAAGGAACGAATGACATCAATGCGCTGTTGGCGGTGGGGGAATTATCCAAACGAGGGATGTTGACCAAAGAGCTAGACTTAGCAGGTGCTGGAAAAAAAATTCCTAGTTTTCTTTTGTCTCAATTAAATCCTCTTCGCTCTAAATCCGACGATGACGAACAGGCCCGTATTGTCCAAGGCTTAAAATATAGCTTCTTATATGTCTCTGGAATGGCGGGTAAAAAGCTGAAAAAGAAACTCGTCGATGAACAGGAAATTATCTTAAATCTCTCTACGCTTTTGCAAGAGGCTTACGTTAGCGATACCGCTTTGTTGAAAGTAAAAAAGCTAAGTCGAATGCCAAATGTAGATAAAGATAAATTAGCGGTTCAAAAGCAAATGGTTCAATTATATCTATACGAGGCGCTGGAGAAATCTAGAAAAGCTGCTCTAGAGGCTATCGCTAGTTTTTCTACTGGAAGTGAAAAACGGAAACATACCAAGATGGTCAATAGAATGCTAAAACCTTATGATGTAAACCCTAAAACTTTGAGACGGAATATTGCACAAGCAGTTATTGAGCAAGGAAAGTATGAGTATTAAATAAGTCCGAAACATATATTCGACCTATATAAAAATGCGTGAGTTCGGAAATACTTTCCAATCCTACTGGAAAGAGTTCCGACATTTTAAGGGATGCTATTTATTAGCATCCTTTTTTGGTGCTCAAAGGACTGTACCTGTCAGTAGATAGAGAATATGACTAACTTTTTCACCATTATGATTACTGTAATTGAGCACTATTCTTAATTTCTTCTTGAATCAATTTAGGTAATTGTTTCTTGAGTTCTGTAAATATAACTTCCCCCTTTTCTGTTAAAGCAGGTAAATGAAATTCCCAGATGGCGACCATCACTTCGTGCAAACTTACTTTTTCTTCACCCAGTACTTCCCTTTCGATTAACCAAGAATTTAAAATGGCCCAGACATTCTTGGCAAAAAAACGGTAGGCGCCTTCGTGAGGTTCCGCTTTGACTAGTCCTTTGCCAATGGCTAAATACATTCCATTTTTACTAAAATTAACCACTTGTTTCATTTGCTTTACATAAATGTCCTTGGCATCGGGTACGAGTTGACAGATTTCTAAAATATCTCGATAAAAAAAGCAGCGTTTCGCACGATTATTTAACATATAAGAAAATTAATATTTAAAGTTCATTGAAATAGGGAATAACTTTGCTTGAAAAAGCAAAATATGTTTGATTCATTGGTAAATCTAGTCCAAACTAGCTTCAATAA
>JBCCQK010000506.1:0-6083 GCA_039024375.1 Bacteroidota bacterium
ATAAACAATTAGACGATGTTCGAAAACAGAAAGAAGTTGCCGTTGGCACCCACGTTTACCACATTGAAGGGAGTCGTCGCCCGCTAATTCCTACGGGAGAATTGTACATTACTTTTGAATCGGATACCAATGCGGAAGAACGGCAAATCGTACTAGATGAATACGCTTTGGAATTAGTGGAAAAAAGGGACGAAAACACCATTATTGCCAAAGTAACCGTCAATTCACCGAATCCCGTCAAAGTTGCCCATTTTCTATCTAAAATCTCGATGGTGAAAGTGGCCGAACCCGATTTGGATACGCTGCTAGACGAGTACGCCGTCAGCTTTTCTGACCCCCTACTCAACCACTCTTGGCAGTTAAAAAACCTAGGTTTTGTTCCCGATATTCACTACCCGTTAAAAAAAGATGCGGACGCCAAAGTGATTGATGCATGGAATAGGATAGGCAATGCTGGTTCTAACGATATTGTCATCGCAGTTATTGACAATGGCTTTGACTTGCTACATCCCGATTTAAACCAAAAGGTCTATAAACCCTACGATTTGTGGAACCAATCGTCCCAAATCATTCAAGGTGACCCAAGATTTACCCACGGGACACCCTGTGCAAGTGTTGCGCTTGCTGCTGCAAACGGTCAAGGTATTGTGGGTGCAGCACCGAATGCTAAATTTATGCCCATCAGCGGCACTTCTTTTAGCATTCGAGCTACGGAGGAAATGTTCCAAAAAACGGCGGAAAACGGAGCGGACATTATTAGTTGCAGTTGGGGAACCACTGACCCCAATTTTGCGCCCGGTCCGTTAAAAGAAGCGGCTATTGCCAAAGCGGCCAGAGAAGGAAGGGGGGGTAAAGGGTGCATTATCTTGTACGCTGCGGGAAACGATGACTTAGACTATTTGAGCTACTACGCTACGCATCCCGATGTCATTGCCGTTGGTGCCAGTACTAGTCAAGACGAACACGCTAGCTACTCTAATCGAGGTCGCGAACTGGACGTTGTAGCGCCCTCCAACGGAGATTGGCCCATTGTCGCCGCTCGGGCTAGTTGGGACGAAGGGACCAGTTTAAGAGGCAACGGTGCTTTTCGATATTGGGCCGACGGTAAATCAAGAGGGCAAGGCTATAAACATTTTGGTGGAACATCCAGTGCAACGCCATTAGTAGCTGGAATTTGTGCGCTGATGCTGTCGGTCAATCCAGATTTGACCGCCAAGCAAGTCAAAGAAATACTTAGAAAAACGGCGGATAAAATAGGAAGCCCCTCCGAATACGTCAACGGACATTCGGTCAAATACGGCTACGGTCGAGTCAATGCGGACCGAGCAGTTGCCGAAGCGATGCGCCTCAAAGACGAGAAAAACAATCCTCGCCCCGTTGTTGAAGAGAACGTAGCCACAGGCCGTGGTCTTTTTAAATTCACTGTCGAACGACAGCCTTCTCAAGGTTATGGGGTCCAAATTGGGGTGTTTAAAGAATACGGGAACGTACTCATCGCCGCCGAAAAATTACAAGTCGAGTTTGATAGTTCTGTCGTTGTCAACATTAATGAACTAGACGGGGAAACGGTTTACAAAGTCATTATTGGACCTTTTTCGGATAAGACGGCTGCCACAACGATATGGCGAAGATTGAAAGCTAGCGGCCGAGATGCTTTTGTGGCTAATTTGAAAAATTTACAGTAGCGAAAGCACCAACCCGTATTTTTTTGCATCTTTGGAAGTAAGGGAATGAGGGGGTAAGAAGATAAGGGAATAAGAAGGAGTGCTTTAGAGTTAACGTAATTGCCAACCACCATGAATCATGATTGATTAGTAACGAATAATAACTTTTGCACTTCGTAGGACCTTTATTTTTAATTTAATACAACATTAATTATCACTCATCACTTATCATTCATTTGACGAAGACATCAATGGACTCAACCTTTTTTCCTAACCAAACGTGTACCGTACACCGTGTGTCGCTAATCAAACACCTACTATGCTCAACAATAAATGGTTCAAGTATGGCTTCTTTATCGCCATTATTTTCGCTTGTGTAAGTTGTGACCAACATACCAAACAACTCGCAAAAGAGCAACTTGCCTACGCTGAACCTATCTCCTATTTAGATGGTGCTTTTGTATTGATTTACGCTGAAAATACAGGCGCTTTTTTAGGGTTGGGCGATTCCCTTTCCCCAAATCTTAAGTATCTCTTTTTGATATTTATCCCAACCTTAGTCCTTTTTCTATTTGCGGCTACCTATTTTAAAACCAGTGCTAATTTGTGGCAATTTATTGGTATGAGTCTCATTGTGGCAGGAGGGATTGGCAACCTAATCGACCGAATCGCCTACGGTTCGGTAGTTGACTTTATGAACATCGGTATCGGGGACTTACGGACTGGTATCTTTAACGTCGCCGACATTGCCGTAAGCGTTGGTCTTACATTATTGTTGATTGGCATTTATCGCCCTAAATAGTCAGATACTACACCCTTTTTTTGGTACTTCCGCTATTGTATTTGTATATTCACATCATTTATGAAACTAACCATTAAAATTTCTTTTGATATGAAAAAACAGAGCAATTCGAGCATCAATCGCCGAGATTTTGTTAAAACATCTGGTTTAGTAGCTGGCAGTATGATGCTGGCCCCTACCCTAGTTTCTGCCAAAGCACACATCGATGGCGCCGATACCATAAAAGTAGGATTGATTGGTTGCGGCGGCCGAGGAACGGGTGCAGTAGTACAAGCGTTAAGTTCTGGTCAGAACGTGAAATTAGTTGCGATGGCCGATGCCTTTCGGGATAACTTAGATAAATGCTATAAAAAAATATACAGTGCCGAGTTTCAAGATTGGTCATCCGATACGACGAAAGATATGCGGCCGTATATCGACGTACCAGAAGAACATAAATTCGACGGATTTGATGGGTACAAGAAAGTCATTCCTTTATGCGATGTAGTCGTAATTGCCACACCTCCAGGATTTCGACCGATTCATTTTGAAGAAGCTATCAAACAAAACAAACACGTATTCATGGAGAAACCCGTTGCTGTGGATGCACCAGGCGTCAGACGAGTTTTGGCAGCAGCAGCGGAAGCTAAGAACAAAAAACTAAACGTAGTCGTCGGTTTGCAGCGACATTACCAAAAGATTTACCAAGAGTGGGTTGAAAAGCTACAAAATGGCATTATCGGAGATATTGTACACTCCAGAGTCTATTGGAATAGCGCAGGGGTTTGGGTGCGACCACGTCAAGTGGGACAGACCGAAATGGAATACCAAATGCGCAATTGGTACTATTTTAATTGGCTCTGCGGTGACCATATCACTGAACAGCACATCCATAATATTGACGTCAGCAATTGGGTGAAGCAAAGCTATCCCGTGCGGGCTAGCGGAATGGGTGGACGAGAAGTACGAACGGGCAAGGACCACGGCGAAATTTTTGACCACCACTTTGTAGAGTTTGAATACGCCGACGGTTCGATTATGTCTAGCCAGTGTCGGCACATTAAAGGGTGTACCAATCGAGTGTCCGAAGCCTTTCACGGTACAAATGGGTCGGCTCCCAAACCAGGAGTTATTCTCACCAAAAGTGGGTATAAGCTAATGAATTATAACGATAAGAAAGACCCCAATCCCTATCAAGTCGAACATGATTTATTGTTCGCCGCAGTTGCTAAAGGTGAGTACAAGTACGCTGATGCGGAAAATGGAGCTAAAGCAACTATGACTTCCATTTTGGGCAGAATGGCCACTTACTCTGGCCAGACTATTGAGTGGGACGATGCCATTAGTTCCAATATTGACCTATCGCCAGAAAAATACGATTGGAATTCTAATCCGAAAGTGATGCCCAATGCGGACGGCTACTACCCAATCCCCGTTCCGGGGGCAACGAGGGTCGTGTAGGGTCACAAAAATATTTTTTAGAAAATAGAAATAACCTTCAATCTGAACATTCAGGTTGGGGGTTATTTTTTCAGTCTTTTGGTAAATTTGATAAGTCAAACGTGAATCACCCCGAAAGACCACTATTTTCCCTTGCCATTGGTAGGGGAAAAAACGACCTTTGCACCGCTTTTCAAGAAGCAGCTTTTTAATAGTTGTCTAAAAATACGTTCATGGCACTAAAATGTGGAATTGTTGGCTTACCCAACGTTGGAAAATCTACGCTTTTTAACGCATTAACCGAAGCTGGGGCTTTGGCGGCGAACTATCCTTTTGCAACCAAAGAACCTAATGTGGGTATCATCACCGTTCCCGATAAGCGGTTGGAACAGTTGGCGGACCTTGTAAATCCTGCTAAAATCTTACCTACTACGGTCGAAATTGTGGATATTGCTGGGCTAATCAAGGGCGCTAGTCAAGGAGAAGGTTTAGGTAACCAGTTTTTGGGTAACATTCGGGAAGTGGACGCCATTTTACACGTTGTTCGTTGCTTTGAAGATGATAACGTCGTACACGTCGATGGTAGCGTCAATCCCGTTCGAGATAAAGAAATCATTGATACGGAACTAATTTTAAAAGATTTAGAAACCGTTGAAAAGCAGGTTGAAAAATTCAAAAAGGCAGCTAAAACCAATTCCAAAGAAGATAAAAGAAATCTGGAAATTGGGCTCTTCTTAGTTGAGCAATTGGAAGCAGGGGTACCTGTTCGAGCGATGGACTTGGAAGAGGATATGAAAGCGTTGATTAAGCCGTTTTATCTGCTAACCTCCAAGCCTGTTCTATACGTCTGCAACGTGGACGAAGATTCCGTACACGAGGGTAACGAACACACAAAAGCGTTCGAACAATCCGTAGCGGCGGAAAATGCTCAAATTATATTGATTAGTGCGGGTATCGAAGCGGACATTGTTGAGTTAGATTCTATCGAAGAACGGCTCGAATTTCTGAACGATATGGGCTTGTCCGAGCCGGGCGTCAACAAAGTCATTCAAGCAAGTTACAGGTTACTCAATTTGATTACTTACTTTACGGCAGGGCCGAAAGAAGTCCGCGCTTGGACGATTGTGGACGGTTGGAAGGCCCCCCAAGCAGCGGGTGTGATTCACTCCGATTTTGAAAAAGGGTTTATCCGTGCGGAAGTGATTAAATTTGACGATTACGTTTCTCTGGGTTCAGAACAAGCAGTAAAAGCGGCGGGTAAGATGAATATTGAGGGGAAGGAATACGTAGTCAACGATGGAGATGTGATGCACTTTTTATTTAATGTATAAATTTTTCTCTCCTTTTTAGAACCGAGTAATACCTTAAATGGAGGCTGTTGTTTCTTCATAAAGACACAAACTAAACACATATTGCTTTCGTTTATGAATAAAAACACTTTTTGTTTATAAATTTATTTTTTCCTAACTTTACCAATATAAAACAAACGACACCTAAGATGAAAATCCAACATCCGCATAACAACCTATTTGAAAAAGTAATGGAGTTGAAAAGTGCGGTTAAAGCCCTTATCCGACACTTCTTTCCAAAATATATTCTAGCAGAGTTAGACTTATCCACTTTAGAACAAGTACACGACTCCTTTGTGACTGGTCAACTTGCTAAACTTTACTCAGATACGGTCTATTCTTGTCAATGGAAGGGTCAAAATACTTACCTCAGCTTTCTTTTTGAGCACAAGAGCAAATACGAAGTACCCGATTTGCAATTGATGACCTACGCTATTCAAGGATATAAGAAGCAGCAGGAACAATGGCAAAGCGATAAAGAGAAAGTTAGTCCCTTCGAACCCACACTCATTATACCAGTGTTGCTATATCACGGTCGAGAAACTTGGCAGGCTACCACTTTTACAGATTTATTCAAGTTACCCAACAGCTACTTCAAAGACTTTATTCCTTCGTGTAAATATTTATTAATCGACCTAAAACAGCATCCAGATGACCAATTAGAAACAATAGAGATGAAAATTTTGTTAGGAATGTTACTGCTGTTTAAATATAAAGGGGACAAGCAATACGTCTTGAACAATGTTCAAAAAATATTTATATTTGTTGAGGAAGGTATTCAGGAAAACTTAGTTCATGCTTACATCAAGCTATTTGTACTTTACATTTATCATACTTTTAAAATAAAAA
>JBCCQK010000507.1:0-6035 GCA_039024375.1 Bacteroidota bacterium
AAAGGTAGATAGGCTGAAAGGTAGATAGGCTAAAAGGTAGATAGGCTGAAAGGTAGATAGGCTGAAAGGTAGATAGGCTGAAAGGTAGATAGGCTAAAAGGTAGATAGGCTGAAAGGTAGATAGGCTAAAAGGTAGATAGGCTGAAAGGTAGATAGGCTGAAAGGTAGATAGGCTGAAAGGTAGATAGGCTGAAAGGTAGATAGGCTGAAAGGTAGATAGGTTTAGAAGTTACAAGAGAATAGGGGAGTAATCTTTCTACCTCTTAGCCTCTCAACCTTTCCACCTACAAAATAAATTTAAAGGTGTTTATATACAAATGCTCAGTCGGTTTTGGCGACTGGGCATTTTTTATGCTCTATTTTCTTAGTAAAAATTGTATATTTGTCAACAACGATTATATAAAATGGATAGCGAATGACTTTACAAATAAAAGAATTAATTAAAGAGGTCAAGCAATTGAATGCTACTGAATTTGAGGCCTTCTATCGTCAGTTAGAAACGCTTCGTTCCCAAAAAGTCAGTGGTTTAGCCGCTGAAAAAGAACAACAATTACTTGAGAAAATAAATACCCCTTTTACCAAAAAGAAGAATATTCGATTCAATTTGCTCATTGCAAAACGAGATACTAAAACATTAACTGAAGGTGAATATCAAGAATTACTAGAACTCACCGAGTCTTTCGAGAATTATGAGTTACGTCGGCTGAAACTAATCACTAAATTGGCTGATTTGAAAAAAATTAGTCTTCCAGAAGTAATTAATTTTTATCAACTTCACCCTTCTGAAAATAACTAATGAAGCTATCCATTAAACTGAGGAAACAAGTAGTTATAAGAGCTAAAGGGTGTTGCGAATATTGTATGAGTCAAGAAGCCTTTTCATCCTCCCCATTTTCAATTGAACACATTATTCCTGTTTCCAAAAAAGGGGTAAATACTTTGGAAAACCTAGCGCTAGCTTGTCAAGGTTGCAACAATTTTAAATATACAAAATTACTAGGAATAGACCCACTTTCGAAAAAATAGGTACGGCTTTTTCATCCTAGAAAAGATGAATGGACTACCCATTTTAAATGGAACGAAAACTTTACTGTAGTTATCGGTTTGACGACTAATGGAAGAGCCACAGTCAAATCCTTGAAACTTAATCGGCCCTATCTTATCAATCAGCGGGTTGTTTTTTACGCTTATGGCATTCACCCTCCAAAACATTCTTTGCTCTAAAGTAAATTTTATCGTCTTAATTATCATATTCCTTGATTAACTCCTTCAATAAAAGACAAAATTTCCGCTCTCCCTTCTTTTTTAATAGACGAAGTCACAAACTCTTGTGGTAAAGCCTCCCAATGTTCCAATAACGTAGTGCGAATACGGTCAATATTAGGTTGCACCTCGGCGGGTTTCAATCGGTCCGTTTTGGTGTAAACGATAATAAAAGGAACGTTCTTGTCGCCCAACCAATTTAGGAAATCCACGTCGATTTGCTGAGCAGGAATGTTGGCGTCGATGAGGACAAAAGCGCAGGCCAGTGTACGTCGATGCTGTAAATAGCCTTCAATCATAATTTCCCATTCTCGCCGTTTCTTTTTCGAAATTTTAGCATAGCCGTAGCCCGGTAAATCTACCAAGTACCACGCTTGATTGACCAAAAAGTAGTTAATCATCTGGGTTTTGCCCGGTTTTTTTGAAATACGAGCTATGCCGTTTCGCTTCGTCAACATATTAATGAGCGAAGACTTACCGACGTTCGACCGACCAATAAATGCGTATTCGGGTCGTTCATCTTTCGGACAAGCCGATATGCTTGGGTAACTACCTACGTATTTTACATCTTCCATAAAGCACTCTTTTTTGACGCTGTTCCACAACAATAATTGTACCTCGACTCTCCAGAGCCGAAAACAAAACGTACTTCGACTCCTCAGAGTCGAAAACAAACGTATCTCGACTCTCCAGAGTCGAAATCCAGTCATCGACTAATTGCCAACTACAAACTTAGACATTAAAAACGTCTCCGCACCGCCACTTTTTGAAAAAACCAAACGACTGAACCAAAATAGAAAATAAAAGTTATACCTTAGACAACTTTGAAGGAGTAAGCGCACTTATTATTTGGTAAATAACGGATGTTCTTTAAATTGGGGCGATTTTCTAAAGAAGCAACCCGATTTTCTCTTCCCAAAAAGTAACGAGCGACCTAATCCATTCGTTTAAATCACTAGTTAGAAAGGAAAAAATAAGTTAGCCGATTTTGAGCTGAGTTGTTTTTCGGGTCAACACTAAATCGAACCGTCAATATGGTCAAAAATCTGTTCCTCTTTCTCGCTTGTTGTACGACCTTCACGCTTTTTGCACAGCAGCCTAGTAATTACAGCCTATACATGTTCAATAAATTTGCTTTCAATCCAGCGTATGCGGGGTTAGACAATTCGTTGAGTTTTACGGGGGTGCATCGCAGACAGTGGTCAGGGGTAGCAAATAGCCCTTCTACCCAAAATATTAATGTCCATATGCCATTATATATCCTCAGTGGCGGTATTGGCATAAATGTTGAGAATGACCAATTGGGCTTAGAGCAGAATCTTTTGGCGACGCTGTCCTACAATTTTCAACTCCCCGTTGGAAAAATTGGTATCCTATCTATTGGTGCAAGTGGTGGAATTTTTCAAAAGTCATTGGACGGAAGGGGCATTTTGACTCCCGAAGGGCTGTACGAAGGCATTACGTTCAATCACAACGATAATTTACCATTGCCTACCTCCAATTTGAGTGAAATCACCCCTACTTTCAACGCAGGTATTTATTTTCAAACGGAGACTTTTGAAGCAGGATTATCTGCCATCAATATTCAAGAACCAGTCATCGAAGGAACCTTCTTTTCCGTAGCACTAAGTCGTAACTATTTTTTCAATGCGGCGTACCAATTTGACTTGCTGCGAAGTGTTTCGGTACACCCGTCCGTCTTGGTAAAAACAGACTTAATTGAGACGCAAATGGAGGCCTCAATTTTATTCAAATACAATGACAATATATTCGTGGGCGGTTCGTTTAGAGGATACAATGCCAATACGGTGGACGCAGCAAGTTTAATTGTCGGATTGAACCTAAGCGAGAAAATACAACTCGCCTACGCCTACGATTTTACCCTTTCGGCATTGGATGTGGTTAGCAATGGCAGCCACGAAATTATGATAAATTATAACTTAGGAAAACCAATCGGCAAAGGTCGATTGCCCAAAATTATCTACAATCCACGTTATGTGGAATAAATCAATTTTTGCAGCTTTCTTTTTCAAGAAAATACAAAATGGTGAAGACTACTAGCTATTCTCTTGTTTTAGCACTCTCACTCATCATTCATGACTCATCAACCATGTAGGAATGTAAGACAGTTTGCAAAAGTTTGGAATAAATTATAATTAGCAACTTTTTTTAAAAATAGAAACACTAAGATTAAAAAAGTAGGCGTTTTAAGGGCGCTGATGTTTTTTGTAAAGGCAATTATCAGGTTAACCCAAACCAACCAAGTTTCTGACCTATGCTAGTCAAACTTGTGGTTTATCTCCAATTTGTCGCCAATCATCAACTTTAACTTTTTTTAATTTTTTGAAAAAACACTCAACCGAGTAACTTTACGGTCGTTTTTAGGGGCAGAGTCCCAAACAAATTAGGTAAATATGAGCGTCAACATGAGAAAAATGTCAAGAGTTTTATTTTCCCTTGTTCTTTTGTATGCCTTAGCCACTTCTTGTGGTAGAAAAGAAGGAGGTGAATTAACGGGTGTGTTAGACCGCCCCTCGTTCAAAGGCATTAATCCTTTCGGTATGCAATATATCCCTTCTGGAACGTTGCATATCGGTCCCGCCGACCAAGATTTAAGAAGTACTTACGTACAAAGACCCAAAGCTATTTCTATTCAAGGCTTCTTCATGGATGATACCGAGATTACGAATAACGAATATCGTCAGTTCGTCAACTGGGTAAGAGATGAAAAGGCTCTTCGTTTGTTGGATTACATGGAGGAAGACGAAAACGGAGAATTGACGGGAAAAGTAGATTGGGACTATCGAGAGGACATTGATTGGGAAGATACGGAAAGTGAAGTCCAAGATTTGTTCTACGATGATGAAAGTTTTATTTATTCTGGTGATGAACCCAACATGGGAGGTAAAACGGTTGACATCGACAAATTGGTGTACGAATACAAAACCTACGATTGGAAAGGAGCGGCCAAAGACCGAAGTTTTGGTAATCTTGATAAATATGCCAAAGAGCATTCCGTTAATATTTATCCCGACATCTTCTGTTGGATTCGCGACTTTTCTTATTCTTATAACGAGCCAATGACCAGAAACTATTTCTGGCATCCCGCTTTCGATGACTACCCCGTAGTCGGCGTCAACTGGAAAATGGCACAAGCGTTCTGTAATTGGAGAACCGAATTGTGGAATACCTTCAAAGCTACCCAAAAAGGCGAAGTGAATACAGAAGACTTCCGTTTGCCAACCGAACACGAATGGGAATACGCTGCCAGAGGTGGACACGATTTGGCACCATTTCCTTGGGGTGGATACTACACCCGAAATGGTAAAGGGTGTTTATTAGCCAACTTTAAGCCAGGTCGAGGAAATTACCCCGAAGATGGAGGTCTATATACAGTAGCTGCGGATATGTATTTCCCTAACGATTACCTTTTATACAATATGTCTGGAAACGTAGCGGAGTGGACTTCATCGGCCTACTACGAAAATGCTTATTCTTTTGTTCACGATTTGAATCCAGATATTCGCTACGATGCGACGGACGAAGACTACGAAGCGGACCAACGAAAAGTAATCCGAGGAGGTTCTTGGAAAGACGTGGCTTACTTCCTACGTTGCGGCGTTCGTCACTGGGAATACCAAGATACAACCAAGTCTTACGTAGGGTTTAGATGTGCTTTGACGTTTTTGGGTCGTTCTATCAACGATAAGTTTTAATCAGCAAGTACAAGTAAAAACAAAGATGGTACGAACATTCTACACAAGGATGTTCGTACCATTTTGGTTATTACCCGAATGGTCTGTAATACCTTGTTACCTCTTATATAACCAACTAAAAATTTTATAAAAAACTTCCCAAAAAAGGTTACTTTCCAGAAAACCAACGTTTTATAGTTGATAGAATGAAAGAAAAAAATTGTACTTTTCGACTCTGTTTCTATCAATAAGAAAACAAGCTAATATTTATTCAGATACGTGAGCAGGGAATGTAGAACTGAGATTTAATGTGTTGAAGTAGAAGTAAACCCTCAAATTTTCACTAATCTTTGATTGCAAAACGAGTCTCTGTTCTCTCAATGAAATCCGTACGGACAAGTTGTTTATATTCTGAATAGACTAATAATTTTAATAACCTACAATAACATTCAAGAGTTATGAGTTTTGTCAAGTCAAAAGGATTCAAGTATTTAAAAAATTTATTGATTGGGGTCGGTGCGGCAGTCGTTTTATTGGGTGCCCTTTTTAAGTTAGAGAGCTGGCCCTATGCGAGTGAAATGCTTATCGTCGGATTGTGTACGGAAGCGTTAATTTTCTTGGTTCTAGGAATTTTAGGCCCCGAAAAGGATTATTACTGGGAAAAACTATATCCCGGGCTAGACCAGTACGGTTCTCAAATTCAACCATTAGCCGCTGGCCCCGGTGTTGGTGCGCCAACTCCTGGATTGAACGGAGAGGTTGTAGAGCAGCAATTGGGCGGTATGTTGAACGAATTGCAGGGAATGTCCAAGAGTTTAGGTTCTTTGAAAGCGTTGCAAGAGGCTGACTTCTCTGGAGCGGGGCAGCAAATTAAAGCCATGAATAGCTTCTATTCAAAATTAAACGAAGCAATGGCGGACTTGGCCGATTCAGTGGACGAAACGAAGCACTACAAAGACCAATTAACGGCGTTGAACACCAATTTGAATTCTTTAAACGGTGTCTATGGTGGTATGTTATCGGCGATGTCTAATATTGGTGGGCCACGAAACTAGAGGAAATTCAAAATGATAAATT
>JBCCQK010000508.1:0-6026 GCA_039024375.1 Bacteroidota bacterium
ATTTAGTTCTTATCGGTGTATTTGTAGGATTGGCTACGGGAAATTTGTGGATTTATCCGAAAGGAATTGCCCAAGGTTGGGACACTACTTTGGCGCACCTTCCCTACTATTCTTTGCGTAAAAAAATGATTAATTTTCTGGAAACCGAAAAGATTCCACTAACGGATGTTGGTACCGTTTTTCCAAATATCGGCCCATTGGAAATTTACGAATTGAACGGTGAGTCGGAAGGTTTTGTCCGAAAAGATTTTGTGCATAATCCATATATTTTTTACAGTACCGTTTTCAATGATTTTTCGGATGAAGAACTGGTCACTCTGGAGAAAAATTGGTTGGTAAAACAACGGTACGCTGCTTTTGGCATCGAAGTCGTTTTATACCGAAATCCAAATATAGGCTCTATCGAACCAAAGTAAGCGATTGCTGAAACTGTTGAATCGCCCCGTCAAATAATTCTACTTCCATTACAACTAGTAAGACCCCATTCGGCAATTGTCCACCGTTAAAAGTACCGTCCCAAACTATTTTTTCAAATGGAAAAGATTGATTTTTGATTTCATATACCAGACGGCCACCTCGGTCAAAAACTTGCAAAGAATTGATTTGCCGAACCACTTGAGTCGTAAAAATCTGCAATTCATCGTTTAAATTATCCCCGTTTGGGCTAAAGACATTAGGAATAAAAACGGGAACTTCTTTATTCAGTTTAACAACTACTTCGGCGGAAACCGAACATCCATTTTCATCAAAAGCAATCAAACCGTAAGTACCACCTTGCAAGGGTCGAACGTCGATACGTGGGCAGTCCAAACAAATTTTAGCGGCCTTGCCCGTCCATTGATATTCGGCAATAGTGAAATTGGATTCGGGGACAAAGGAAATGCTATCGCCCAATTGAAGTATTTTTTCTCGGTTGCCAATGGACAAACTTAAAGGTTCCTCCGTCCCTAACAAGGCTCTAATTTGAACGACACTATCACAGCCCACTTCATTGGTAAAATTGAAAGTTGTTAATCCAGTATCTTGTGGAAAGCAGGTTGTTTCAACGAGAAAAATCGAGTCGCTTCTCAAAAGCGATACTTCTGTGATAATCAACCCGCTACACCCAGCAGCATTCACTACTGTTTCGGAAAAAATGCCCACTTCGGCCGGTTGGCAAGTAGATGCTTGCAGATAGGTCGTATCCGCTTCGAATAATTCGTTTGCTTCCACTATTTCGAAAGTAGCCGTGTCGGAACAGCCCATAAAATCGTAGGCAATTACTTCGTAAGTTCCCACAGCTAGGTCGGTCAACCGTTGGTTATTGTTTAAGGTGTGGGACCACTCGATGCTAAACGGCGCTTGCCCATCCACTAATTCGATACCGATACGACCATCGCTTTTATTGGGGCATGTGAGTTTCAATTCAGTAGTATCAATCCGAAAGTTGCAGACCAAAAGCTCACGGATGGTAAAAGAGCATCGAAGGTTGCAATCATTAGCATCCACCACCCATACTTCGTACAAACCAACACTAAGATTGGAGAAATTAATCAGCCGATTGGGCACTGTGACCGTTGCCGAAGTATCGGAAGTCAAGGTGACCATAAAAGGGGCAACCCCACCCGTGATTTGCACCGAAGCACTTCCATCGGCTTCCCCCAATTTCGAAACTTCTTGATTCACTCGACAAGCTATGGATAGAGAGTCCCCTACAGTCTCCAAAATCGTGGTAGCCAATAAGTTAGAAGAAGATGCTGTAGAGGTGGCAGTCCCTCCCATCGACGATATGGATGCGCTCAGTGAAAACAAAAAAAGTAAACCGTAGAATCCTCTTCTCATGAGGTTGATTAGTGATTAGTTGATTTAAGGGGTAGAAAGTGATGCTTTATTAGCATCTCCTTCTTTTAAGATGCTTGAAAAGCGGGAGATACTGGCAAAATATCGTCTGCTTGGGTAAGCTGACTATTGACTAGTGATTATTTATGTTTCCAACCAAAAAAAATCGTAGCAATACAACCCTTAAATTAAGCAGTTCACACTTGCAAAACGATTTTTCAACTAGTTCAAATCAAACCTTGATAACAATAAGGAGATATTTGTGTTCATCTGGTAACTTTTTACTAAAAAAAATTTTTATGCCGAAAGCAGTTCAAAACGCCCTATTTTTACTTTGCTGTTTTGTAAACGGCGTTTTTGCGCAAGGACAATCTACCGTTTTGTCGGCTTACGTACAAGAGGGTTTAGAAAAGAACCTAACGACCCAAAAAATCCAATTGGGCATTGATAAACAGTTTTCAAAAGTGGCGGAAGCCAAAGGGAACAAATTACCTACGGTCACTTTTGAGCCCAATTACTTGCTAGCAGCGGGCGGTCGACGCCTAGCCTTTCCCATTGGAGATTTGTTTAACCCCGCTTACGGTGCTTTGAATCAGTTGACCCAAACGCAAGATTTTCCCACCAACTTAGAAAACGTCGATGAGCAATTAACGCCCAGCAATTTTCACGATACTCGTTTCTACGCCAATTATCCACTTTTCAACCCTGCTATTTACTACAACATCAAAGCTCAAGAGCAACTAATTAGTGTGGAAGAAGCCAAACTGGCTGCGCAACAAGCAGAATTAACTAAAGAAATAAAAGTCGCCTACTATAATTATTTCAAAACGTTCGAAGTCCTAAAAATCTTAGACGAATCTCAAAATTTACTCAACGATTTGTACCGTTTCAATCAAAAGCTGGTCAAATATGATAAAGCGACGGAGGATATTTTAGCGGGCGTTACCTTCGATTTGGAAAACATCAACAGTCAGCGGGCGGGCGTTTTGGAGCAACAAATCATGGCCAAAGCCTACTTCAATGCTTTGCTACAAAGGGATTATGACGCTCCGATTGAAGCTGAGCCAACGCCACTTTTTTCAAATACCAATTCGTCCACCGTTGCGAATTTACAGCAAACAGCAGTCAAAAACCGAGCGGAACTGCAACAATTAAAAGAAGCACAATTGGCCAATCAAATAACCGTCACCCTACAAGAAAAATCGCTCTTGCCGACCGTCGGCTTGCAGGCCACTGCGGGTCTCCAAGGGTTTGGTTACTCCTTCGATTCGGAGCAATTTTTGGGTACGCTGGCGATTGGCGCCAAATGGACTATTTTTGACGGTAAAATACGCAAGCGTAAAATTGAACAGCAGGTAATTACCAATCTCGAATTGCAAAAAGACTACGAAATCGTTCAACAACAAATTGAACTCCAAGTCATGGGTGCGTTTCACGCCTTGAACACCGCTATCCAAAAAGTTCGAGCCGAAAAAGTAGCCGTCGAAAGTGCCGCCAATCGAATGAATATTATTCGCAAACGGTACGAAAACGAAAAGGCGCTACTCATCGAGTTTTTAGACGCCCAAAATAAATGGACCATCGCAAAGATTAATCTTTCCACTGCTCAGTTCGACGTGTTGATTCGTCGGGTGGAATTAGAAAGAGCCGTAGCGGAATGATTAGTTTGTTAGTGACTAGTAATTAGTGACTAGTGACTAGTAACTAGAATCCAGAATCCAGCAACTAGTAAATATTATTTTATATGAAACTCAAGTACTTACTCTTTTGTAGTGTTTTATTTTTAGCTTGTAAAGAAAACTACATTGAATCGGCAGAAAATAAGGGAAAAGTAAATCTACCGACCGTTAAAATGGTAAATCTTACCCTCAGCAACGAACCGATTCCCATCGAAGCGAGTGGGATGATTGGCGCCAAAGCGGAAGTCAATTTATCCTTCAAATTGGGCGGTATCATCCAGCAGCTTTACGCCGAAGAGACGCAGTACGTTCGCAAAGGACAACTACTAGCTAGTTTGCGGACCAACGAAATTGATGCCCAGGTGCTGAAAGCGCAGCAAGCTGTTCAGAAAGCAGAAAGAGATTTGGTACGTATCAAAAAAATGTTCGCCGACACTGCCGCTACTTTGGAAAACGTGGAAGATTTGACGACGCAGCTCAAAGTGGCCCAATCCGATTTGGACATTGCTCAATTCAACCAGCAATACGCCAAAATCGTCGCTCCCGTCAGTGGAAAGGTATTAAAGAAATTTGTCGAAAACAACGAGCTTATCAGCCCTGGTGCCCCCGTTTACCGTATAGCTACCAACAAAGGAAAAGGATATATTTTAAAAATTGGTGTAGCGGACAAAGACGTAATTCGGATAAAATTGGGCGACCGAGCGGAAGTCCACTTGGATGCCTACCCCGACGCCATTTTCGAAGCCAACGTGACCGAAATTGCCGAAGCCGCCGACCCTAGAACGGGCGTTTTTCCCGTCGAAATAACCCTAAAATCGCAAAAAGAGCGACCACTCCGCAACGGCTTCATCGGTAAAGTCAAGTTATTACCCAGTCGGCAAGCCAATTATCACAAAATTCCCATGTCTGCCTTGGTCGAGGGCTACCGAGAAAAAGCCAATATTTATACTCTTCATAATGGAAAAGTGACCAAAATTAGCGTCCGTCCCGCCTTTATTGGCGACGACTTCTTCACCATTTCCGAAGGAAAACTAGCCGACATCAACGAGGTCATCACCGAGGGCGCCGCTTTTGTCAAAGAAGGAATGGAGGTGGAAGTGATTCGATGATTTTTTATGAATGATGAATGATGAACGATGAATGATGGATGATGAACGATGAAAAATATGGAAGCACCTCATTCCCTTATCACCTCATTCCCTATAAACCTCTAAGCCTTTCAGCCTTTCAGCCTCTAAACCTCTAAACCTTTATACAAATAAATGAACTTACCAAATATAGCCATCAAAAACGCCCAATTTGTGCTTATCATGGCGCTGATTGCCATTGTCGTTGGCGTACAGTCGTTGGAGCGCATGCCTCGGTCGGAGGACCCACAGGTGAATTTTCCATTTTACAGAATCACCGTCATTTATCCTGGAACGAGTCCCGAGGATATGGAAAATTTGATTGCCGACCCGTTGGAGGAAGCACTCGAAGAAATTGAGGACATTCAAGAGATAAATACCATCATCGAAGAGGGAAAAGTGGGCATTGGTATTGACGCCGAATTTTCGGTGGACCCCGACGAAAAATACGATGAAATCGTTCGAGAAATTAACAGTGTGCGTAATGACTTACCCGAAGGAATCGTCTTCTTCGACATCATTCAACCGAAGCCTTCCGCTACGGTGGTCATTCATCAGTATGCGCTACAGTCCGAATCGGTTGGGTACAAATCGTTGGTAAATGTTGCGGAAGCATTTGAGGACCAATTGAATAATATCGACTATCTGTTGGGAGTCGATATTGAAGCTTACCCCGAAGAAGAGATTCGTATTTCTTTAGATTTTCAGCGAATGGCCAACCAAAATATTTCCTTGCCCCAAGTGGTCGGAATTTTACAACAAAATAACGCCAATATTCCAGGAGGTTCGGTCAAGTCAGCCAATCGGTCCTTTAGTTTAAAAACGACGGGTGGCTACAAAGACTTAGCGGATATTCGACGGACGGTCATCTCTGCGGCCAATGGCAATATCGTCTATCTAAAAGACATTGCGACGGTGGAAATGGGGTACGAAGACCCTCGGTGGATAGGCCGATACAATGGGAAGAATGCTATTTTTATCTCTCTTCGTCTGAAAGAAGGTAAAAATATTCTCCAAGCGGCGGAGGCTATTCAGAAGGTAGAGCAAGCATTTATGGCCAACGTCCCCGCCAACATGGAATTATTGACGGTGTTTGAGCAAGCGCCCGCCGTAGCAGGTAGAATCGACGATTTTTTTGTCAATCTACTACAAGGCGTCGCTTTAGTCGGCTTTATTATTCTACTTTTTTTAGGGTGGCGCTCTGCCTTAATCATCATGCTGATTATTCCACTCTGTATTCTCATTTCTTTGGCGATTTTAAACGGGGTCGGTTTCGGTTTACAGCAAATTTCCATTGCTGCCCTCGTTTTGGCCCTCGGTTTACTAGTGGATAACGGTATTGTAGTTGTAGAAAATATTACCAATTTTGTCAAACAAGGCTTTTCGCGTAAGGAAGCGGCGG
>JBCCQK010000509.1:0-6013 GCA_039024375.1 Bacteroidota bacterium
ATAAACCAGTCTTATCTCTAGATTTATTGTTCTACCAAAATAGATATTCCAACCTGTTAAAAAACAATATTTTTACAAAAAATACATTTAATATTTACAATATAAGTTTGTTTAAAATGGCCTCGCCGCCCTTTTATAACGCACTTACTTTCATCACCTCACTAAATATTTCACGTTATGAAAATCAAGAATTATCATTGGCTGTCATTATTGGCTATCGGAATTTTTATCGTTGCTTGTACCTCGACAACGCCCGTCGTACAGGACAAGACAATGCCTAACCCAGCCGTTGTGGACAACCCAACAGAGGATATGCCCGAACCCGCTTCCATCCAATCCCCTACGATTCCCGTGGACGACCGTGTCCGTATGGGACAATTGGATAATGGTCTAAAATATTTTATTCAAAAAAATGGTAAACCCGAAAATCGGGCGGAGTTGCGACTTGCCGTCAACGCAGGGTCGATGCAAGAAGATGATGACCAATTAGGGTTAGCGCACTTTGTGGAACACATGGCCTTCAACGGTAGTAAAAATTTTAAAAAGAATGAGTTGGTCGATTACTTGGAGTCTATCGGTACTCGATTTGGGGCAGATTTGAACGCTTACACGACTTTTGACGAAACGGTGTATATGTTGGAAGTTCGAACGGACGACGAGGAAAAAATGATGAAGGGCCTATTGGTTTTAGAAGATTGGGCGGGTGGTCTGAATTTTGACCACGAAGAAATCGACAAAGAACGGGGCGTAGTCGTTTCCGAATGGAGAAGTCGTTTGAGTCCCGACCAGCGAATGCAGCAAGAATACTTTCCGATTATGTACAAAGATTCTCGCTACGCTACTCGCCTACCAATTGGTGACCCCGAAATCATCAAAAATGCCGACTACGAAGTGGTCAAACGTTTTTATAACGATTGGTATCGGCCCGATTTGATGGCCGTAGTCGTCGTTGGAGATATTGACGTGGACCAAATCGAGCAAGAAATCAAAACCCGATTTGGAAAATTGACCAATCCCAAAGTGACCAGAGCTAAAGAAAAGTATAAAGTACCGGGACACAAAGAAACGTTAGTTTCCATCAACTCGGACAAAGAAGCCTCCTTTACGAGAGTACAATTAATGTACAAGCACGAGGGCGAAAAAACGAAGACCGAAGTCGATTTTCGTCGTCAAATGACCCATAGCCTTTACAATAGTATGCTCAACAGCCGATTGGACGAATTAACGCAAAGTCCCGAGCCACCATTCACTTTTTCTTACACAGGCTACGGCGGCGATGTGGGTAGTCTAGCAACCTATTCTTCTTATGCTTTCACCAAAGAAGGAGGAGCATTACAGGGTTTAGAGTCCGTCTTAGAAGAAACCGAGCGAGTCGTTCGACACGGTTTTAACCAATCCGAGTTGGACCGAACCAAATTAGAAATGATTAAGGGCATCGAGCGAGCCGTTAAGGAAATGGACAAAGTAGAATCGCGTCGTTTAGTGGGTAAATACGTTTATCATTTTCTAAAGGGAAATCCCATTCCCAACGAGACGCAGCAAGAAATACTATATAAAAAATACTTACCGACTATCACTTTGGAAGAAGTAAACGCTTTAGCAGATAAGTGGGTGACGGACGAAAATCGAGTGGTAGTCATCACTGGGCCGCAAAAAGAAGAAAGTCCACTGCCCACCGAAGCGGAAGTACTGGCCGTTTTTGATAAGGTGTCTGCCAAAGAATTAGCGCCTTACGAAGACAAGGTTTCGGACGACCCACTACTGGCAACTGAATTAACACCCGTTAAAATTGCGGTGGAAAAGATGATTGACGAGGTGGAAGTAATTGAATACACCTTGGATAATGGCGTGCGAGTCGTACTAAAGCCCACCGATTTCAAAAATGATGAAATTATGATGCGGGCGTACAGTCCGGGCGGTACTTCGCTCTATTCCGACGCCGACTATCCGAGCGCCGCTAATGCCTCCAGAATCATCAACGAAGGCGGGATTTCCACTTTTGATTTGCCCCAATTGCAAAAGAAACTGGCGGGTAAAAAAGTAAACGTCAGTCCTAGCATCGGCTCCCTTTACGAATACATGAACGGCGGCGCTTCCCCCGACGATTTGGAAACCCTGTTGCAATTAACGTATTTGTATTTCACCGCACCGCGAGCGGATAAGGACGTCGTTACTTCGTACATCAATAAACAAAAGTCCATTTATAAAAACCTGTTTTCCAATCCGCAATACTGGTTTATGAACGAAACCAGTAAAATTAAGTACGGGGAAAATATGCGCATGAGTTTCCCCACCGAAGCCATGTTAGACCAGATTACCTTAGAAAAGGTGATGGAAGTTTACAAAGACCGCTTTGCCGACGCTAGCGATTTTACGTTCTTCTTTGTTGGCAATTTTGAGGTAGAGAACATGAAAGCGTTAACTGCCAAATATCTCGGCAATTTACCCAATATTGGCAGAAAAGAGTCTTGGAAGGACTTAGGTATCCGAGTGAAAGACGGCCAAATTCGCAAAGATTTGGTTCGTGGAGCAGCCCCTAAAGCGTTAATTGATATGACCTACCACGGGGAATACACCAAAGGTTGGACGCCAAAAGAACTGGCGAAATTCTACATGGCTTCCGAGCTACTGCGTATCAAAATGCGCGAATCCATGCGGGAGGACAAAGGTGGCGTTTACGGTGTGGGCGTGCGTAGTTACGTCAGTCAAAAACCCACTTCCACTTATACCATTAATATTTCGTTCAACAGCGAGCCCGATAAAGTAGAAGAGTTGATTAAAACGGGGCTGAATGACATTGAGACCATCAAAAAAGAGGGAGTGCAAGAAAGCGATTTGAACAAGGTGAAAGAAACTCGGATTCAAGGTAGAACTAAGGATTTAAAAGAAAATCGCTGGTGGATGGGCCAAATGATGAGTACTTACCAAGAGGACTGGAAGACGTTCAAATATGCCGACCTCGAAAATTATAAAACTTTAGTGGAGTCTATCACCCCCGCCGATATTCAGCAGACGGTGAAGGACCATTTTAATGAGGAGAATTTTATTCGGATTGTGATGATGCCCGAAGCGGCGCAAAGCAATTAAATCAATTATCAATGTGCAATGTGCAATTATCAATGGGTAGTATTCGAAGAATTAGCTTCCTCATGCGCCTAATTGCTAATTGTTCATTGCTCATTGGACAACGGATACTTTGCCAAATGTTGACTTGGACAACAGCTTACCCGTACGGGGATTTAGACGTTACTCCTTGTGCTCATTGTTAATTGCTCATTGTTCACTGCTCATTGCACATTGATAATTGTAAATTGCTATCTAACGACGCTTGAAACCAAAAGGCGGTCAACAAATTGGCTTGTTAGAACTTGGGTTCGCTTGAAGGTCTGCTTATCCGTATATTTACCGTTTACAGGTTGAGCATATACCTCAATAGTTTTGGCAACCAAATCGACGACCCACGCTTCGGGGATATTATACTGTGCGTACAATGGCATTTTAGTCTCTCGGTCGTAGCGTTGGGTCGTATGGGAAACTTCAATAGCTACGAAAACATCTTTTTCGGTGGGATGCGCTTCTTCGTAGAAATCTTCTTGAAACCGAAGTAGCGCAATATCGGGTTCAGGCTCCGAATGAGTACCCAAGGAAATAGGATTTTGCTCACTTATCATTACCGAATCAGTGAGTTTTCTTCGTAATAGGCTACCTAATCGCCTGACACAAGCAGCGTGGGGGCTATTTATCGGACTCATAGTTATAATTTGGCCTTCTATTAACTCCACCTTATCGGTCGGTTTTATAATACCCGATTCTATCATCTTGTGGTACGCTTTTATCGAAAAATCGAAGGGAGGAGATTCTACGATAGGAATTGTTTCTGCCATAGGTCAAAAGATTTATTACTGCAAGATAATCATAAAATTAGGCTCGTACAAGCCTCGCCCATTAATGGTTCAAGTTATAAATGATTGACCGTTTGGAAGTGTAAGTTCTCAATGGTCGTAAAGTTTGGCCATAAATTTACTGGATAGCGGAAAGTCATCTAGTAATTCTAAGCAGGCGATACTTTGCCAGTATATTCTGCTTTTCGAAAGCATAAAAGAAAGAGATGCTGACAAAGCATCGCTTTCTAAACGTTATCCACAACTTGAACTAATTACTACTCACTACCCCACTTGAAAAGTATCGGCCAGTAATTTTTCCAAATATTTTTTATCCACTTCGTCAAAAGAATTTTTGACCGTACTATCCACGTCAAACACAGCAATGAGTTCCTTAGCTTGATTGAAAACGGGGACAACGATTTCGGACTGCGAATTGGGGTCACAAGCAATGTGCGCCGTTCCTTGGTCTAAAGCGTGACAATCGGGGACAATTTGCGTTTGCCTTTCTCTGGTCGCTCGACCACAAACGCCTCTCGAAAAATCAATGTGCAGACAGCCTAAAGTCCCTTGATAGGGACCAACTTCCAAACGACCATTTTCTACGGTATAAAATCCTACCCAATAGTAGTAAGGCAAATAGGTTTTTAATAAACAATTGATAGTCGCCATTTTCAAAACAACGTTCGTTTCTCCCGCTAGATTAGCCGCAATAGCGGACAATGCCGTTTCGTAGGCAGCTTCTTTCTCTGCTACCGAGAGATTAATGGATGGTTTGATAAAGTAGGGCATTTGGGCGCTGGCACTCATGGTGTTCTAGTTGTTATATCGTTAAAAAATTAGTAGAAATTAGATTATTGTTGCTTTGAATATCATTCCGGAATCGTTGTTTGTTATTCGTGTATTCGTTATTTGTCTAAGCGTTGACCGTCAACATCTGGACAAATAACAAATATCTAATAACGAATAACTAAAAAGCCATCGTCTTTAAAGTAACTTTCTTTCAATTTAGATAGCTGCTTCCCCTACCACCTCAAAGCATACACAAAAAATAATTTCCACAAAAATAGGCCTTTATCATTTACATTATCAATAAAGAATCCTATCTTTGCGCTCGCAATTTCAAAATCAGCGAAACTATTCTGGAGGAGTGGCAGAGCGGTTGAATGCACCGGTCTTGAAAACCGGCATAGGCGAGAGTCTATCGGGGGTTCGAATCCCTCCTCCTCCGCACTTTCAACATATTACTCGTTGATAATCAGCGAGTTATCATTCTAAATAATCATTTTACTCGCTCACTTTTTTAAAAAATTAGTGAAAAGTAAAATGATTAAGGAATGAAAAAAAATTTTTTGCCCTATATTCCTGCCAGACTCCGCAAAGGAGAAAATAAATGGATGATTGTCTATTACCAGACTCCTCCTAACGAGCAAAAAAGAAAGTGTTTCAGACCTACCTTTGACCTCAATCGAATTAAAAATTTACGGGAAAGAGAAAGAATCGGAAAGCGGTATGTCCGTAAAATCAACCATGTCCTAGAATTAGGCTATCCTTTTTGTGTCGATATTGAGGGCAATAGAATTAAGGAAAATATTGATACCCCCAAAGAGAACTTAGAATTAAAAGATAATCTAAGGTTGAACCAATTAGAGGAAAAGTTAGATTTACTAATTAGTCTGTTCACCAAAGAGCAACTAAATCAATCCAATAGGCATAAAAAAGTAAAACAACTAGAAAAGAAAAATATAGTTGAGTGTATAGAAAAAGCAAGGGCAATCAAAATGCAGTCTCGATATAGAACTACTAGACGCTCCTACAACAGTCACGCAAATTTATTTATCCAATATTTGAAAAATAATAACTTAGAAAAAACGGCAATCGCCGATTTCTCAAAGGCAATGGCAATAGACTACATGGATTGGTGGGCTATTCAAGGAATATCAAACAACACGTGGAACAATAAATTAAGTCACATTAGGGCAATATTTACAGAATTAGTACAAAGACAACATCTTCCCAAAAATCCTTTTTTTGGAATTAAAGAGAAAGATAAATCCAGAGTGAGTAAAGATTGTTTGAATGATGAAGAAATGAAAATTTTAGCTCCAGCTTTGAAAAAGCATAACATTTGG
>JBCCQK010000510.1:0-5991 GCA_039024375.1 Bacteroidota bacterium
CCAATGGGCCTTTTTTATGATTGGTAGCTTATACGTTATGCGAAAATAATCCAATTGGCGGTTAAAATGGACAGTAACCATTTCTCGTTGGCCGAAATGTTTTTGTTTCTTTGTCCCAATTTGATGATACTTTTCCGCATAACGTATAAGCTACCAATCATAAAAAAGGCCCATTGGTAATAAATGAGAAACGCAAAAATGTAGTTCCAAAAGTCGGGATAGTTTTCGTAGGGGCGAACAAGACCAACTGCGGTAACGAGTCCTAAAAGTCCTAGTAAAGTGAAAGTCCAAGATTTGGGTAACTTTTCTTTTCTTTCAACGACCGATTTTAGATAAAAAAATAGAAAAGGCCCAATAAAAAAGCAGGCGGAAAGCCCAATTTGTAAATAGACTTTGGGTAAATCTCGGTCAAAATAGAGCAAAACGGATTTACCAATGCGAATACTTAAAGCCAGAATTAACCCACCAAGTAAGTACTTAGAGAGTGTTTTTTCTTTGGTAAAAAAGAAAAGATAAATGACTAAAAGTAGGCCATTGAAGGCACCTAATGCACTGAAAAAGAACAGAAAACCCGTCATTTGGCGGTGGATTTGGTGATTTTGACTCTTGAAAATAGCAGAATACTTAGTAGAAAAAAAACGGAGAGTGTTAGTACGCTATTGCGCATGCCACCCGTCAATTGATTAACTGCCCCAAAAATGAAGGTTCCCGAAACAATGGCTATTTTTTCTAAGACGTCGTAGAAGCTGAAAAAAGAGGCGAAATCGGCCGTTCCCTGCGGAATTAGTTTGGAATAGGTCGCCCGCGAAAGCGATTGTACGCCACCCATGACCAGTCCCACGAAGGCGGCAATGATATAAAATTGTGGCTTGGCGACCACAAAATAGGCGGCCACGCAGATGCCAATAAAAATGAGCGACACCGTAATTAGGGCAAAAATATTCCCTTTCATTTTGGATAACCAAGCAAAAAAGTAAGCACCGCCGATACCGATGATTTGCAGTAAGAGGATAACCGTTATGAGTTCGGTGGTTTCGAATCCTAATTCGTCGGAAGCAAATATGGCCGCTAAGAAAATGACCGTTTGTGCACCCGCGCTAATAAAGAAAAATGCGCCTAGAAAGGTTCGAATGTTACTAGATTGTAGAACACGCTCACCGACTTTGACTAATTCTTCGAAGCCCTTCAGAATGATATTCCCCTTAGCGGGTTCGTTGGAGTCAGCGGGTAATCTGGCAAATGCAACTTGGGCGAAACCAATCCACCATAGGCCCACGGTCACAAAAGCAATTCTTACGGGCAAATACCCTTCGGTACTCAGGCCAAAGACTTCTGGTTTCATGATGACAAATAGATTAAAACAAAGTAGCAAAATACTTCCAATGTAACCGTAGGCAAAACCTTTAGCACTCACTTGGTCGTATCTATCTTCTGTCACAATTTCTGGCAAGTAAGAATTGTAGAAAACGAGTCCTCCCGCAAAGCCAATCATTGATAATACGTATCCTATTAAACCGATAGTTAGGCTATCAATACTATTGAAAAAAAAGAGGGAAAAACAGGCCAATGACCCCAGCGTCGTAAAAAAACGAAGGAAAAATTTGCGTTTCCCTCCGTAGTCAGCAATACCCGATAATAGGGGAGAGAGTAGGGTGATAATCAAATACGCAGCAGAAGTGGCGTAGGCAAAAACGGCGGTATTTTCCAATTTAATCCATCCAAAATCGAGGACATTCGACGTATCTCCTTGTGTAACTTCCGAAAAATAGCCTGGAAAGATGGCGGCAGTAATGACTAGCGCAAAAGCCGAATTCGCCCAATCGAACATGGCCCAACCGTTGATGGTTTTGGGGTCATTCAATGGAATACTTTTTGGTGGTGCCATGCAGGAATAATTAGTTCTGAATTGTATTGTTTGCCAAAGGTAACCGCATTTAAGAAAAGTAAGGTAAACCCTATCTTATTTTTCGATTTTTTGGGTGAATCATTTCATTTCTCGGACGAACTAGCGAGTTTTGTAACGAATATTAACCAATTAAATCACACACTGATGGACTCGGCTTACGCCAAAAAAAAGGGGCAGTGGCAACAACACTTTCGGGAAGCGCTAAATACCTACGGACGAGGGGAATCTACCTTTGTTTCAGAGGCTATGCCCCAGTGGTTATTGGATTTGGGAACATTGGATATTTTGGCATTACTTGAGCAACGATTTGGTAATCAACTGTTTACCGCCTTGAATCCCTACCAAACTATTGATAGTCCAGTTCGGTATCAATCTAATAGCGAGTGGTTAAAGTCCGTCAATATGGTCGGCATCAATGTACGCACGATTGGCAACTTTTGGAATATCGTTAAATATGCGTTGAGTTTGCCCAAAGCGCAGTCTTCTATCCATATTTTACCGATTTGGGAACCGGGCGTCGTGGCGAGTTTGTACGGTATTAGTAGCTGGCACATCAATCGGGAGTTCTTCTCGCAGGAATTGCAGCGGTCTGTCCCCGCCTTGAATACCGTAGAAAAGCAATTGAAAGTAGTCGTCAATATACTCCATCTAATGGGGAAAACGGTGGGCATGGACGTTATTCCACACACCGACCGCTATTCGGAAATTGTTCTGGCCAATCCTCGCTACTTCGAATGGTTGCAGCGACGAGAATTTGACATTGTCAATCACTCCGCCAATTTGCACCAACGGGTTGAGCGAGAAATAATGAAGTGGTTAATTCAGAAAGGAAGTGCCAATCAACAACCATTTCCTACGGATTTCTTTCATTTTTTCTACCAAGAAATAGAAGAATTTCGAGTACCCATTTTATTTGGCGAAAAATGGGATTTGGAAGGACGAATCCGTCGCCGCAATAGCCTCATTTCGCATCTGTATCACTGTGGCCTTGAGCCTGCACCCGCCACGATGGGACCCCCGTACCGAGGACTAGAAGTGGACCCCAACGAATCGGCGAAAACGGTGGACGCCGACGGTCGAGTATGGCGAGATTACCGTATTCAGCAACCCCAAAAATTCAGTCGAGCCTTTGGGCCACTGACCCGTTTCAAACTGTACGAGCGGTTAGATGACAATCAAAATTGGGAAATTGATTTCAACCAACCTCGCCCCGAAGTGTGGGCCTACCTCAAAAAACGCTACGGAAACATTCAGCAAGAATACCATTTTGATTTCATGCGGGGCGATATGTCACACGTCCAAATGCGGCCGAATTTATCAAGGGAAGTACAGAGTGGCCTACGCAAATTGGATTCTGCTTTAGCTTATTACGACCCTCATCGAGCCATCAAACAACACATTCAACAATCCGTTCCCTACTTTGGCTACTTCGCCGAAACTTTTCTCGCCCCACCTAATACTATGGCCTACGGTGCGGAAGAAGACCACCTAGAACTATCCGCCGCCGACACAACCTTGGGCGATTTACAATCCATGCCCGTCGGTTCTCCCAAATTTATGCACTTCTTTTTCCGTTACTATAGGATTGGACAAACCCGAACGGTGACGCCCAATTTTACCATCATGACGGCCGATAAAGACGACCCTCGATTTGATAGTTTTTACCTATATAATAACATCACTCGACTTTTTATAGGCTTGTTTTTAGACCTGCCTAGTTATATGGGCTTAGGTTTCGAAACTAGAGATATTCACCCTCATCCTGCCCCAAATGAGCGTTACACCAAATTGTACGTTTTTCAAATTGGCGAGGGCCCCAAAGCGACCCGTGGGCCGTATCGGTGGGGGAGAAATGTGGCTTTGTACCAAAAGGTAGAGCAGTTGAAAAAGTACGCTGATGATTTTCCCACTGCTTTAGAAGGCAGTACAGTTGAGTGGTTACTACCGCCGAAGGCCGATGGTAGTCAATTTGTTATTGCGTGGCAATTGGTTGGTCAAGCTGATTTTATTTTTGTGGTTAATTTGAATGCCACTGCGCAATCAGACACCAGACTAGGTAAGATATTGAACAATTATGCGCTCGATTTTACCACTCACCCAACCAATTCGTTGTTGCCCATGGAAAAACTGCAAGGTGGAGAGGGGCGCATTTATCAGTTGACCTCTTGATTCTAATGACTTTTTCGGGGCCTTTACCGAGAAATTAAAAATTTCCCCTAAAATATTTTGGAATATCTTTAAAATGCCTGTATCTTTGCCGTCCAATATCGCGGAGTGGAGCAGTTGGTAGCTCGTCGGGCTCATAACCCGAAGGTCGCAGGTTCAAGTCCTGTCTCCGCTACAAAGTAAAAATACAAAGCCTTGATAGTCATTAGATTATCAAGGCTTTTTTGGTAAAGTTGAACGTTTGGTTGAACGTTTGCGAAAAATGTAGGCTAGAATGGTAGGAAAAGCCGCCTTGGTAACTAAAACAGTTGCGGAAGGTTTGCGGACATTCCACCAAGGCGACACCGCAAATATAACCAAAAAAGCCACTCCGAATAATCGAAGTGGCAATACTAAGCAAATGGCTAATTAACGTCTATTCTTCTAACCAATATTTACCCGCCTGTCGGTCGAGGTAATTGTTAAGCCTTTGGAGCGGTACTTCTCGAAGATAGTACACGCATTGGGCGAGGGCATCCAATACCCTAAATTTTAGTGGTTGTCTTTTTTTCATGGTTCGGTAAAGTTTGTTTGATAAATTGCAACCTCTCACCGATTTGGCGATAAAGTTGCTTTTGCTCCTTTAGTAATCTCACAGTCTGCTGGTATAGCTTGGTTTTCTCTTTAGTACATTTGGTTTGCTCAATGGCCGATTTAGTGGCAGCAACTTCCTTTTCCTTTTCCTCGGCTGCCAACCACAGTTGGTCTATTTCTGCAAAACTGCATAGGTTCTTTTCCATGTTAAGCTAGATTGTTTTGGTTAAAAATTGGGGCGATGCCCTATGTGTGGATTATTTAAGATTCGTTTTAGTGTACAATTCCGAGTAGCTGAAAACTACATAAGCAATGAGCGCCGACAACGTTAGTTTGGTAACCAGTAGCGGAAGGTCACAATAGTACAGCACATTAACCCACGCTTGGACAAAGGCAAATATCAATAGGGTTCGTTTCTGTGCGCCGTGGATGGTTAGCAACAATGCCGTAGTTTCTGCCACGCTGCCGAACAGATACCCCAATAGGATGCCGTCGTTATCGCCTACTCGATTGACCAATACCGCCAAATGATGAACTTGAATTGAAAGGGCAGCCACTAGGGTTACAAAAACTATCGGCTTGGCGGTGAAGAACTCCGCAACGGTCGAAAGGACTTTAATTAGTCCGATGCTTGTCTTTTGATGCCATGATGGAGAAACGCCATTTTTAGCCGCTCTAAGCGGTTTTCTGCTCTTGTCCTTTCGGTTGGTCGTTGTCGGCTTGGTTGTTGCATCAATGCCCAAATCTTTCAGCCGTTGGGCAATCTCTGACTTTCCTTTATCCGTCTTTATGGTGGTGAGCCTGTTTTGTAGGAGGGTGATATAATCGGCTTCGCTCAATGCCTGTTTGCCGTCAATGTCCATCGGGACCAACTTTAGCCGGGCAATCGCTAAACCTTGCTTTTGCTTGGTGGAATACAACCCTTTCCAAATGTCATTAGTTGGGTAGTACATTAAATCACTTTTTTTTAAAGGGGTAGGGTTGCCCATTCAATTGATGGACAATTGACCCGATTTTGACCGCCTTTTTGTTATTGAATTTTGGTTGGAAGTGGGGCGATTATGCCCCGTTCGTTAGGCCGCTATTAGGTTCTCTAATCGGAACGAACGGAAGGCGTTACGCTCAATGTCAAAGTACTTAACGATATTCGCCTTGGCAGTCCCTTTGCCACCTTTGTACTGGTAAGAGAAATTACCTTCTCTCAATGTTCCTAAGGCGGCTCTTTCACTGCCGTCTTTCTTTCTGAATGTAAATCGAGCAATCCCCTCACGCATTTGCTTCACTAACTTGAACTTTGCCCAGCTTGCCTTTAATGCCGCTCCAAAGGTCTCGAATTTTTCCATTCG
>JBCCQK010000511.1:0-5988 GCA_039024375.1 Bacteroidota bacterium
TCCTCTTTGCCCCGAAACAATCCAAATGTTTTTTAAGGTCACATTTCCTTCGGCTCGCATAATGTCTGGATAAGCACCCGAGGCATTCGGAATCCGAGTAAGAATAGGCTTCAGAGCAGTATTTTCCAAATCAACCGCTTCAATTTGTAAAGGCCATTCAGGCTTATTGACCAATCTACCCGTTGTAATGTAAACGCTTCCATTCATCAATCGGTAGATGGTATTGACACTAACTCGCTCTCCAGTTTCGGTAGTATCTCCCATAATGACTGGGAAAATATCTGCAATATTCGCTGGGTCATCACTTGCTGGAATATCTACATATCTTACAGGAACCGCTGGTGGGTCCGCAGGAGGCGTTAGCACTTTATTAATAACGTGAACAACACCGTTGTCTCCTTCAATATTCGCCACAGTTACCTGTGCATCATTGATGAATACATTTCCGTCAGTAATAGTTACCTCAATATCCTTTCCTTGTAACGTTTTTGCTTTCATGCCATTGCTCAGGTCAGTAGATAGGAATTTGCCTGGCACGACGTGATACAAAAGAATTTGAGCCAAATCACCCTCTGGTTCTGCTAAAAGCGTATTGATTACATCTTGGCCCAAAGCAGCAAAAGCATCGTCCGTAGGTGCAAATACGGTAAATGGTCCTTCTTCTCTCAAATCATCATCCAATTTGGCGGCAATAACGGCGGTCTCTAGTGTATTATGGTCTTCACTATTTACGATAATATCTACTACCGTATTCGTACCCATTCCTACCTCTAAGCCATCACAGAAAGAAACGGCTCCAATTGCGCCGCCGTGAGTGCCAGCAGTTGCAGAACTGGCAGAAGAAGCGTAGCAAGGGTCGAAAGTGGCAAAATCAAATAAATTGCCGAAGTCAAAACCAGTTCCCGCCAAAGAAATATCTTCTACGGTGTGGTCGAACATATTTTCGGAGGCTGGATTGGCGTACAAATCAATGACGTATTGTGTGATATTCATCGGTACGCTGTTCAAAGCGGTTGGGTCTTGGATGAAAGTGCCCGAACCGTCATTTCCAAGAGATTGCAAAATCAAATCAGAATAGATATTCGGAATATTCACCGAATCAATGCCATTTAATACGTCCAGCACATCCTGCGTCCAGAAGATATTATTTCCACCGAAAGTGAAATTGGTGTTTGGATTCAATTCATCCACGGTGAAAATCTTATGTGCATCGTTATCGGGTTGGGTTTGCTCATCGGTTAAGACTGGAGTCGTTCCCAACATCATTGGGTTCATCATAAAGTTATTGGTCACGATAGCGGTATTGACTTTTCCAAATTGGAAACAACCGTGACGACCCGCTACGTTGAAAATCGTATTTTGGTCAAATTCGATGTAGTTGTGTGGTTCCGCTCCCCCTTGACTTCTGAATACTCGGTCAATGATGTTGTGAATGATAGAGTTTCTGACAATTAAAGTATCCATAGCGGTATTCCGTGCATCAATGCCTCGACCATTTCCTTCCAATAGTCTTCGGTTACCGCCATTTCTAAAAATACATCCATCTACATAACACTTAATTTTCTGTCCTCGCATTTGTAAGAATCCACCTCTATCTTTTTCGATAATACAGTCCTGTACAATCACTCTAGTGTTATCTCCCATAAAGCGGATTTTTCCCCAGTCATCATTTTCTCCAGGTCCTCTTTGCCCCGAAACAATCCAAATGTTTTTTAAGGTCACATTTCCTTCGGCTCGCATAATGTCTGGATAAGCACCCGAGGCATTCGGAATCCGAGTAAGAATAGGTTTGGTGTCAGTGTCAGTTAAATCTTCGGCCTCAATGTGGAGGGTCCAATTAGGCTTATTGACGATTCGCCCCGTTGTGATGTAAACACCGCCATTTTTTAATTGGTAAATCGTATTCTCGTCTGTACGTTCTCCCGTGGCTGTGGTGTCTCCCATAATAACTGGAAAAATATCCGTTATCTGGGTGGGGTCAGTACTGGGTTCAATTAAAACGTACCGCTGTGCCGCTATACTGTTAGCTACAAGCAGGCAAGCGATAAAAAAAGTAAGCTGGTAAAATTTTTTCATTATTAAAGTTTTAAATTAAAAACGTTGACGATTAGGAATAGAGAAAAAATAAATTTACATTTTCAAAATTTTAACGTCTTGATGGTCAGTATTTTTAGATTCTGAACCAGCCCGCACAGCAGTCTGGCGGGTTTGTAATTTTAAATTTTACATTTTCCTTAGTAGTTGAGGGTCATCCGTTTAGTGAAGGTTTAAGTTTAAGTACCTAGACAAGATTAGTTTTAATTTTCTTTTGACAGGATTTACAAGATTTACAGGATTTAATATGTTGATAATCAGAATCCTGTAAATCATGTTCATCCTGTCTGAGAATATGGATTAATTCTATCCGAGTACTTAAATCGCTGTTTTTTATTTTTATAATTTATATTGCACGCCAATAGTACCGGTCATGCCAAACGTTTCAATTCTTCTCAAAAAATCTTCATTTCTAATGAAAGATATATCTTGTTGATTTGTGAAATTATTGATATTCAAAAAGGCACTCCAATTTTTACCGAATCGTTGTTTAACCGAGGCATCCCATCGCCAGAAACCTTGGTCAAACTGGTCAAAATCTTTGTTGAGGTTATAGCTTCGGGCCTTCGTTCCTTGATAACTACCCGAAACCCGTGCAGAGAATTTTTTGTAATCGTATCCTATGGACATATTAAAGATATGCGGCGCTTGACTAGGCATTTGTACTTCTCTAATATTGGTCGTATAAGTTGTTTCAAAGATGGGTGGGAATGGGCTAATTAAAACAGATTCGGAAGTCAAGAAAAACACTCTTGTTTCTGAGTATAGTCTAGCATAATTTAGGTTGAAAACAAAGCCTTTAAAAAGGCCTGGTAGGAAGCTAAGATTCGTTTGCAAATCAATTTCATATCCATAAACTTTTGACTCATCTAAATTGGCAAACGATTGTAATTCGTACCCAGAGTTATTAGGCCAACCATTCTCTGCGGCGAGTGCTGGGTCAACCAACTGAATCGTCCGAGGAATAAAGACATCGTTCACATCTTTGTAAAAACCACCAATGGTCAACAGACCAAGTCCCCCTTTGTAAGCGGAAAGAAATAAGTCATAATTGACTGCCTTGGCGTGACGGAGATTAGGATTACCTGCTTGAATCCTAGTAGAGGTATTATTGATTTGTGCCCTAGGGGTAACGTAAGTGTAATCTGGCCTGGCCAAAGTGGTAGCATAAGATGCACGGATATCGAACCAGTCGGTCGCCTGTAATTTTATATGTAAATGGGGCAAAAACTCCCCATACTGTTGAATCGTAGTGGTGTCAATCAGAAAACCATTCACACCATAACGACCATTAATGGAGGAAACACCTGAACTATAATCATTGTCAGAATATTCGTATCTGAATCCAGGAATAACCGAAAGTCGCTTACCCAAGTTCAATTTAAGCATGGCATAACCAGCGGTAATCGTTTCTGTAAGTGTATAGTTATCTACGATTGCTGCTCTATCATCATTGAGTAAGGGATTTTGAATAATACTCCAATTTCTAATAATGTCAGGGTCCAAGGTCGCAGTGAAGTCACTTGGCGTACCATCTTCTAGTTCAAAAGCAACTCGGTCTGCTTCTCCTAAGAAGTTCTGTATGCTAATTAAACTATTGTTGGTGGGAATCCTAATAAGCGGTGTCCCAAATTCAGCCGCCGCATTTTTAGTAAATTCTCCACCCAGATAGTAGAAATTTTCTGACCGTAGCGTCCTAACTCTAGACCTATCTGCTTGAAAGTATTTACCGCCGAATTTAAAATAACCACCAATTTTGTCGTTAATGGCTAAAGGGATTCTTAAATTAACCATGGCCGTTTGCGTCTCCTCAATGGTACTGGTCGCTTGGAGGTTATTTCTTCTTAAAAAAGACTCTTGCAAATTAGGAGTAGCGGCCGCAAAAAAGGTTCTAGGATGTCCCATTGCATTCAGTCCAACATCGAAGGGGTTAGAGATATTATCATTAAACTGCATAGAAAAATCGTAGGGGGTTGAACCTTCGGTCTTAGAACTCGAAATACTCCAATCTACTAATAATTTGCCCCAGCTATGCTCGCCACTCAAAGAGCCCGTATATAAGGTTAGGTCATTATCAATCCCTCTACCTCTGTAAGTAATACCTGGTTCGCCGGGATTGTAAATATTGCTCATTTCAAATCGGTCTCTTCGAGTTTTACTGTATAAACCGAAAAAACCCAACTTATGTCCCTCTCCCAAATCATAATCTAGACTAAGACTACCATTGTAGCGTCTTCTTTTTTCTTGTCGGTCTTCAAAAGTCAAAGAATTGCCCAATATCTCAGTAATGCCCGTTTCGGGGTCGGTTCGACCTTGTGACCAAGAATAGTTAATAATGTCTCCGCCCCGATTAAAGCGTTCAATTGTTCCTTGGGCAACTACCCCCAACTTATCATTCAGAAAACGTTTGCTACCTTGCAATACGGCTTTATAGTCGCCATAATCGTCATTTAGTTCATTGTACCCTCCTAACACTTTTGCCAGCAGTTTCAGTTCTCTGGGGGCCCTTCTCAAACTCAAATTAACCGTACCGCCTATCGCCTCGGCATCCATATCTGGCAGTGGCGATTTGAACACTTCAATTCCATCTAACATTTCGGGAGATAACAAAGATAAATCTACCGAACGGTCTGTACTGGAACTAGCCGGTAGGCGGACACCATTCACAGTAATGGCCGCAAATTTGGGTTCCATTCCTCGAATCACCACTTTTTGGCCTTCTCCACCACTTCTATTGATAGCAATGCCTGGTAATCTAGAAATCGCCTCCGCCGCATTTACGTCGGGTAACTCCTGTATTTTATCTGCCGAAACGATATTGGCAATGGATTCGGAGTTCAATTGGCGATTGATGGCCTTGGCTTGTCCTAACAACTGACCAGTAACGATGACTTCTTCTCCCATAATAGCACCTTCTCCCAAAGCTTCACTTATCTCAAGCGTTTGTCCATCTTGCATATCTATGGCAACTGTCTTCGTTTCAAAACCTAAAAACGAAATAGATATAGTTTGATTCCCCGCAGGAACACCCGTCAGAATATAAACGCCATCCACATCCGTTACTGTTCCTACCGTCGTTCCTTCGATAGAAATGGTTGCGCCTGGGAGGGTAGAACCTTCATTAGCATCCGTTATCACTCCTTTTATCGTACCAGATTGACCGAACACATGTGAAACACAGGCGAAGAAAAGTGCAAAAGTAAGTAACAGTAATTTTTTTTTCATATCAAATAAGTTTTGAGCCTTAAGCATTATTTGAACCTTAACTTTGGGTTAAATGTAGATTAAGGGTATTGAATAAAAATCTAGAATAGGTGGTAAAATCGTCTAATCGGATGTTTTATTATCCTAATTTCACAAGTGACGCTTAGGTGACTTTTGCTTTACAACCTACTGATTGTCAATTTAAAATATTTTTTAGTAAATACTCTTTTAATTAAAATTATAGTTGGACTTTTTCTTTTTAAAAAAATAATCCCTCTTTCTGGAAATCGCATTTCAGAAATAAATGTAAATTTTCAATTGAGAAGTGTTATCCTGTACTATCCTGTTTGAGTAGTTCTTTAGAAATTATTTTCTGCGTATTTCCCGACTTTCGGGACAGGTAATGGCAAGAAATTATTCCGAGAAATTGATGGAAAGAGAGGTCAGAAGTTAGGAATTGATACAAAGACGAATCGTCTCCATGCAGGACGATATTCTATAATGACAGATTTATATCGATTCTCCAAGGCGATTCTATTAACTAACAGCACTTGCGCATAAGCAACTAGAATAGTGGTTCAAGTCATAAATCCTTGACAGGTTAAATCGGCGTCTTTTTCCGTTATACTGCGTTATTTTTTTCTCAAAGAGCTACGGCTATTCTCAAAAAAAATGCCTTGTCTAACGAAA
>JBCCQK010000512.1:0-5982 GCA_039024375.1 Bacteroidota bacterium
AAAAGATGGCCTTTTTTTTCAAAAAAAGTTGGAAAAAGGGCTTGACAAGCAAAAAAAGGATTTTATGACCAGTAAAAGAGGTCGATTTCGGATAGTATAGCCTGCGAATCTATCTGTAAAATACGTTGCCAAAGGGCCTCTCCTTCAGTCATTTTTTGTAAAGCGCCGCAAGCCCGATAGGCACATTTTAAAAGGTCGGCATGATTTGTTTGGTGGATATCTATCTTTTGGAGAATCACCTCAAACTCGTCGTTGGCCAATTGTTCATAGCATTGCCAAGCCAAATCGCCTGCTTCGAAATCGGGCGTCTTATCGTACACTAAACAATCTTGGATGCGTTGGCGGTCAATCATCAATTCTTCGGCGTCGATGCTTAGCTGAATAGCTTTTTCGATAGCTTCTAAAGCGGTAACGTAATTTCCTAATTGCTCCTCCACCAATGCTGTCCAATGATAAAGGTCCCGTCCCTTAGGGTTAAAATGAAGGCCAATTTGGTAACAAGTCAACGCTTGCTTGGGTGCTTCGAGTAGTTCGTACACTTCTCCCATTATCAGCCACGCTTCGGCGACCAATATTGGATAAATGGACTGTTCGGATGTTTTTTTGACTGTAGGGATAAACGTTCCATTGAACCATTGGTGGCCCTTTCGAAGTATATCCTCGCTGCCTAATTGAGTCACTTCTCGTAAAAAATGGACTAGCGAAATGGCTGATTTATCGTTGCTCATTCCCCAAAAAAAGATTTAATAAAGTTCGCACCTGTTCCACGGAGCCAATATTAAAACGAGCTGCCGACGTATCATCTCCCACTTTCACCGTGTAGGCTTCTTTGGGTAAGGCTTTGAAAGTATCTTCGTCGGTATGGTCGTCGCCAATGGCAAAAATAAAATCCCAATCTTGTGCGGTACTCCAGATGAGCGTAGCTTGTCCTTTACTAACGCCCGCATTTTTAATTTCAATAACTTTGTTCCCTTCTAATACCTGTAGGTCTAAATTAGCCGTCAAATAGGAAAGAACGTCTCGGTATTCGCGAATACGCTTGGCGCCCAAATCCTTGTCAATACGCCGATAGTGCCACGCTAGAGAATAATCTTTTTCTTCGATAAAAGACCCGGGCGTTCGCTCCACCATACTTTCTAGGACAGACTGAACATCGGGTTTCCACTTGTTGCGCAAACCAGGATTTTTGACCCATTTTTTCTTTTTGCGGGTCCAAACGCCGTGTTCGGCGGCAAATTCAATGGGCAAGTGGCCGAGCCAACTGCCAATAGTTTCTCGGTCTCTACCTGTGTTGATGACGACTTTGTTGCGAGAGTCGGCACAAAGTTGTTCCAAAATGGCTAATAAATCTTGGTCGGGAACTACTGCTTGGGGGTCATTCTGAAAATTCATTAACGTGCCGTCGTAATCTAAGATGAGGAGCCGATTTTGGGCAGACTGATAAGCGTCAATCATGTCCTGCGCCGTTTGTCGATTGAGTAGTTGCACTTGTATGTTTTTTTGCTTTTTCGTTAAGGACGTGAGGTCATTGACAAAACTCTCTGCCCAGTTTTTGATGTTGTATTTCTTTAATCCTTCTTGCATTTTTTTCAAGCGCCACCGCTGTTCAGAAGGATTCATTTCCAGTGCTTTGCGAATGGTTTCTACGATATCGGCGCTATCGTGGGGGTTGACGATTAAGGCTTCGGTTAGTTCGTTGGCGGCACCCGCCATTTCGCTCAAGATGAGGACGCCTTGTTCGCTTTCCTCTTTACTGGCAATGTACTCTTTGGCGACCAAATTCATTCCATCTCGTAGAGGCGTAATCATCGCAATTTGGGACACTTTATACAAGGTGGACAACACTTTAAAAGGCAGAGAGCGATAGAAATACTGGATGGGCGACCAATCGTAAGAACCGTACAAACCGTTGATGCGGCCGACTAATGAATCCACTTCGGCTTTCAGTTCTTGGTATTGGTCTACGCTAGAACGGGAGGGGACGACAACCAGTAAAAGGGTTACTTTTTCTTCGTATTCAGGATAGGTTTCCAAGAAACTCTCAAAGGTTCGAATGCGCTGCGGAATCCCTTTAGTGTAGTCCAATCGGTCAATCGACAGAATAATTTTCTTTTTGCGCGCCATTCGTTCAATCTTGAACGCTTCGTCTCGCGGGTCGAGAATGACTTCGTGTTTAGCGTACTTCCAATAGTCGATGCCCATTGGGAAAACGTCCACGTTGATGAGGCGGTCTTGGATGACCATCTTACCAAAATTGTGCTCAATACCCGAAATGCGATAGGCGGCGCTCAAAAAGTGGCGCATGTAGTTGTACGTATGAAAACCAATTTGGTCAGCTCCCAATACCCCGTCTAGTAGGCTTTTTCGCCAAGGCAGGATTCTGAAAATTTCGTAAGAGGGAAAGGGAATATGCAAAAAGAAACCGATACTTGCACGGGGTAGTTTGGTCCGAATCATAGCAGGTAGTAGCATCAATTGGTAATCGTGTACCCAAATCACGTCCCCTTCTTTGTAAATGGATAAGACTGCTTCTTGAAAAAGAGTGTTGACTTTTTTATAGGCCGCCCAGTACGAATCTTGATTGTAAGCAGTATATTGGGTGAAGTAATGAAAATGTGGCCAGATAACCTTGTTGCTGAAGCCTTCGTAGAAACATTCAATGTCTTGTTGACTTAGGAAAACGGGGATTAAATTATCTTTTTCGAGGTCGTCTTTGATAGCGGCCTGTTCCCAATCGTTTTCAATGGCTTGCCCCGGCCAACCTATCCATATTTTTTCGATTGATTCGTCCAACGAACCTAAGCCCGTTGCCAGTCCACCCGCACTCGGATGGTACATAAGTTCCCCTGCCTGTTTATCAATGGTCACCGGCAACCGGTTAGATATGATAATGAGTCTGGACATGAATGTGATAGATTGATTTTCAGATTTGGCCACAAAATAGGGCTAATCGTTAGAAATAGAGTAATAAGTTTCTTAAAATTGATGGAATATTCAATATTTATTAGTTTTTTATAAAGACCTAGCGTCTAATGACTAAGGAGAAAATCCAGCAAATCCTTATCCATTTCTTTCCTCGTAGCACGCTTCGAACGGTGGAAGCAATTGATATCGGACTTATCAACAATACTTATAAAATCACGGTTTCCAATCAAGGGATAAAAAGCATTTTTATTCTCCAACGAATCAATACTACGATTTTTCCACAACCCGAGTGGTTGATGAATAATATCGTCAGTGTGGGACAACATCTGCGCAGTAAAGCGTACGCCAAAACGATATTGCTGCCCGTAAAAACAGTTGATAAAAAATACATCGTCGAATTGAAGGGGTGTTACTGGCGTTTGTATCCTTTTGTAGAAAATACGCACACTTTCAACACCGTCGAAAACTCCGAAATGGCCTATTCGGCGGCCTTTGCTTTTGGCGAATACACTCGTTCCTTGGCCGATTTAGATGGTGAAAAATTGCACGCTACGATTCCCGATTTTCATAATACCTCTTTGCACTATCAACAGTTTTACGCTACTCTCAAGACTGCTTCAAACAGGCGACTCACAGCGGCGCAACGTACCATTAAAAGCATTGTTAAATATCGCTATCTAGTTAGCTTGTCGCAAAATCTATCCCTTCCCGTTCGGGTCGTTCATAACGACACCAAAATCAATAACCTGCTTTTTGATAAAAAAACGCAGCAACCCGTTTGTGTAATTGACCTTGATACCGTTATGGCGGGAAGTGTTTTGTACGATTACGGTGATATGGTACGGACGTTTGTCCCAAATTTGGACGAAAACAGCGCCGATTGGCAAAATTTACAATTGCGTTTACCTATTCTTAGGGCGTTGCATGCGGGCTATTTGGCGGGTTGGGACGGCGAACTGACTACGTTGGAAACAAAGCTACTGCACTTTGGAGCGCAACTAACCGTTTTTGAACAGGCGATTCGTTTTTTGACGGATTATCTGCGAGGAGATGTTTATTATCCCGTGAAATATGATACACAAAATTTGGTGAGGGCTAAGAATCAGTTGCGATTATTGGAGTTGTTGAATGAGTTGTAGTAAATTTCAAGTTGTTGATTTTCAAACATCGGATTTAAAAATGTAGAGAAAGTGAATTATGTTTTTTGTTCAAAAAGACGTAAATTGGTACAATCTTTCACGAAATCATCTGTCTCAAAATGTCCATAGACATCATCAATCAACTAATGCAGCAGCCCGATGCACCCACCATCGTGGAAGAGGTTCACTCTTTATTGGAAAAAGAACGTCAAGAACGTTTGGCTTTTTATAATTGGGTGATACCGAGCGTTAAAGCAGAATTCATTAATGGCGAAATTATTGTTCATTCGCCCGTCATCAAGCGGCACAATGATGCGAATGGTAGATTGTATAAGATTATAAGCGACTATGTGGACGAATACGACCTCGGATTTTGCGGTATCGAAAAAATAATGATTTCGCTGACAAGAAATGATTACGAACCCGATGTTGTATTTTTTGATAAAACAAAAAGTGACCATTTTGAAGAGGAAAAGAATCGCTTTCCCGCTCCCGATTTAATCGTGGAAGTGCTATCTAAAGGAACTGCTAAAAGAGACAGAGGCGTGAAGTTCAAAGATTACGCTCTCCACGGCGTTGAAGAATACTGGATAGTTGATGCAAAAAAGCAACTAATCGAGCAGTACGAATTAAAAAGTAGCGAGTACGTCAAAAAGCATGAATTGGGAAAAGGGGATACCATCACCAGTTTTGTCATTAAAGGTCTGACCTTTTCCGTGGCGGCCGTTTTTGACAAAGAGGCGTATAAAATGGCTAGGCAACAGCTTAAGATTTGAGTGTCCTACTTTCTTAATATTTAAGAAGGCAAATGATTGGCTAAATTCCGCCAGCTAATAATTCTACCAAATTCTGCTTCCCAGTCCTGTTCTCCACCGTAAATAACGTAGCTATCCGTCAAAGGAACAGTAGCAATATTCCTCCACCATTCTACGTTTTTAAAAAAACGACTACTAAACGTTCGACTAGATTTTATTTCAATGGGCATCAATTGGCCACCTAAGTCTAGCAAAAGGTCGATTTCGTTACCATTAGAATCTCTCCAATAGTAATAAGGAGGTCTTAGGCCTTGATTGTAGTAATGTTTACTGACTTCATTGATAACAAAATTTTCGAATAGTGCTCCCTTTTGATAATAGCTATCTAGCGCAGATAGTTGGTTCAATCGCAATAGAGAACAGGCTAGCCCCGTATCGTAAAAATAAAGTTTAGTCGATTTAGTAATACGTTTGTTGAAATTTCGGTAGTATGGATTCAGTTGATAAACAACAAAGGAAGTTTCCAAAATCGAAAGCCAGTTTTTAGCCGTTCCAAGGCTGATACCCGCAGCGTTAGCTAGCTTACTGTAATTGATGGACTGCCCAATGTGACCCGCACAGATAGCTAAAAAACGATTAAAAGTACTAAGATTCCCTACGCTCTTTATTTGCCGAACGTCTCGTTGCACGTAAGTTTCTAAGTAGTTGGGATAGAAATCAGGAGGAAGAAGGTCTTTGTGATAGATTCTCGGGTAACCGCCCTTGAATAGTAAAGACTCGTATGGAGTATCGGTAGGAAGAGAAGGACGAAGTTCTTCAATAGATAGTGGTAATAGGTAAAAAATAGCGGAACGTCCAGCCAAAGACTGGCTGATAGACTCTAACATTAACATATTGTGGGAACCTGATAAAATGAAACAAGCATCCTCATCTTCGTCCACAATCGTTTGAATGTAGGATAAAATATTGGGGGTTCGCTGAACTTCGTCTAAAATTAACCGATGACCATATTTCACAAAAAGTTCTCTTGGATTGTTCTGCACCTGTTGTCTAATGTCGGGCGTTTCCATAGAAAAATAAGACCAATTGGGAAATAAGGACTTAATTTAAAGTAGTCTTTCCGCTTTGTCTTGGTCCCGTTATGGTCAATACTGGAAATTTTC
>JBCCQK010000513.1:0-5977 GCA_039024375.1 Bacteroidota bacterium
GTCAACTTTACTTTTCGAACACACGTTGAGGTGGCAACTGCTTTTGTTTTTATTTTGGCCGCATTTTTTCATCAAAAAGAAAAATATGTTCCTGCAGGGATTGTATTTGGATTTTTAGGAGCGATGCGTCCTGAGATGTACATTATTGGATTTGGCTATTTCTTATATCTAGCGTTGAAGAAAAAAAAATATGTCGCTGCACTAGCCGTTGGCACCTTTCCATTATTTTTTAATGTCGCCGGGTTTTTATATACTGGGAAGCCACTCTTTCTAATTGATTCTCTACTTGGTGGTCCAGGAGCTGGAACTTGGTCGAAGGCAGGGTTTGACCACTATTTTAAATTTTTAAGTGAAATTCACGGTGGCGTCGTAATTACTTTGATGGTGGCTTTTTTGGGGGCTACTATTTTGACTAAAAAATGGAAAGATGAATATTACATCATAGTAATTCCCGCATTTGCGTACTTCTTAATGCAATGTATCTTCAATTTACAGGCCTTTCCAATTGGCCCCTACACGGGAGGTACTGCTAGATATATCATTTTGTTAAGTCCATTTCTAGCAGTAATGGCCGCAGTGGGTGTATCCCTAGTAGAAGAGATTATCCCAAAATGGAAGCTGCTAATCTTTTTGCTTCCGTTAGCCGTAGGAACTGGAATCTTTTTATCCTATTTTATGGCGAATGCCATGATTACGGAACAACGAGATTGGTACTCTACCGTTACTATTGCTATTACTTCTGGACTCATCCTGCTACCAGCTTCTATTTTGAAAAGGCAGCATAAATACTTTGCCTATGCAGGTTTGGCCGTCCTTTCTGCCTACTTCACTATTAAACCTTATACCATTGACTTCGAACTATCCACTTTAAAAGAATCCGCCGAATGGTACAACCAAGAATACGGTACAACCAATGGCCCTTACTTGTACACAAATCATACTTTGTTCTATTATTTCTTAGGAAAAGCGAGCGAAGAAATTGAGCCTACTCCTCAGAATATTATTAAAGAGGAGCAAATGCAACAAGCCCCGAAAGGTAGTATTGTGTTTTGGGACTCCCATTATGGCTATCGCCCTAACAAAGCTAATTTTGAGTTGCAATACACCTATTTTACAGAGCGTCCACAAGAGTATGCGCTTAGGAAACAGTTTGTATCGCCAAATCAACGGTTTGTAGTGTTGGCATTTGAAAAGCTATGATATATCAGTGATTTGACGCTTACTTTAACTGTAAAAAAGGCCATAACGTTCGTTGTGGCCTTTTTTATTTGAAATACGATATTTTGAAGAAAATCTGAAGATTCCAGTCTCAACTCTAAGTTCCCCCAAATATTCCCTATTTTTAAGGTCTTTTTCTGATAATAAAAACCTAACTATGACTGTAAAAAATTATCTATGCTGCCTTTTGGTCTTGCTGAGCTTTCAACTCACCGCACAAAAAAAGGCCAGCACGCCCATGTCCGAAGCGACTTTTAAAGGGTTAAAATTACGCAACGTGGGACCCGCGTTTACGTCGGGTCGAATTGCCGATATTGCCATTCATCCCAACGACGATAACGTTTGGTACGTGGCAGTTGGGTCGGGTGGTGTTTGGAAAACCGAAAACGCAGGAACTACGTGGAAACCTATTTTTGATGACCAACCCGTTTACTCTACGGGTTGCATTACATTAGACCCCCAAAATCCGCATACCGTTTGGTTAGGAACGGGCGAAAATGTGGGCGGTCGCCACGTTGGCTTTGGCGATGGCATTTACAAAAGCCCCGACGGTGGCAAGACGTGGAAAAACATGGGCTTGAAAAAGTCGGAGCATATTTCTAAGATTATCGTTCATCCCAAAAACTCCGATGTGCTTTGGGTAGCCGTACAAGGGCCACTTTGGAACAAGGGAGACGAAAGAGGACTTTACAAAACCACCGACGGCGGGAAAACTTGGAAAAAAACACTCGGTGATGCAGAGTGGACGGGCGTGACGGACATTATGATTGACCCAAGAAATCCCGATTGGTTATACGCCGCTACTTGGCAACGTCATCGAACGGTGGCTGCCTACTTGGGAGGTGGTCCCAACTCGGGCATTCACCGCAGTACGGACGGTGGTGAAACTTGGGAAGAACTGAAGACGGGTTTACCCCAAGGGAATATGGGAAAAATTGGATTAGCTATTTCGCCTCAGCAGCCCGATATTTTGTACGCTGCCATTGAATTGAACCGAACCAAAGGCGCCGTTTATCGCTCTACCAATCGAGGGGCTTCTTGGGAAAAGCGGTCGGATGCGGTTTCGGGAGCTACGGGACCTCATTACTATCAAGAATTGTACGCTTGTCCACACCACTTTGACCGAATTTATTTGATGGACGTGCGGATTCAGATTTCTGACGATGGGGGTAAAAACTTTAGACGGTTGAATGAAAGTCTCAAACACTCCGATAATCACGCCGTTGCTTTTCGAGTGGATGACCCCGATTATTTATTAATTGGTTCGGACGGTGGTTTATACGAAAGTTTTGACGGTGCTCAAAATTGGCGCTTTTTTAATAACATGCCGATTACCCAGTACTATAAAGTGGCGGTCGATGACGCCGAACCTTTTTATAATATTTTTGGTGGTACACAGGATAATGGCTCTCACGGTGGTCCTTCCCGAACCGATAATCGGCACGGTATTCGAAACGCCGACTGGTATAAAACTTTGGGCGCTGATGGTCACCAATCGGCCGTAGAACCAGGCAATCCTAATATCGGATACGCCGAAACGCAAAGAGGAGGTATGCACCGAATCGACCGCATTACGGGCGAACAAGTGTTTATCCAACCGCAAGCGGGCAAAGGCGAGGGGTTCGAACGATTCAATTGGGACGCCCCCATTATTGCTAGCCCGCACGACCCTAAAACACTTTATTTTGCTTCTTATCGAGTTTGGAAGTCCACCGACCGAGGGGATAGTTGGACAGCCATTTCTGGCGACCTAACGAGAGGGCAAAGTGACCGAGCGCGGCTACCAATTATGGGTAAAACCCAAGCAAGTTGGGACAATTCTTGGGATTTAGGGGCTATGTCCGATTATAGTACGATAACCTCCTTGGCAGAATCGCCGGTTCAAAAAGGGGTGGTCTATGCGGGAACGGACGACGGTATTCTGCAAGTGTCAGCCAATGCCGGGCAGACTTGGAAAAAAATTGAAGTGGGAAGCATTCCAGGCGTTCCTTCTACCGCTTTCGTGAACGATGTTAAAGCCGATTTGTACGATGCGAACACCGTTTACGTTGCTTTGGATAATCACAAGTACGGTGACTACAAACCCTATTTGGTCAAGAGTACCGATATGGGGAAATCTTGGAAATCCATTACAGGCAACTTAAAGGATAAGCATTTGATTTGGCGGATGGTACAAGACCACGAACAGCCGAATTTATTATTCGCTGCTACCGAATTTGGTATTTACTTTACCGTTGATGGCGGACAAAAATGGGTCAAATTGAACGGTTCGCCCACGATTTCGTTTAGAGATTTGGTCATCCAAAGAAGAGAGAATGATTTAGTTGGCGCCTCTTTTGGCCGTAGCTTTTTTGTATTGGATGATTACTCGCCCTTGCGGGAAATTAGCGAATCGAAACTGGAAGAAACTGCTATTTTGTTTCAACCGAAGAAGACCTACCATTACGTTCCCAAGTCCATCATTAGCTCTTACGGGGCACAGGAATACATTGCTCCCAATCCAGACTTTGGGGCCACTTTTACTTATTACTTGAAAGATGGATTGGGGAAGAAAGACGGTGAGAAAGGGAAAATGGCTAAAAAAGAGGACTTCCCTTCTTGGGAAGCATTGGATGCGAAGCAAAGAGCCGACAAACCAGAAATTTGGCTGACAGTGAAAGACGCCGATGGACAAGTTGTTCGACAAATCAAAGGTAAAAGTAGTAAAGGAATGCACCGTATTACTTGGGATTTAAAGCATGCGTCCAAAAATATTGTTCCTTTAAAACAGCAAAAAAATCGCTACAACCGTTGGGGCTTTATGGCTGTTCTAGGTACGTACTCGGTGACCTTATCGCAAAAAGTAGAAGGGGTCATTACCCAGTTAGCAGAACCCAAAACTTTTGAAGTTGTACCACTTCGAAAAGGTGCTTTACCCAACCAATCGCCCGAAGCTATCGCACAATTCCGTCAAGAAATGGAGACGGTTATCACCGAAATTTCGGCCACTTCCGCCACTTTAGCCAAAAGTATGGACAAGGTAAAAGCAATGGAAAAAGCGATTTATAGCGCTAGCGGAGACGTGGCTCAATTGTCTAAAGACATCTACGATACCAAAATGGCTTTGAACGAACTAGATTTAGCCATGAACGGCAATAAGGCCAAGCAAGAAATTGGCGAAAGAGATGTGCCCACGATTCGAAACAGAATGTTTGTCGGGTATCGAGGATTAATGACCTCTTACGGGCCAACGCCCACGCACCGAGCAACCATCAAAACTGCTAAAGAGGAATTAGAAACACTTAAAGTAGAATTGTTGGATATTGTGGACAACAAAATTCCGCAATTAGAAAGTGCTTTGTCGAACGTAGGGGCGCCGATGCTCGAAGGACAAGCGATTCCTAGAGGGAAATAAAATGTACGGAGACTCTCCGAGTATTACTTCATTTTAAGGAACACGGATTTAACGGATTTAACGGATTTAACGGATGAAAACGGATTTTCAATTACAATCTGTTTGCAAAGATTGATACACCTATATCGCTAAACAATCCGTTTTATCCGTTAAATCTGTGTTCCCATTTTGCCTAGTGGTTCAAGTCATAAATCCTTGACAGGTTAAATCGCGTCTTTTTCCGTTACACTGCGTTATTTTTTTCTCAAAGAGTACGGCTATTCTCAAAAAAAATGCCTTGTCTAACGAAAAAATACACTCGATTAAACTATCAATTACTTATGACTTGAACCACTAGCTACACAAAAACTACCATCAGCAACTTCAAAAATTCTCAAAAAAATTCTCACCTATACAACCTTCCTCTCGTCATTAGCCCTCTTTGATACGTAGGAACTCTACTCCTATTGACGTTTATGACCGATGCCCAACTGATTGCACAGTGCCTTTCGAATAATCGACTGGCCCAAAAGAAATTGTACGACCGCTACAAAACGGCGATGTACACCTTAGCCTATCGAATTTGCGATGATTTTGGATTAGCAGAAGAGGTGCTACAAGATGCTTTTTTGAAAGTCTTTCGGTATTTGCACACTTTCCGACAAGAAAGTACCCTCGGGGCATGGATAAAGCGAATTGTGGTTCGAACGGCGTATAAAAAAGTAAAGAAACTAGTCCGTTTTGAGCCTATTGACCACGAAGTAAAAGAAGCGATTGACTGGGGCGATTCGTTAGATACGGACTATTTGGAAAAAGCGATTCAAGCACTACCCGAAGGCTACCGAATGGTGTTTGTTTTAGTAGAAGTTGAAGGGTATAGTCATCGAGAAGTGGGCGATTTACTAGGAATTTCGGCGGGTACTTCTAAATCACAACTGTTTTACGCTAAGAAAAAATTGAGGGCAATGATTCGTTGATGTACGGCTGTTAAGTTCTATTTTATAAACCCGCCTGAATGCTTGCGGGCAAGTCTTTAGGCATTTATTTTTTATCCAAAATCTGGAGTTTCGCACCGAATTTTTCCCCTTTGAAGGGCAGAGCTGTTAAGTTCTATTTTGCAAAATTTTAGGTAAGTACCTAACCACAAATAATCGACACATTTTATGATGGACTCTTTTTCAATTCTACTTCGTTAAAAATTATCTCCGTAGCGATGCTATGCAGAGAATTTTTACCTTGTAGAATGAAAAAATAGCCTCATCAAAAATACGCCGAGGGTCTTCTACTTTCGTTTCAAGTAGCGTTATTAAACTCATTTTTTCCTCTAATTTCAATGAACTTGCGTGTTTTTCAAAAAAATACGCTAAAAAATTTGCAAAATAGAAC
>JBCCQK010000514.1:0-5975 GCA_039024375.1 Bacteroidota bacterium
ATTAAAATAATTAAACAAAATATAGATTAGTTGTTGACCTTAATCCATTTACCATTCATTTGTCGAAGACGTTAATGGAACAGAGGTTTCTTTAAAGTCAGCAGTGCTAGTCCACCCAAAATGAGACAACCGCTTGGCCAGACAGTCCATGGGACATTTTCACCCAAGATTAAAGAGGCTAGTATAGCTGCTATAATAGGCGTTAGAAATCGTAAACTTGTTATAATAACTGGAGTTAATTTAATGGAGGCAATAGAGTAGAAAATGCTAGCTATTGCGGTTGACCACACACCCAAGGCAAGAAGAAATTTTAAAGCGTCGTAGGTGCCCAACTGTGCAATTTCGTTCGAAGCGGATTCGTCTATCCAACCGAATCCTAAAGGGAGCGTCAAAAAGAAAAAACCGATAAAATTAATTGCGAAAATATCATGCTTTTCTGAACCCAAACGGTTCATACGGATGGAGAAAACAGCTATGAGCGCACTACTCAACAACGCATAAATAAGTCCTTGGAAATGGGTTTCCTCCTTTTGAGAAGGTTCCAACAGCTTTGGAAGAAATATTAATAGTGTTCCCAATACGGCTAGGGAAACGGCCACTTTTTCTTTGCGACTGGGTACTTTCTTCTGCAATAAATTTATACCAAACACAAATAGCGGAGAACTACTCAGCAAAAGCGCCGCTTCTGCCACCGAGGCGTACTGGTAAGCCATCACAGCGAACAAATAATAGGCGCTCACATAAAGACCTAATTCCCAAATAGGTCGCAAGCGCAGGGCATTTTTAAACGCCTCTGATTTTTTCAAAATAATAATTAAAACGGCTATGGCCAGTGCAGCCACTCCACTCCTTCCAGCGGCAATCCACAAGGGAGAGATAGTTGGAAGTAGCTTAATGAATAAACCTGCACTTCCCCATCCCATAACGGCTAACAGGCCAGCAACTAACCCTTTTTTACTATTCACAATAATTTAGTTTTCTCACCTCCTAATCTGCTGCCGAAGGCGGCAAACAGTCCTAAAATAATTTTTAGGGTAGTTATAAATCGGAATAGAGTTAAAATTTAACTGTCAATCAAAAATAGGAAATAATTTTTTCAACAATCAAAATCCCTTGACTTACAAGAACAGAATATTTATTTTTATCAAATTGCTGAAGCTATTAAGTATTACTGAAAAAATAAATTGACCAAAAGAAATTTTGAACCAGCCCGAATGCCTCGGGCGGGCGGGTTGAATCTTTTTTCTATACTTTTTCAAAGCATACAAAAAAAATCCATTTCAAAATTGGTCAATTTATTTTTTCAGAGTTCCTAAATTCAACACCTTGAGAAAATTTCTATCTTTTGTACTATTTTTTGGACTACTCGTTTTATTTAGTTGCAACAAGGAAAATAGAGACATTATAGAGGTGTTGGTGTTAGAAGATGGCGTACCCGTTCCAAATTACGGGGTAGCCTTAGCAAGTGGTGATAATACTTTTGGATGGGCAGAGACCAATCAAGAAGGGATTGCCAATATTGATTTACAAGGTGCCGTTTTGGGGGAACCTGAAAACTATGTATTGGTGACTACCTCCAGCAGGTCCAAATGGGGATATACCGTGTACAAAGGGGCACAGCAGCTTCACACTATCAACGTTCACAAAGATGAAATTTTAGAAGTAAAGGTTTTATCTCCGTCAAACCTCGAAACTACGGTATATAATTTCGGAGATGTTATTGACATTAAATTGCAAATGACCTCCAATCAAACGCTCTTAAATTTTCGCCAACAGGCTATAACTCATCTTAGTGGCAACAATAGTGGTATAGATTTCCCTAAAAATATCAATAATGTACCGCTTACTCTTACCGATTCGTATGGAATTTTGAACTTCAAATATACGGTTAAAGAAGTGCACTACGAAAAAGAAGGTCAGGCGGGATTTGTAGTTAGTTTTGAAAACGCAGATGGGCAGTGGGCGTATTATGTTTTTAGGATAGAGGCTAGATGAGTAAATACTGTCACAGCCGAAGATTTACCCAGAGAACTTAATATGTCGATAAGAGCCAATTATACCAACTCCCGACGCTGCACATAAAAAACGCTCAGATTCAATATTACTAAACCAAAGATGACCAGCCCCCATTGACTCATCGTTGGAATAGGGTCAACGGCAACTACCGTAGCTACTGGGCAGGTAGATTTGTAGATTTGGGTGGTTGTCCCATCATTGCCTTTCCAGACAATGGTACTACCCGATATTTGAGGCGTTTCGTTATCCGTCGAAGTACTGGTAGAAACAAGTTGGGGAGTGCCGCCATTTTCTGATTTATAGATTTGCTCCGTCGTCCCATCAGAGCCTCCCCATACGATAGTGCTACCCGATATTTGAGGGTTGCTGTTATTTATCGAAGTGCCCGTAGAGACGAGCTGAGGAGCGCCGCCACTTTCCGATTTATAGATTTGATTGGTTGTCCCATCATTGCCTCTCCAGACAATAGTATTTCCCGATATTTGAGGGGCTTGGTTACTCGTCAAACCACCCGTAGAGACAAGTTGGGAGGCACCGCCATTTTCCGATTTATAGACTTGATTTGTCGTCCCATCATTACCAAACCAGACAATAGTGCTACCCGACACTTGATGGCCGAAGTTAGTTGTCGAGGTGCCAGTCGAGACGAGCTGGGGAGCGCCACCATTTTCCGATTTGTAGATTTGGAAAGTGACCCCATCATCACCATTCCATACAATGGTGCTACCCGATATTTGAGGCATTCGATTACTCGTCGAAGGACCCGTAGAGACAAGCTGGGGCGCGCCGCCATTTTCCGATTTGTAGATTTGGGTAGTTGTCCCGTCGTTGCCTTGCCATACAACAATGCTACCCGATATTTTAGGAAGTTGGTTATTCGTCGAAGCACCCGTAGAGACGAGTTGGGGAGCGCCCCCATTTTCCGATTTATAGATTTGGTTGGTTGTCCCGTCGTTGCCTTGCCAGACAACGGTACTACCCGATATTTGAGGATTGAAATTAATGGTCGAAGCACTATTAGAGACGAGCTGAGGAGCGCCCCCATTTTCCGATTTATAGATTTGGGCAGTTGTCCCATCCAAGCCATACCAAACAATAGTGCCACCCGATATTTGAGGGCTAGCGTTATTCGTTATACTGCCAGTAGAGACCAGCGCAACGTCACATTGAGCATCTAAACTCATATGAATTAATACCATGAGAAGGGATAGGATAAAATATCTCATTACTTCTTGTTTTTCACGTTTTTAGAGCCAACGAAAAAATAAGTTAGTCGATTTTTAAATATGAGTCCGTAAGGGCGAACCTCGAAGAGGATGGTTTGGCTTTTTAATGGGGTGAAAACCTATGAAAAAAAGATTCAATTAAAAATCTAAAAGACTAAGTTATTTTTTCGTCATTACTTAATAGTGTTTATTCTGAAATCTTTCGTGTGGAAAGTAGTTCCAGCACTCGAAGTGCTGGAACTACTAAACCATCTAGAATAAAATTTAATAAATCTTCAAAAGTTATATCAACTCCCTACGCTGTACATAAAAAACGCTCAAATTCAGGATTAACAAACCAAAGATGAGTGAACCCCACTGACTCATAGTTGGTATAGACTCAGCTGGAAGTGGGGTAAAGGAAAGCGTACCGATAAAAGTTCTATCGGACTCATCTATACCCGTAAAGGTCGTCCCATTACCATCAAGTCCGACTCCTGCAAAAAGTGTCCCTATGGAATTAGAAGTTACTACTGTACCCACAGTAAAATCTTTATTTAAAGCAAAATCACTGCTATTTATTTTGTTTTCCAAATAAAAGGCATAAGTAACACCATTCGTTAAGTTCAAAGTCGCTCCGCCTAGAGGTAAAGTAGTTAAATTCCCTCCCGCATCAGACGTAATCGTACCTGTATTGGCTAGGAATGTCCAACCAGCAGATGAATTTTCAAAACCAACGTGAGAACCAACCTTATAGAAAATATCAAATTCAAAAGCTGCGTTGCGGTCATCTAAAATTGCCTGTATGCCATTCAGCATGAGGTTTTGATTGGCCTTAAAATCAAACATGATACCTTCTTCTCGTTCATTTTGCGGCAAGGTACTTGTTGAAAACGTTTGTGCCAAGCTATTTTGACAATAGAAAAGGAAGAGCGTAAAAATGGTAGTTACTTTAAATAGTTTATTCATGGATTTAAAAATTGTAGGAAGATTTAAGAAACAATAAAGGTGCACCGCAGCGCACCTTTACCTTTCTGCTTTTTGAGGTTCTATCCACGCACTGTACTGTACTTGGATGTAAAGAATCCTAAGATTCAATATCAACAAACCAAAGATGATTTTCTTTGTAAGAACTTAAAGAGTTTTGACTCACTTAAGATGATGTAGCAAACGTAAATCGGTAGGATTGGATAAAAAGAGCACTATCGCTCAAATTGATTCTTTAGGTAAAGATAGTCTCAAATGCAGCGGCAGATGTCTTAGAGTATAGATTTAGACAATTATAGGAACGTAGGACAACGCTATACATTGATATATAATAAGTTACGATTAATTGTGGGCGCTTGAGTATTTGTCTTGAAAGATAGTTCTGGACATTTAATGAAGACTATTTATCCTTTTTCCTGTACTGACTGGGCGTCATTCCTGTGTGTTTTTTGAAAGCGGCGTAGAAAGTACTTCGAGCCTTGAAACCTGATTCTAATGCGATGGCGCTGATAGTGTAATGGCTAAATTTGGGGTCCGTTAATTTAAGCTTTGCTTCCTCCACTCGATAACTATTGATAAAGTCCAGAAAGTTACAATCTAACTGCTCGTTGATTACTTGTGAGATGTAGTGCGTTGAGATATTAGTTTGCTCGGATAATTGAGCTAAAGTCAAATCATTAATCAGATAGGACTTGTGAGTTGTAATATGGGTTTGAATTTTCTCTAAATAAGCCACTTTTTGTGCTGCTTGTAGCTTAGAACTTTCGTATTTCTGCTTTTCTGCCTTTTCTGAAGTAATGCGAACTATCTGGTAGGGGAAAGGATGAAATAAATTTGGCTTGACCATCGCCGCTAGGTGAACGGCTAATATAAACAGGAAGAATCCGCCATAAAACGTAGTGGCCGAAAACAAGCGGTAAGAAGTAGTTGCAAAGATAAGGACACTAAAAAGGGGCATTAATAAGACCGAGCAAAAAAGGAGTAACCACCGATGAAAGTCTTTATCAATGTAGGAAGCAGTGTTTGATAGATGTTGTTGATAATGCAGGACCAAACGGCCACAAATAGTAAAGTAAACCGTACAGTGGATAATTTTTGTTAGTGGCACCCACAATGGATAGTCTATATTTCCCTCTAGAAAAAACTGAAAAAAAGAAGCAATTTTATCGTCCCCCGATGATAGGTAGAAAGGTAAATGATAGCCCAAGAAAAATAAGGCAGGTAAAAAATGTAAGAGCATTAAATTCGTACGCTGAAAATTTTTCTGGGTACAGCTTCTCACATACAAGTAGGCACTAGGTCCCATCATTAATAGCGTAAACATGTGTACGTGAACAACATGAGGCAACTGGGGAAGCAACCCCAAACGATAGATAGCACCGGGCAAAAGAATCGCGGTAATAGATAAAACTAGAATCCCTAACCAAAAATTGGCTTCGGATTTAACTGATTTTTTAAATAATAGAAAAATACCCATGAATAGGCCCTCAAAGGTACCAATAATGGCAAAAAAAGATAATAGATTAATGGACCTAGATAAGTCATATTCTGCTGACATACTTTGAGCTTGTATTAGAGTTTTGTTTTTGCCTTACTATTAAGGCGAAAGTCAACATTTTAGAACCCGCTGTCTCAGCAGTACCAGAACACCGCCAAGCCCGGCAAGAAACACGTCAACCTCATGGGCTCGGGCACGATCCTCGTGCAGGCGATAAAGGCCGCCGAGATGCTCAAGGAAGACTTCGGAGTCACGAGCGACATCTGGTC
>JBCCQK010000515.1:0-5963 GCA_039024375.1 Bacteroidota bacterium
GTGAAAGGGTTATTATGTTTTTTTTTAAAATGTAATCGCTTGATGACTATAAAATTGATAACTTTTTAGTCAAAAAAGATGTAGAAAATGCAAGTTTTGGTATTTTGAATTACAATATATGTTTTCTAAGTGGTTCGTTATCAAATTCTTAGGGAGGTATCTTTTTTTATTCAAATTTTTGCGCTAGCAGATAGATATATTCCCTTTTTTAGAAAAGGGCATGAAATATGCAAAGAGTAAGCTATATATAAGCGAAAAATAGATTTGTCAAAAAATAGCGAAAGCTAGCTAATTTTGACGAATACCCATTTTTCACAACCATTTCTCAGCGCTTCAATAAATAATAGAGAATTTTTAAAGGCTGTTGACACCTATTATTCCTTGTTGTTCTATTAGATTTTCTTAAACGGAATTGAGGAACACTGGAACTTTCAATGTAGTATTAGGGAGTATGTAGAAAGATTATAGATAAACTAAACTAAAATATGTAATCAAATTGGTTTAGGTTGTTACTATTGTTATGTATTTAATTGTTAGGGTAACGCAATGTAAAATAGCAATTTAAAAATAAAGCAATAAAACAATCACTCTCAAATATATTTAATGATTACACATATTATTATTTACACATAAAGACTTTCTACACACCCTCTAAGCAATAATAAATACGGTCAGCTTGAATATATCGACTTATTCATCAGCCTTTTGCCCATGCTCTACCACAAATCGCTTTTTCAACTATTCCTTTATACCTGTATCTTGTTGCCTTGGTCTATGTTCGCCGAAGGAACTAAGCAATTAGCGCCTAATGCTTCCGATAGGATTTATTTGTACACCAATGCAACAGCGTATAATAATTTCGGTCGATACAATGGTGCGGATGACCAAAGATTATACATCCACATTGAGAACCCCCAAACAGAACAAGTTTATTTGGGATTCAGTGCGCCCGTTTCGAGTGGCCACCATCCCTGCAACGGTTCAACGCTAATCACAGGATTTTTTAGAATCAAAGACCCAACAGGTAGAGTCGTGTTTCCCATTAGAGATAACCCGAATGGGCAAATCCTTAATTCGGCGACGGCTAATTTATCTAGTTATGCGGAGACCGTAGCGGGACCTGCCCCCATTGTTGGAACGAGTGGTTACACACCTTTTGTCTTTGACCCAACGGGCTTACCCGCAGGAGATTACTACGTTGAATTTAGCCGATTACAGAATACCGCTTCGCCCGACACGCCCTTGCCCATCGAGTGGATGGATATAACGGTTTCCAATAAAGTCGGAACGCCAGTGGCTATTGATGGTCGAGTTTTTGCACGAAATTGGGCCTTTTTTGCCCCTTCTTCTTCCTGTGGTGGCAACCCCACTTATTCGTGGTTCGACCGTCCATTCAACGGTCAGTTCTTCGTTTATACGGACCAAAATATTGTAACGCAAATCAATTTTGACAGCGCAGGTTTTCAGCCCGCAGCGTTTAATGTGGTATTTAACGACGATGGAACGACAGAAACGAATAATGTGATTGAAGACAGAAAGTCGTTGGAAGATGTGAGGTCTTCCGCCTCCAAACATCGTATTTTTCTAAACGACCCTGATATTAACGTTTATCCCACAGGGGTACTCGGGAAGTTCTCTATCGTACCCAAATTTCTAGCTTGTGAAAATGGAACAGCCTGCGTAGAAGCAGTTGTTTCCGAACCAGGACAGATTGACGTACTGGTAGATTTAGACCGAGCATCGGGTGATTTTATCTACGATTTGAATTCGGCGGATGTGCTAATTGCCTTTAAAGTGGAACCCGAACCGGGTGAATCACCGCCCTACATTCGTTGTGTACCGTGGGACGGACGAAACGGGTTTGGGGAAAAAGTGGGCAGATTCGACGATATTTCGACAGTTGACTTATTGACCAGATATACGCAAGGGATTTATCATTTCCCTATTTACGATGCCGAGTTTATGCTCAATGGATTTGATGTAACCACGATTCGTCCGATTCCAGATAACGGCAGTCCGAAAAAAGTGTATTACGACGATTCCAACATTCCCGATTCCTACGGTCCAGGTGTAAACCAGCCAACTGTAGAACCTTTTAATGGTTGCCCCATTCGTTGTCACCAATGGGCCAATTTGGATTTTGGAAATCTAAATACGATTAATACTTGGTTTTTTGCGAGAGAGGAAGTAGAGTTGCAAATTGAATTAGGGAGTTGTCCTATTCAAGCACAAGATGATTCCATTCGAATGGCCGTTAATACTTGTAAAGAATTGGAAGTATTGAGCAATGATATTGGTACTGAACAAATTGATACGACTAGTATTGGAATCAGCGAAGCACCTTTTAATGGAGTAGCTACTTTTGATACGTTATCTTTTTTGGCAGAGTACTGTCCTAATCCAGGTTTTGTAGGTATGGATTCTTTTATTTATGTATTCTGTTATGGTATCTTACCCGTTCGAAGTTTGTGCGACTCGGCGAAAGTATTTGTAGTGGTAGAACCTCGTCCCGAAGATTGTAAAAATATCCACGATGATGATGGTGATGGTTTGGCGGATTGCAATGACCCTGATTGTCAGTTTGTGAATAAGCCCATTATTTATCGACAAAAGCAAGAAAACGGTAACTGGTGGCTCTTTTTCCTAATCGGTTTGGGGGTTATTGGGAATCTACTAGCAGAAAAACGACCTCGGGGAAGAAAATGACGACCACTAAAAAGACCAATTGAATCAACACAAAAGGAATAATCCCCCGATAGAGGTGCTGGGTCGTTACGCCGTCGGGGGCGACTCCTTTGAGATAAAAAAGAGAAAATCCGAATGGTGGGGACAAAAAAGAAGTTTGTAAATTTAGAGCTAGGAGTATCCCAATCCACACTAAATTCATGTCGTAGTTGATAAATATAGGTGCTACGACGGGAACGATGATAAAAATAATTTCGATGAAGTCGATGAAAAAGCCCGCTATAAAAACCACTACCATCACCAAAAACAGAAATGCCATTGGCGAAAGCGCCGAACTTTCGATTAAATCAATCAAATAGTCGTCCCCACCCATTCCTCTAAAGACGAGGGCAAAGGTGGTCGCACCAATCAAAATGGTGAAAACCATCGTGGTTAAATGCGTTGTTTCTCTAGCCACCTCTTTGAGGACTTGCCAACTAAATTTTCCTTGTAATAATGTTAAAAGCGTAGCCCCTAAAGCCCCAATAGCGGATGCTTCTGTTGGAGAAGCAATACCCACTAAAATAGAACCCAACACGGCAGCAATCAGTACTAAAGGAAGGAAAAAGGCTTTTAATACCCGCAAGTAGAAACCTTCGCCCCGAAATTCGGCAATTTCCTCAGCGGGCATACTTGGCGCTTTTTCGGGATATAAAAAAGAGAAAGCGACAATATAAATAATGTAGCAAACGACCAATAGAATGCCGGGTATCAGTGCAGCGGCAAACAAATCCCCCACGGAAACATTCAAGACACTACCTAATAATACTAAAACCACCGACGGCGGGATAATTTGCCCCAAGGTGCCCGAAGCGGCGATGGTTCCCGTTGCTAGTTCGGTGCTATAGCCTCGCTTGAGCATCGTTGGCAAGCTAATCAACCCCATCGTAATCACCGTTGCCCCAACAATGCCCGTGGAGGCCGCCAGCAATGCCCCTACGATGACCACCGAAATGGCCAAGCCACCCTTCACCGTGCCGAACAGCATCGCCATTGTTTCCAGTAAACTTTCGGCGAGTCCCGATTTTTCCAGCATGATTCCCATAAAAATAAATAACGGTACGGCTAGTAGCACTACGTTGGTCATGGTACCCATTATCCGAGAAGGTAGAAAATTAAAAAATTCGGGACCAATGAATAGTAAGCCGAAAATAACCGACAGCCCCCCCAAAGTAAAAGCGACTGGATAACCCGAAAGAATGAGGATGAAGATGCAGATAAAAAGGACGATGGCGAGGATTTCCATGATGTAAGGGAATGAGGGGGTGAGAGGATAAGGTGATGAGGGAATAGGGGGATGAGGTTATGGGGAACCAAAGGCCTTATTAATTTGGGGGCTTGGGTTTTTGGAATAGGGTCAATAGGGAGTTAATTAACAGGGAAATAGCTTGTAATAATAATAAGCCCATTCCGATAGTAATAGCGAATTTAATGAGGTATCTAGCGGGTAAACCGTTATCGGGAGAGCCTTCGTTCATGAGCCATGAGTTGTGAGCGTATCGGTAGGAAGCCATCAAGATGACGACGCACCAAGGGATAAGAAACAGTAGTGTTCCTAAGAAATTAACCACTGCTTTTTGCTTCTCTGAAAACTTAGCGTAGAACAAATCCACCCGAACGTGCTTGTCGTGCTTCAAAGCGTAACCCGCACCGAAGAGAAAAATAAGCGCAAAAATATGCCACTCTAATTCCGTCCGCCAAGCTACGGAGTTGTTAAAAATATAGCGCATAGCTACATCGAAACAAACCCATACCATTAAAAGGACGGTTAGCCAAGCAGTGGCCGTTCCTATTTTTTCGTTGATTTGACTTAACAGTTGGCTCAGTTGTTTCATGAAGATGTTTGTTCTAATGCGGTCACCAAATAAGAATTAGCTACTTTTTCGTAGAAAACGTCAAAATAAGCGTGATACGAACCTTTATGAATAGCGCCCGTTGTTTGCCCAACTTGTAAATCGTAAGCGAAAGGGTCAATGTGAATATGTTCGATGAACCCCAACTCTTTGCGTCCGTAGGCTTTGTACAGTGCTTCTTTAGCGCCCCAATATATGTGTAAATGGGGAATTTTCGTGCCTTCTACTAGACTTTCTTTTTCTACGGGGCGCATAAATTTGGGGGCAATACGGGCGATTTTGCCCACTTCTTTTTGGATGTCCACACCAATGGAGTAGGGGGCTGCCATCACGGTAACCACATCCCAAGAATGACTAATGGAAATGTCGAAGGGGGAATCGGTGAGGTAAGGTTTGCCAAATACGTCTTTTACACAAGCGCCTCGAATTTTTCGTCCAGACATCGTGTGGAGTAGCCAGCGACTCGCCATCCATTCCAGTCGTAGCCGACCTTTAATTTCCGCCAACTGTGCTGCTTCTTCGGGAAAAAGCTGGAGTCTTTCTTCGAAAAAATTCTCTGATTCGGTGATTTTCCAAACGCCTAGTTCGCCGTTGTTGGGTAATTGTTTTTGATAGATAATGGGCATTGGTAAGTAAAAACAGTATTTTTTGATTTTATCCCGATTTTTGTCGAGATTAAATTTTAGATTTCCCACAGTTTTTAGAACTTGGGTTTTTATTCTATTTTTGTACTGGTCTTTTCCCAACCCAAAAAAAATTGAATTCCCCCTTCCCATCTTTCCTACGCCAAAATTAATCAAAATAACAAACACATTCTTTTCTAATGAGAAACTCTTTTCTGCTGCTTGTGCTTTTTCTTATTTTTGGAAATTGTGGACAAAATGACGATTTGCCCCAAGGCTGCATTACCCGTTGCGCTCCTAGCACGCCAGGATTACTCAATATTGCTATTGAAAATCGTACGGAAGAGGCCATTAGAGATTTGAAAGTAACGATTGATGGTACGGTTACAGCGTTTCCTTTGTTCGACAAAGCGGGTCGTGGAAGCTATTCCTGCTGGAAATCTTACGAAAAAGTGGACCTCATTTCGCTCATTGAGTTTACGAGAGAAGATGGAACTACTTACCAAGAAGAAGTAGCCTACGAAGATTTGGCGCTTATCCGTGAATACTCTATTGAAATCTCTGGAGCGGCGGATAACTTAAGAATACAACTCACTAAACGGCCTAATTGTATTTCGGATGCCGATTAATTGATTGACAATTTACTTTAGGGAGTTCGCAAAAAATAACCTACGCATCTTTCTAAAAATTTGAATTTTCTCTTCGTTGATTTTTTTCTAAAATAACCCGCTATTCTACGAAAAAATCGCCTTGATAAAATCCA
>JBCCQK010000516.1:0-5958 GCA_039024375.1 Bacteroidota bacterium
AAGATGTGGGGTATCAATAGACTTTACCAGTATCTCCTGCTTTTCAGTGGGATAAAATTCCCTGCTCTTCAAGAGGATAAAAGAAAGAAATGCTAACAAAGCATCGCTCTTTAGCCGTAATCCGCCATTTAAATTAAAATAATTGGTTGTTTAGATGAAATGCTGAATCAAAGCAGCATTTTATGAAAATTTTGCTGAATCAAAACAGCATTTTTCCTATTTCTGTTATTCATAATGTCAAAAATGGAAAAATTAATAGAAAAATTCAATCGAGTTGGCAGCAGGAGACCATTGCGCATCGGGGAAGGAGATTTTTGCGGTATGGGTGTGAGGGAAGGAAACTCATTACTCAAATAAAACATCCATCGTTAAGTCGTTCTGCACAAGTCCCATTGAGTGCATATTTTTATTTAGACCATAAGTAGTAATCATCGTCAGATACAACGCTTTTTTTGTTTTAGCCGCAGCTCGGAAAATCGCCATTTTTTGTCTCAACTGGTTCGCATAGGCCTTGGTAATAGTGTAAGGTTCCATCGAAAATTTCATTTCACAGATATTAATCACTTGGTCTCTACGGTCTATTAGTAAATCAATCTGAGCGCCCTTTTCGGTAAATTGACTTTTCCACGCAGAAGTATGACTGATAACTCCACCAATATTTAGGGCATTTTTGATTTGCTGGATGTGGTACAAGCAAATCTGTTCAAAAGCGTAGCCACTCCAAGTTCGATAGCTAAGTGCATCTACGGCGTTTTGCCAATTATATTTATCGGCGGGGTCGGAATGCTCTATGAATTTTAGATAGAATAACGTATAAAAATCGACCAATTGGTAGAGACTATTTTGCTTTTTTCTTTTGAATGGATTGTATCGCCGAATAAATCCACTTTGCTCTAACTCGTCCAGTATAGTCGTCAGCGTACCGCTATTCGCTAACTTTGAATACTGGATAATTTCCTTTCTAGTGAGTCCTTTAGATTTTTGGGCAATTGCTCTAACGACTGCAATGTGACGCTCGGCTTTTGAAAATAGCGCTTTGAATAGATTATCAAATTCTAGTCTAAGTAATCCGTCTGCTGCAAAACAGATTTGCTCAATATTTTGCATGGCACTGTAAGCTGGAGAAACTCGGTCGAGATAAAAAGGAATGCCGCCCATCACCATGTATAACTGCAATATCTGGTAACGGTTGATGGCTGGATTTTTAAGACGCAGTAGGGATTCGGCCTCTTTTAAAGTAAACGGTTCTAACTTAATCCTTTCCGTTACTCGGTTGTGCAACCCACCTTTATGATTAATCAATTTATTAATAATCCAAGAGGCCGCCGAGCCACAAACAACCAAAAGTACATCGTCCCTAGCAGATGCCCAACTGTTCCAAAAATGTTCTAACGAAGGAATAAAATCTGATTTTTGATTGTCAAACCAAGGGAGTTCATCTAAAAAAATTACCTTCTGTTGGTCGGGAGAAGTTTCCAAAAAGCTAATCAATTGCTGAAAGGCCAAGAACCAATTTGAGGCAATAGGTAGCGTTTTGTTAGGGTGATACTTTTGGAGGGCGGTATGAAAATGTAGTAATTGTTGTTGTTTACTCACATTGGCTATTGCCGTTAATTGGAAAGTGAAATTATTTTGAAATACGGTTCTAACTAACAACGTTTTTCCAACGCGCCTTCTACCATAAATCGCAACAAATTCTGAACCCCGACTCTTTGTTATGCTACGGAGTTTCTTAATTTCTCTTTCTCGACCAATGAAAGTTTTCATTATTTTTGACTTTAATTAGGTTTATTTTTATAGTAAAAGTCAAAAATAAAAAATTAATCGCTTTTGTTGCTGTTTTTATAATAGTAAAAGTTAGAAATGTTGCGGATTTAGTGGAGTTGTAGCGTTTGTGAAGGTTTGAGGAAAGGGGAAGAGGTGCGGTGGAAAAGCTAGTAAGAATGTTGTAATCTCCCAGTTATTTAGTATCTTTCCCTTACTTATTTTTTTAAACTACCAACAACGAACGAGATGAAACCTAAACTACTCACGATTCTTTTAATGCTCTATTGGGCTACAGTGGGAACGGCTCAAAAACAAATAATTCCCGACATTTTAGTAGAAGGGCGGCACATTCCAAGAGAAGAGGCAATGACGGAGGAAGCGTACGGTGATAAAATTAACCGAAGCATTTCTTTTTTAAATAGCACCAGTTTGGAGTACATGACTGCCGAAGAAGCCCAAAAACGCTTCAATTACGACGCCTTGACGCCCACCGTCGTCAATTACTATAATCCTGATAAATGGGGCGGACACTTTGGAGCAACCACGATAGATGAAATGCGGGTTTTTGATAAGAAAATGACTTTGAAAAATGGTTCCTACGGCCTCCCCAGACCGACTTTAGAATATACGTCCGACCAATTGGGACCTATCGAAATTGCCATCACACAAGACGAACACGTTCTCAGTAGCGTCGTGTACGATAAAAAGCAGCAAAAGGTGAATTTAAGTTCCGAATTGCGCCGTTTGTATCTACCCCGAGACAATTTCAAAATACGCATCACCGAAGGCGAAGTGACCCTCATCAGCAATCCGCTCCAGCAACCTCCGTCGGACTACGCTAAGCCCCATTCTAGACTCATCTTAGATTTGCGGCCGCACCTCAAAACCCCTCCGACCATCCCGACTGCCTTGGTCAACGCCCTCGACGAGTACTGTCGCCAAACTACTTTCACGCACGACTATCCCAACTATCGCCAAGATTACTTCCAATTCAAACAGCAGTTTCCCGAATACCTGTACTACATCCGCCGCCGCTTTCTACTGGAAGCGGAACGCAACGGTTTTCAAGTGTTTTTTGAGGATAGCTATCCGGGATTTGTGGCCATTCGGCGGGAAACGAAGAAAGAGTAAGTCACCCCAATTGCGGACTTCCTAAGCAGGCGATACTTTGCCCGTATCTCCTGCTTTTCGGGAGTGTAAAATCTACTGCATTTAAGCAGGATAAAATTTCCTACTTTTCAAGAGAATAAAAGAAGGAAATGCTGACAAAGCATTGTTTTCTAGCCATTATCCGCAACTCGGATGAAGTAATTAACCCATAGGGCTTTTTGACGTTTGCCAGTTTGTTTGCGGAGGTGTAAGGATTGGTCGGGAGGTGCGTTGGAAAAAGGGAGTGAAATTTTAGGAAGAAGTATATTTTAGAGTATAGATACTTCGTCTCAGTCCCAACCACTTGTTTTTCACCCATTGCCAATGCGCTTTTACTAAAGCCGTGGCGAAACTCGGAGCGGAGTTAAAATGTCGCTGTACGAAGTTACTTACCTGAGGATAGTCCCGAATACTAGAAGCGAGAAACAATTCAGCAATCATTCGCTGATGGACTATTTGGATGGTCTTTTCTAGGTGGGGAAAATGGTGCTGAATAGCCCTTAGTAGTTGTAATTTCTCTGTTGTGTTCTCTATCTGGCGAGGAAGCCGCAAATCCGCCCGAGTAGAGGCTGGATGTGCCCTAAAATAATTGAGTCGCTCGGGCAAAAAAGCTATTTTTTGGTCTTTTATTAGATGTACCCAAAACCACCAATCGCCTACCATCGTCATCTCCGTGTTGACCCAATTAGCAATACCCGCCGTATTTCGGAAGACAACGGCACTGGCGTTGGGAATGGTATTTTTGTAAACTAGATGCTGTTCGATTTCTTGATTTCCCGTGTTGGTATAAGCTGATTCCCATTTGTTTGGTTTTGCTTCGTAGGTGTAATAGAGCATATCGTTCACCACCTTTCCGTTCTCATCCACCTTTTTACTTTGACAATATGCTAGGGCAATCTGCTCATCCGCTTCTAAAACAGGTACTAACTTTTCTAGGAAATCTAATTCCGCCCAATCGTCACTTTCCGCTATCCAAATGTATTTTCCTTTCGCTAGCTCAATGCCTTTTTTCCATTGAATGAACGTACTGCCACTATTTTGCTGGTTGACAATAAAATGGGCCGTCTTTGGATGTTTTCTGTATTTTTCTAAAAGGTTTAAGCTGTGGTCGGTACTGTGGTCGTCTAGGAGGATTACTTCGACGTTGGGGTAGGTTTGGTGGTAAATGCTTTGTAGGCGTTGGGGTAGGTAGGGGGCGTGGTTGTAGTTGGGGAGGATGATGGAGAGGAGGGGAGAACTACTACCCATATTTGTCAATTGCTCTTTTAGTTGCTTCTAAATAAGCATGACCATATTTTTGGCAAGGTTCTAAATGATTACCCTCTGCCCATTCGTTCCACGCATTGATAATAATCAGGTTTTCATCTTTAGAGTAAGGCGTAAATCTTTTTATTTCTTCCGAAAGCCAATACTCGTACATTTTAGGAGAAGAATTTAGGAAAATCGTGGCTCCTTCTTTCCTGCGAGCGGTATTATCCCACATTGGGACTACACTTGGATATTGTTTATAGTTGGCTTTCTTCCGCTTTAATGTTTTATACACATGTGCAGGATAATCAAAAATGCCGTTAGACACACTAGGGAAAGAATATAACCCACTGTGATGAAGTATTTTTTTGAAAATATTTGCTTTTAACCTTTTTGCTCGAATGAGCCAGTCTGGCTGGAAAAATAGTCCTGCATCGCATCCTACTAATTCTGGGGAAACGCCCTTTTTATGGCCTTCTACATTAATTAGATATAAGTCGAAGCCGTTTTTTTGGGCTAAATTTCGCCATAACCTAGTCGTAGATTTTATATTAGGAAAAAGCTCTGTTCTGTATATAAAAAATACTGGTTTGTTGTTTACTTTAATATATCTTTCATCTTTGAAAAATGGGAGAAGATATTCGAAGTGAGCTTCATCATCTTTGGTACTGTGTTTTTGCTGCAATAATACTTCCTGTTCTAAGCCATCCCATCTTCGAGTCCAGTTTTCATTAGCCCAACAGAGACAGAATGGGAAGTCAGGTTTTTTAGAACGTAGCATTTGCTCAATAGGTTTTTCCAGCACTTTTTTCCCATTAAACCAGTAGTGGTAGAAGCAGAAACCATCAATTCCATAAGATATAGCCATTTTAGCTTGCGCTATTAAAATCTCAGGTAACCTTAAATCATAATATCCTAAATCAGTAGGTTGATGTGGTTGATAATGATTGCTAAATAGCGGTTTAGCTTTTGTTACATTCGTCCATTCGGTGAATCCTTTACCCCAAAATTTATCATTTTCAGGTATCGGGTGGAATTGAGGTAGATAAAGTGCCACTGGGCGTAACAATTTTTTTTGACTCATTTTATTTTGAAGAGAAGTCTCAGAAATTGTTTGAAAAGCCATTTTTTATCTTCCATCTTTTCTTTTTGCTCTATCCAAGCCTTTGCTAGTTTGTATTCTGGTTTTGAAAAAATGTATTTTTTTATTGCTTCATAATTTGGTCTAGTGATAGTATTGACCATTGAGTCTTTTCGTACCCTATATTCGAATAGTACTTCATTAACGTAATGAAACCGCCAACCTCGCATGGCTATTCGTATCCAAAAATCCCAATCTTCGGAACCTAATAGCATCTTTTCATCATAACCTCCTACTTCTTCCCAAATTGATTTTCTAAAGATTGCACAGGCGTCAATGTAGTTAACTTTTAAAAGCTCTAATATATCAAATGGCTTATTTTTCCACAAACCTTTTTTCTCTCCAAAATATTCAGCATTTCCATATACTACTCCTATTTGAGGATTATTTTCTAATACTTCAATGCTCGATAATAAGTGATCTGTTTTGATTTTATTGTCTGAATCGAGAGGTAGAATATATTTCCCTTTAGCTATTTTTATTCCTTCATTCCTTGCTGCGCTAAGACCTTTATTTTTTTGATTAATGACAAGTAAACCTCTATTTTCAATTTCTTTTAAAATTTTTAATGTAGATATATTTGTTGAGCCATCATTGATAATTATTAATTCATATTTTCCTTCATTATCCATGGTTAGTAGACTATTGATAGC
>JBCCQK010000517.1:0-5934 GCA_039024375.1 Bacteroidota bacterium
AATTTACTAACAACCTAAGAAAAAGTACATCATAATAACTACAAACTGATTTTATGGCGGGAGTAACTTATAATGAAGATAATATACGTTCGTTAGACTGGAAAGAACACATTCGACTGCGCCCAGGGATGTACATCGGTAAATTGGGCGACGGGGCGGCGGCGGACGATGGTATCTATATATTGATTAAAGAGGTGCTCGATAACTGTATTGACGAATACGTCATGGGCTTCGGAAACGCCATTGATATTCAACTTGACCCAGAAACGGGCACCGTTTCCATTCGTGATTATGGTCGTGGTATTCCTTTGGGAAAAGTGATTGATTGTGTTTCTAAAATTAACACAGGCGGTAAATATGATTCCAAAGCCTTTAAAAAATCGGTTGGTTTGAACGGAGTTGGTACTAAAGCGGTCAACGCCTTGTCCAACCATTTCAAAGTACAAGCTGTTCGAGACGGAAAAACAAAAATCGCCGAGTTTCAACAAGGTAATTTAACCAAAGACCACAAACTGAAAAAATCAGCAGAATCCAATGGAACACTAGTAGAGTTCAAACCCGACGATTCTATTTTTAAGAACTATAAGTTTCGAGCCGAATATATCGAAAATCAATTGTGGAATTACGCCTACCTCAATGCAGGTTTAAAACTCAATTTTAACGGTAAAACTATTTATTCTAAAAATGGATTATTTGATTTATTGACTAGAAAAACGAGCGGCGAAGAGCTGCGTTATCCAATTATTCACCTAAAAGGGGATGACATTGAAATTGCGCTAACGCACGGTAATCAATACGGAGAACAGTACCATTCCTTCGTAAATGGGCAAAATACGACACAGGGTGGGACGCACCTGAACGCCTACAAAGAGGCGATTGTCAATTGTATTAGAACAGTTTTTGCAAAAAAAACCTACGACGTTAAGGATATTCGAGCGTCCATCATTACTGCGGTGAGTGTCAAAGTGGAAGAACCCGTTTTCGAATCGCAGACCAAAACTCGATTAGGGTCTAATGACATTGGTCCTAAAGGCCCAACGATTCGAACTTTCATTAATGACTTTGTTAAGGAAAAACTAGAAAATTATTTACTCCGCAATGAGGAAACCAAGAAGGCACTCGAAGCGAGAATAGACCAGTCAAAAAAGGAACGCCTAGACATTGCAGGCATCCAAAAAGAGGCGCGTAAAAAGGCCAAAAAAGCCAATCTACACAACAAAAAACTACGAGACTGCCGCCTCCATTTTAACGATTCCAACAAAAAAACTGCGGAAGAAAATCGACTAAAAACAACCGTTTTTATCACGGAGGGAGATTCGGCGAGTGGTTCGATTACCAAAGCACGAGATGTACAGACACAGGCCGTCTTTAGCTTGCGTGGAAAACCCTTGAATTGCTACGGGTTGACCAAAAAAGTAGTGTATCAGAACGAAGAGTTTAATCTGTTACAACACGCACTGAACATTGAGGATAGTTTGGACGATTTGCGGTACAATCAAGTGGTCATTGCCACCGATGCCGACGTGGATGGAATGCACATTCGTATGTTATTGCTTACTTTCTTCTTGCAGTTCTTCCCCGATTTAGTACGAAACGGTCACTTGTTCGTCTTAGAAACGCCGCTATTTCGAGTGCGGGACAAACAAAAAACCTTTTACTGTTACAGCGAGACAGAGAAACAAGAAGCAATTGATAAATTGAGAGGAAAGGCGGAAATCACACGATTTAAAGGGCTAGGTGAAATTTCTCCCGACGAATTTGCGGGCTTTATTGGCGATAGCATCAAATTAGAACCCGTCGTCATGGGCGAAGACACCAATATCGACGGCATTCTATCCTATTTTATGGGCAAAAATACGCCCGCTCGTCAAGTCTTTATCATTGATAATCTCAAAGTCGAAAAAGACGAATTGTCTGACGATGCTGTTGAGGACATCAACGAGGCCATCGAAGAAGAATTAGAAAATAAATTGGAGGCATTGGACGGTGTGACGGCTTAGGTAGTAGTGGGCAGTAGCAGTTGCAGCAAGCAGTAATACCAACAATGAATCAGCTAGACAAGGCCTTTAGCGTCTAGTTCCATGTTTCCCAATTCGGTGTTACGTAAAAGTAGCAGTAAGCAGTGGCAGTTAAGCAACTAAGCTAAGGGTGTCAACATCTAGTTCCGTGTTCCCCAATTCCGTGTTACAAAAAATAGCAGTGAATAGCAGCGACAAAGCTACATCAACGAAAGACTACTAATTTACCATCAAGGCCCTCAACCGCTCACAAAACCGTTCTTTCTCATCCACATAAATCGCCAAGGTTCGGAACGTTTTTTTGATACCATAAAAACCGTACATCTCTAGCGGTTCGTTTAAGAATAGTATCAAATTATGCGTATCAAGTAGCCCCAAAGGGGAAAATTGCACCATTTCTTGGGCAGCCGGTAACGAGCGTCGGGTCATTTCGATTCGGTCAATAGCGGAAAATGGAATGCGTGCTTCTCCCGCAAAACCATATTTTAATATTAGTTCTTTATCCTCTTTCAATATCTTAATAAATCGTTGTTTCATCGAACGCAACAAAGCTGACATCTGTAAACAACTGTAAACGCCTACAAAACTAGCGACCAACGCTACTGTAGGATTCCACCGTTCTAATAATAAATGGGTTACGCCTATTTCCACTACTGCCAAACCCATAATTGCGTACATCACCGATTGAATGCCACTTGTTCGGTGGTAGGTAAATTCGTCTGCTTTTGTCGTTTTTTCCGACCAACCAAAAAAAGTGTAATAAACGACCGCTATTTCGGTTGCGAATAATCGACTAATTTTAGTGGGCAAAATCTTATCCGTTGCTTCGAATAAAGCATCTAAAAAATCGGGTGTTTGCTGCTTTTCTGACTGATATGCCCGATACGTTTTAAAGAGCGTGAATCCTACGTACGTCAAGACGCCCGCTTCTACGACTGGAAAAGCAACCAACTTTATCATCGACAGCAAATCCTGCTGGTTGGGCGGAAGTATATAAGTTGCCGCCACTAAGCCTAATACAAAAACGGAAGCAACCGTGATTTTTGGTATGTCTTTTTTCCAAATGAGGAAAAAATAAATTAGCGGTAGGGTAATAACCAAATCTAACGTGATACCTAAAGATAAACTGTCCGTATTATTCTGATATACAGGTAATTGTACCAGTGAATAGCAACCAAGAACTAGTAATAGCGGAAGGCCATAAACGAGGGCCATTGAGTTTTTTTGAGAAGCGGTAGTCATTCAACAAGTCGTTTTTGGTGGACAGAAGAGTAGAGTGAAATTGCGTCGCCGTCAGTTGCCTATTAAACACCATGTGTAACCATTTGTTCTGGCTAAAGCACAGTTTTAAAGGACTTAATCACAGCCTTTTAACATTTTGTACACAAAACAAAATTAATTGTACTACCTATACATTTTGGAACCGTTCGAATAAAATAGGAGTGGCTAGAATAAACGGGAACTTACCCTTTGATAATTTTCGGCATCACCGTTTTGTAAGATAATTTTTGAGTAATTTCTTCATTTTAGAAGAAGATTTATTGCGTTAACTTGGCATAATAACAAATTTAAAAAAGGAATACTCATTCGACACGAAAAATAAATAACGGGAGCCGCTCACAAATCTCCCTATCTCTACAGTTTTAAACTAAAAAACAGTTAGAATTGGTAGAAAGTGGGATTGGATTTTCCTTTTAAATCGTTAATTTAAGATTAGATTGTACTTTTACAAATAATCACTAACAAAATAACTCACTAATGAAGCTTAAATCAATCCTACTGTTACTTCTAATCCCTACTTTTTTACTCGCACAGACCAATCCTCAATGGTTGCGGTCAGCCACAATTTCACCCGATGGGCAACAAATCGTCTTCACTTACAAAGGCGACTTGTACAAAGTCCCAAGTTCGGGTGGCGACGCTACTCAACTAACCTACCACGATGCGCACGATTACGCTGCCGTTTGGAGCAAAGATGGGTCAAAAATTGCCTTTGCCTCCGACCGCTACGGTAATTTTGATGTATTTGTCATGGATGCTTTGGGCGGGTCGGCAGAACGACTCACTTTTCATTCCAACAATGAGATGCCTTTTACCTTTTCGGCGGACGATAAATCCGTCCTATTTGGAGGCATCCGCCAAGACATTGCCGAACATCGTCAATATCCTCACCGTTCGCAGTCGGAACTGTACAGCGTCCCCGCCGATGGTGGCCGAGTGGACCAACTATTTACCTTTCCTGCGGAATATATTCAAGTAAACAAAGACGGCAGCCAAATGCTCTACCACGACAAAAAAGGGGGCGAAAACGAATGGCGTAAGCACCACGTTTCGTCTATCGCCCGAGATATTTGGCGCTATGATGTAGCCACCGATACTCATACGATGATAACCACCTTTGGCGGAGAAGACCGACAACCCATTTTCAGCGCCGATGAAAAAAGTATGTACTATTTGAGCGAGGAAAGCGGCTCGTTCAACGTTTTTAAAATGGATTTGAGTAATCCGACGCAAAAGACACAACTCACCAATTATGAATTACATCCCATTCGCTTTTTGAGCATGGGAAATGGTACCCTTTGCTTTGGTTTTGATGGAGAATTATACACGATGAAAGAAGGCGCTGCTCCGCAAAAGGTGAGCGTCAATATTCGAACACAAGACAAAAGCAATAACGATAAATTTATCTCCATCAAAGGCGGCGTCAACGAAATGGCCGTTTCGCCCAACGGGAAGGAAATCGCTTTCATTTCTCGTGGTGAGGTTTTTGTTACATCCGTCGAAGAGTCTTTCACCAAAAGATTGACCAATACGCCCCAACAAGAGCGGTTCGTCACTTGGGGACCAGAGGGAAAATCCATCGTTTACAGCCGCGAACAAGACGGCAAATGGAGTATTTACCAAACCGAAAAAACGAGAGTCGAGGAACCTTTTTTCTACGCTTCAACACTCCTCAAAGAAACGTTTGTTATCAGCAATAAAACGGATAATTACCTAGCACAATATTCGCCCGATGGAAAGAAAATGGCCTTTATTGAAGGACGGCGCACATTGAAAGTTATGGACCTAGCCACTAAAAAAGAGGTGACCCTAATGACCCCAGAGGATTTATTTCACATGCGAGATGGAGATAAGTATTTTCGCTGGAGTCCCGATAGTAAATGGTTACTGGTCGATTGGAACAAAACCTTAAGTAACGACGAGGTGCTACTATTAGCAGCGGATGGTTCTAAAAGAGTCAATTTGAACGAAAGTGGTTACAGCGATTTCCGTCCCAAATGGGTCAACGATGGTAAACAAATGTTGTGGTTTAGCAATCGCAACGGTTTAAAATCTTACGCCACGAGTGGCCGAACGGAAGCCGACGTTTACAGCATGTTCTTTACCCAAGAAGTGTGGGATAAATTTAATTTAACGAAAGAGGAATTTGCCTTGCAAGAAGCTATCGAAGAAGCGGAAAAAGAGGCCAAAGAGAAAGCGAAAAAAGAAAAGGAAAAACTAGAAAAGGAGGCGGCAGCCAAAGCAAAAAATAAGAAAAGAGCCAACAAAAGAAATAAATCCATGGCCGCCAATAGTGAAAAAGAGGACGACGATAAAGAAGAAGCGGATAAAGTTGCTGACCTCACTTTTGATTGGGACCAGATGAAAGACCGTACCGCTCGATTGACCATTCATTCTTCTCGTTTGGGTGATGCCGTTTTATCGAAAGATGGGGACAAACTGTACTATTTGTCTCGGTTTGAAAAAGGTATGAATTTGTGGACGACCAATTTACGGTAACTACACAGGTCAAAAATAACTAAAGTCATAGACTTGACAAGAATGGGAAAGAGTAAAAATAAGCAATTCCAAAGGATTAAATTTGCGTAGTGACAAAAGACGAAAAAATAGCACAACTAGAAGCAGAGAATGCGGA
>JBCCQK010000518.1:0-5933 GCA_039024375.1 Bacteroidota bacterium
AAAATTGACTTATGCCAACTTTAAAAATCAATCAACTATCCAAAACGTATGCAAACGGAGTACAAGCCCTAAAAGCCGTCTCGCTCGAAATTCCAACGGGTTTGTTCGGCTTACTCGGTCCGAACGGAGCGGGAAAATCTACGCTTATGCGGATTCTTTCTACGCTTCAAGATGCCGATAGCGGAACCGTTACTTTTGAGGATATGGATGTGTTGACCCAAAAGATGGAAGTTAGAAAAATCATCGGTTATCTACCCCAATCTTTTGGTTTATACCCCAACATATCTGCCGAAGTTTTACTGAATCATCTAGCCGTTTTAAGAGGTTGGACGAGCAGGAAAGAACGTAAAAGAATAGTAACCCATTTGTTGGATAAAACCAATCTTTATGCTGACCGACATAAAAAGTTAGGCGGTTTTTCGGGGGGCATGAAGCGGCGTTTTGGCATTGCTCAAGCATTATTGACCCGTCCAAAATTATTGATTGTGGACGAACCGACTGCGGGTTTAGACCCATCGGAAAGAAACCGCTTTCATAACCTATTGAGTGAATTAGCCGAAGAAACGGTCGTCATTCTTTCTACCCACATCGTCGAAGATGTCAAAGAACTCTGCACAAAAATGGCGATTATCCACCAAGGGAAAGTGCTTTTGCAGGATACACCTATCCGTGCTATGGAACAGTTAGCGGGAAAAATTTACCAAAAGAAAATTCAAACAACCGAATTAGAGGATTACAAAAGTAGATACACCGTTATTGCCGAAAAATTATTTCTGGGCAAACCGCTCATTCAAATTTACAGTGACCAACCTCCAGCAAACGGATTTACCCCAATTCCGGCGGATTTGGAAAGCGTCTATTTTACTACAATCCTCGAAAGTTCAAGTAGTTAATTTGAGTTTCGAATAACAGTTAGAAAGCGATGCTTTGTCAGCATCTCTTTCTTTTGTGCTTTTGAAAAGCAAGAGATACTGCTCCTTAAAAGCAGGAGATACTGGCAAAGTATCGCCTGCTTAGGAAGTAACTTCCTTCAATCCTTTTCTTCCTCAATCCTTCAATCCTTACCTTCATGTACGAAATCACCAAATTCGAACTCATCTATCGTTCCAAACGATGGGATACCTACCTTTACTTTTTGCTTCTTTTTTTCTATGGCCTAATTGCCGTAGATTTTCTATTCCCTACCCATTTGAATACGGCCAAAGCCAATGCGCCCTATATTCTTGCGCTTACGATGGCCATCGTTTCCGCCCTTTTTACCATGATTACCTCTATGATAATGGGAGTGGCTGCCTTGCGAGATTTTGACCATCACATGGAGGCGCTACTGTTTATTAATCCGATTGGCAAATTGGATTATCTACTCGGTCGCTTTTTGGGGTCTTTTTTGATTTTACTGTTCATTTTTAGTGGTTTATTGTTCGGGGTAATGCTCGGTAATTACATGCCTTGGAGAGCGGAAGAACAACAGTTGGCGTTCCATATTTGGCATTATATACAACCTTTCTTGTCTATCGTTTTGCCCAATCTATTCTTTGGCGGTACGCTGTTTTTTGTAGGCGGGGCATTAAGCCGACGATTACTGGTCGTTTATACACAGGGGATAATTTTGCTCACCTTCTATCTATTTACCCTACAACTATCCGAAAGTAATTCCAATGATTTTATAGCGGGTATCTTAGACCCTTTTTGCTACCAAACGATTAAGGTTTTGGTTAAATATTGGACGATTGATGTACGGAATGTTCAGACAATTCCCGTATTGGGAATAGTGCTCTATAACCGAATGTTCTGGATAGCTTTAGGTCTTTTGATTTGGATGGTTGGTTATTTTGGTTTTAGTTTTAAGGTGGTTCGTAGCCGACGTTCTATTACGTTTGGTCAGGAAAAAGTTATTAAGCAACCATTAAAATTTTCGGAACAAAAAGGTGTGTCTAATGATGCAATTAACCAACGTTCAGAAAAGTCGAACTGGCGAACAAAAAGCCGACAATTTCAGTACCACACTGTCTTTTACTGTAAATCTATCCTCAGAGAAATACCCTTTTGGGCCATCATCATCTGTGCGACGGCCATCATTTTTATCAACTCCATCAATTTAGGAACTAACTTTGGTGTCAACAGCTACCCGATGACTTACCTCATTGTAGAAGAATTGCAAGAAATGACGGTGTTTTTCTTTTTACTGATTTTAGTATTCTATTCGGGAGAATTGGTCTGGAAAGAACGGGACGCTTCCATTGCAGCGTTGTACGACTGCGCCCCGATTTCGAATGGTATCCATCTACTCGCCAAATATGTTGGCTTGTTATTGACTTATGTATTACTACTAGTGGCCGTTACAATTGCGGGCGTTCTTTTCCAAATTTCTCAAGGATATTACCATTTCGAATGGTCGGTTTATTTTATCGGATTCTTCGTAAGCACCTTTTCCTTTTTGGCGCAATTTACTGCCCTAGCTTTCTTTTGTCAATCCATCGTCAACCATAAATTTATGGGCCATTTATTGGTTGTCAGCTTTTTCTTTATTGGCATCATCGCACTAGAAATTTTAGGGGTTGACTATGGGCTATATACTTTCGGTTCTGGTGACTTGGGGGCCTATTCCGATTTGAATGGGTTTGGTCATTCGTTAATGCCTTACGGTTGGTTTACCTTTTACTGGTCAGCTTTTGCCGTTTTGTTATTAATCGTTGCCGTACTTTTTATTCAAAGGGGGAGCGAAACCACTTTCAGAAAACGGTGGCAATCGAGTCAACTGAGTTTTACTAAATCAGTTAAATACACTGGATTGTTAGCCCTATTACTTTTCATTAGTTTGGGATATTATATTTTTTACAATACCAATATGCTCAATCAGTTTGCCTTTCCTGCTACGCAAGATGCCTACCGAGCTGCTTACGAAAAGACTTTAAAACAATACGAAAACGCACCTCAACTCAAGATAGTGGACATTAATTTGACGGTCGATTTGTATCCGTCTGAGCGAAATTATCGGGCGAAAGGATACTTTGTTTTAAAAAACGATTCCGACCAAGCTATCTCCGAAATCTACGTGCAAAAAGCACCAAAGGATGATATTACTCTCCAAGAATTTTCTTTTTCAAAAACGGTAGTAAAAGATAGTACCCATAGCGTATTTGGTTTTGACCAATATCGTTTAAAAGAACCTCTGTCAATGGGCGATTCTTTAAAAATGGACTTTGTACAAACTTATGTTACCAAGGGATTCACCGAAAAAATGGACACAAAAGTAGTTCAAAACGGAACTTTTTTCGACAACTTTCAACTGCCAACTTTAGGGTATAATCCGCACATTGAATTAGACGATGCAGCGAAAAGACGTAAAAATGGCTTGTCGCCAAAACTATTTATTGCCAAGAGAAATGATAGACGGGCGGCTAAAGAACATCGAGCGGGTATGGATAGTCACCTTACTAATTTAGAAGTTATTTTGGGAACAGAACCCGACCAAACGGCCGTCACCGCTGGACAGTTACAACGCCAATGGATGGCCGATAATCGTGCTTACTTTCATTACAAGGCAACGGAGCCAATAGTTAACTTTTTTCCTATCGTTTCCGCCAAATATGAGGTATTAAAAGAACCATATTTACCCGAAGTAAATAGCCCACAGCATCCCATTGATTTAGAAATTTATCACCATCCAACCCACCATTATAATTGTGATAGAATCATGGCGGCCATGCGGGAATCTTTAACTTACTACACCGAAAATTTTGGACCTTATCCCTACCAACAACTACGCATTGTGGAAACGCCTCGCTATTTGGACCGAGCACAATCCTTTCCGACCATCATCACCTTCGCCGAATCAATGGGATTCACGATGGAGGTAAACGATGCAAAGGACGTCGATATGCCCTTTTTTATCACGGCGCACGAGGTGGCGCACCAATGGTGGGGCCTGCAAGTGGCCGCCGCTAATGTGCAAGGACGAAAAATGATTTTGGAGACGTTGGCCCAATACTCCGCTTTGATGGTCTTGAAAAAACATTTTCCCAGTAGTAAAGTGCAACAGTTATTGGAATTTGAAAGAGAGCGTTATTTGGAAGGCTACGCCGTAGATGTAAAAGAAAAAAATCCACTCGCGCTAGAAGAAAACCAATCTTATGTTTATTACAGCAAAGGGGCTTTGAGTATGTACGCATTACAGGAATACATTTCTGAGGACAGTGTGAATCTAGCCTTACGTCGATTCATCAGCGATTGGAATAGTTTTGATAGAAATTTACAGAAAGAAAGATATGCGACAACTGAGGATTTGTTGGGATATTTTAGAGCGGTTACGCCCGACAGTTTGCAGTACATTATTACAGATTTATTCGAGCAAAATATCTTCATTGATGCTAAAATTGCGGAGTGCAATTATGTACAAATTGATACCAACCAATATAAAATTATCTTAGAGGTAGTAGTTAATAAAATAGTAGCTGATAGCCTTGGCGTAGAAAATAAGGTTGACCTGAAAGATTGGATGAATATCCTCATTTATGGAAAAGATAGTCTTGAGTCGGAGCAATTATTGTCGGCTCATCAAATTAAGATTGTCAACGAGGAAATGGAATTGGAAATATTCACCAACCAAAAACCGTTGAGAATTGAATGTGTTTCAGAAAGTACTGCTGTAATGAGAAATGCTGGAAGTTGTAGTTTATAAAAGAATTTAGCATTTTGTTTTTATTTGCTACGTTTTCTTATTGCGTTTACTCCGATTGCCGAGTGGATAATAGCCATTTTCTTTATAAAATTTCTCTATGTATTCATCCTCCATAATTCTAGCTTTCGCATTTCCTTCAATGTTTACCCTAATAATCCATCCTGTAAAACGCTCCAACCAACGATTAGATTGGCATATTCAATTTGCTCTCTCAACCGTTTGCAAATACCATCTGTATCGATAGGGTCTGCGCTAATTCCATATTTAAAAATAGTTCCCGTTTCTCTATCGAACATCTCGTATAGATGATAAAAATCTGGATTTTTCTTATCGTTTCAGTGAAATTGTATCATAGCCTAATACATGATTTCACTAGGACGACCAACCTTCTTGGTTGCTATATGTCTCATAATTGTACATATGCACATAATTAAAACGTTTTCCTACTTTCATTTTATAAGCGTCGGCGGCAAGATGGAGTAAAGGTTCAAAAGTTAGATTTTTGGGCATCATCGAGGGATTAGCTAAAACAATTTCAAAAGCCTCTTTACCATTGGCAACAACACAGCATCGTGCGTATAAAAATTGGTCAACTGAAAAATACTTGCTTTCCTGCCAGGCATCTTCTCCAATGTGCTTAGCATACTTTTTTTGGTCTAATAGATATAATTTTTTTGATAGTAAATCTTGGAATTGAAAGATAGTTCGCAACGGATAATCCGCTAATTTACTTACTGCAGGTGAAAGTATTGCTTCATCATTGTCTTTTTTTGACCAATTGAGTTGGTGGATAATGTCCCAGAAGGTCGCTTCGTCTAGACGTTTTTCATCTGTCTCGGGACTCACTTGAATCTCTACCTTTCTGCTGGCATACCTTTCTTTTATTCCTTCAATAAATTGGGGAGTAAGGTCAGATATGTTTATTTTGATTTTTGCAGTCATTTTACTCTTTTTCGTGTAATTTACTGTTGCAATATACTCATTTTAAAGCAAAAGTTAGGGAACAGCATTGTTTTTTAAGTTATCCCATAATCGGAAAAACTGTATAATACTTCATTTCCTTCAATACCACCGTACTCTGAATTACGCCAATGTTGGGCAAAGCCGCAATCGTTCCCGCCGAAAAATGATGATACGCCTTCAAATCTTTCACCACTACTTTTAATAAAAAATCGTTCGAGCCAATCACCAAATAGCACTCAATGACTTCGGGGATTTTGAGGATGGCTTGGTGAAATTTTTCGATTTCTTC
>JBCCQK010000519.1:0-5897 GCA_039024375.1 Bacteroidota bacterium
AAACACAGTAGAAATATTTCTGTTTATTTCTCTACCTTAGCCTACTTCCTTTTCCTAAATCACGATTTTACCCAGTCTAAAGTTTAATCCATAACGACTCTCTTGTAGCGCATTCCATCTATTTCCAAAACCTGATTTTTACACCTCTTTTTTTCAAATTACGAAGCTTTTTTCACAAATTAGTAATGAGCAAACCTTTACTGACTTTTTTATTTATAGCTAGTTTTTTCACCTCTCTTTCTGGTCAAGATTGCGAGGAAAACCAAGTGACAATTGTCCTAAAAGTGGTGACTGACAAATGGGCGGAAAATTCTTGGACGCTCGGTTCAGGCGATTCCATTTACACTAAAGTGGACGATGAGTCCTATTTTCAGAAAGAAACTTTTATTGATACTTTTTGTGTAGGCCAATTAGAATGTCTAACCTTTACGATTTTTGACGGTTTTGGCGACGGTATTACCGAGGGCGGAGGCTTTGAAATTTACGTGGACGGCGCTTTAGTTCATCAAGAAAGTCAATTCGGACTATCCAAATCTTACGAAGTCAATTGTCAACCGGGCACTTCTTGTGCTCAAGCCATCTCCGTTTCACAAGGGAATCACCGAGCGCCCACCAGAGACGCTTGGTACGAATTTCAACCCGATTCGATAGGGACTTACACCATTTCTACTTGCGACTTGAATGAATGCGATACGAGAATTTGGGTGTACGACCGCTGCGAAAGTTTTATCCCTGGCGGCTTAGAAGGATTTATCTTTTTCGACGACAACACGGGCAATTGCGGCTTTCAAGCAGTGGTGAACGCCTTTTTCCAAGCAGGAGAAACTTATTTGATTCGCATTTCGGACGTGGACGGAGATTGTGATGGTCCCATCAATTGGTCGTTAATGTATCAAGGGCCCGTCATTGGCTGCACCGACCCCAACTCGTGCAATTTTAATCCACTAGCAACCATCGACGACGGTTCGTGCCGTCCACAAGGCGACCCGCTATGTCCGAACGGACCCGACTTGGCGGTCAGAGAAGACATATTATTTTCTAGTATTTATGCTGATACGATTCGTACGGACGATGAATGTTGGATTGAAGAAGGCTGTTTGACGGGAACGGGCTTACGAGAAATTATTCGTTTCACCACTCGTTTTGAAAATATTGGCGAATTAGATTACTATATTGGAGAACCCACTTTGGATAACCAGCAGTTCGTTTTTGATAATTGCCACAATCACTTTCACTACGAGAATTACGCCGAATATTTGCTTTTTGACCAAGCTGGAAACATTTTGCCCAATGGTTTTAAAAGTGGTTTCTGTGTCATTGACTTAAACTGTCCAACGGGCAATAATAAATACGGCTGCAATAACATGGGCTTGTCCGTTGGTTGCTACGACGAATACGGTTCTGATTTAGATTGTCAGTGGATTGACGTAACGGATATTCCCGATGGGGAATTGACTTTCGTGGCCAGGGTCAATTGGAACAATCAGCCCGATGCCCTAGGAAGAGTAGAGAAAAATTTGGCCAATAACTGGGCGCAAGTCTGCATGGTCTTAGACCGTTCTTCGGGGAAGTTAGAAGTAACGATGAAAGAAGATTGCCCGACTTACGTGGACTGTGTGGGCGTTGCTTACGGAGATACTCGTCCTGATTGCGAAGGCGTCTGTGGGGGACAAAGAATGGCGGGCGACCTAAATCGAAGTAACGTACAAGACGATTCGGACGTGATGGCCTATTTTTCCGCTATTCTGGAAAAAGACGAGTCGATAACGCCCTGTAACGATTTGAATAACGACGAAAAATTGACCGTTTACGATGCGGCATTGTTATCCGACTGTATCAATTTTTCGGAAGGACATTTACACCCCAATAACGAAATTCATAGCCACTGCGAATTTCCTTACGGCATAGTTAATTCGGCGGACAAAGTAAGTTTGGTTATCTCCTCCGTTAATACTAAAGAAAAATTTGTTGATGTGGCTATTAAAAATCCAGACTCCGAAGTGGTGGGCTACCAATTTTCGATTAGTGGCGTTCAAATTGAATCCATTGAAAATCTCGTTCCCGTTACTGAATTTCCCGCCATGATACAAGCGAATATCGCTTCGGGAGAAATTATTGGCTTATCGCTAAAAGATTCGACTATTGAAAAATCTAGGGGATTTCAACCATTAGTCCGCATTCGTTTTTCAGATTTTACCAATAGTCAACTTTGTTTAGCAAACATCGCCGATGTGGTGAATCGGAGTTACCAACAAGTGACTACAGAAATTGCGAATAGCTGTATCAACGTTATTACAAGCGATAACGAAGTGGTGCTAGAGGAAAAAGTGGTCAGTGTCTATCCCAATCCTTTTAGCCAGTCAACCACCCTTTCTTTTTCGAATCCTCAAAAAGCAATCTATACTTTGGTCATCAATGACCTTTCTGGCAAAACAGTCAAACAAGTTCCCAATATTACCGATGAAAACATCGTACTGGAACGAGCAGATTTGACAACGGGCCTGTACTATTTTCAATTGGTTGGAGAAGCGGGAATATTCACAGGGAAATTGCTTATCCAATAAGTAGTGTAAATTCTCAATAATTGCTCGTCGGGAGACTAATAGATAGCTATTTTAAGTCGAGAGACTTAAAATATCAATGTTCGATGTATCAAGTCTCCAGACTTGATACGGATATCCGCAGGTCTCCCGACCTGCATTGAGCACTTACAAAGTAGTAAGATAATGATTTGACAATCAACTATCCATCTATCTACTCTATATAATCCGCAATCTGTAAATTTTTCTTCGTCCAATGCGCATCGTCGTGAAAATTGTAAGGCGACGGTTCGTACCCCCCTACCAAATCTACCTTGGCCTTTTCGGGGACCTCCATTTCTAATAAGTGATACGTTGCATTGACGAGCAATCGACGTACTTCTTCATCTACCATATCCGTTGCCGAACCAATTGTTGACGTAAAGGAAGTACCTGCTTGACCATTCGGAAGTTGATAATTTTTCAGCCAAGCAATGGGCGGCATTGGGTCGTTTGGATTGTAGGCAACCTTTGCCGCTGGATTTACAGTAGCCACTTCGCTGTCGGATTCTTTCATTCCGTAAAAAGCATCCGATTCGTTCATTTCGCCCGACCGATTGATAGTCTGTCCCAAAATGATTGGTTGTGTATTGGGCATCGGCATTCGGATTCCATAAACATCGGTGGGGCCCCAAATAGCACCATTTTCGATGCCATGGGTAATAGGGTGACTTATCGCATCGGGCGCAATAATTCCCCTCGTGCTTTGGTGCTTATGGTGTCCGTGGTGCGTGTACCAAGTTTCGCCTAGCACCAATTTCCCAAATCCCAAGTGCCAATCCTCTTTTTCTCCTTGGTAATTAAATCCATAATGTCGCCATTGGTGCGTCGTATCTTTAAAATAGAAAGCGTGAGTAGCCGTTCGAATGGCCACCAACGGTTTTCCAGCTCGCAAATAATCGTCAAAATGTTGCATTTGTTCGTTCGGCAAGGCTCGAAAACGAGTGAATAAAATCATCAAGTCGGCAGAAGACAATTTTTCTAAACCGGGAATATTAAAACTGTAATTGGGGTCAATCTTTCCTAACTCTTCGGGATTTTGCGCAAACAGTACCGTACAATCAAACCCGTGGTGGGTGGATAGGATTTTAGCTAACTGCGGCAGTGCTTCCTCCGAACGGTACTCTTCGTCGCCGCTGACCAGTAAAATATTTTTGCCCGTAGGGTTATTTTTTGCTTGGTAAGTTACCCATTGAACGGGCGCTTTTTCCGTTGACTGCGTATCTACATCTGTGGATTTTTCGACACTAGATTGGCAGCTTATTAAACCCAATAATAAAATTGAACTTAGAAATTTCAATAGTTTCATAACAAAAAGTGTTGGTTATTTCGATTGTTAATTATCCAGAATAGAGAACAGAGAGTAGAGAGAAGGGACGTGCGATACTAACAAGTGGAAAAACTAAAGATTTAGTTACTTTTTCCTCTATTGAAGTCTCTATTCTCTCAATCCCGAATAACGGGATGGGGCTCTACTACCTGTTCTGAGCAGTTATTTCGATTGTTCAAAAAACTAAAGATAGCAAAAGAACGCAACTATTCAGAACCGGGAGTAGAGAATAGAGACTTGAAATGATGACGAAAGAGGGTAATTACCAAAATCTTTGTCAATTTCCCCGAAATCTGCGTCTCTGTTCTCTCAATGAAATGGTCTCTACTCTCTATTCTGGATAGTTGCAAAAGAACTACAAAATAGTATAGTCAATGAAGGCTAATTTGTCGGGATAATCCGTCGTAAAATGTAAGCCCCTACTTTCTTTGCGAATAGACGCTGATTTGGACACCAAATAAGCTATGGTTATCAAATTTCTGAGTTCGTACAATTGGGTCGAAACGTTCGTTCTATTATACAATTCCTCCGTTTCTTTGTAGAGCAAATGAAGTCTATCTAACGCTCTTTTCAAACGCACATTCGAACGAACAATCCCTACATAACTACTCATAATTTCCTTCAATTCCTTCGTACTTTGCGTAATCAAGACCATTTCTTTCGGTTCGGAAGTGCCTCTTGCATTCCAATCGGGAATATTGGTTTGATGCTGTACTTCGTCGATTTTATCCACAACCGATACATAAATTCGATGTGCGAACACCATCGCTTCTAACAGCGAATTAGAAGCCAAGCGATTGGCACCGTGTAATCCCGTACAGGTACATTCCCCGCAGGCGTACAAATTTTTGATGGACGTGGCGCCCATAATATCTGTTTTGATACCCCCACACATATAATGACAAGCGGGAACAATGGGAATCATATCCTTCATCGGGTCAATACCGATACTGACACATTTGTCGTAAATCGTTGGGAAATGCGCGTAAAATTTTTCTTTATCCAAATGCCGACAGTCGAGACACATAAACTCCTCCCCACGCAGTTTCATTTCTTTATCAATTGCCCTAGCTACAATATCTCTCGGAGCCAAAGAACCCCGTTCGTCGTACTTGTGCATGAATTCCTCTCCGTCTCGGTTCTTTAGTATTCCACCAAATCCTCTAACGGCTTCGGAGACTAAAAAATCGGGATTTTCACCCGCTGGATTATACAACGCCGTTGGGTGAAATTGCACAAACTCCATATTTTCAATTCGTCCGTTGGCCCGATACATCATAGCAATGCCGTCGCCCGTTGCGATGACAGGATTAGTCGTATTTTTATAAATCTGCCCTGCGCCGCCCGTTGCCACCAAAGTCGTTCGGGCTAAAATCGTATCAATTTCGTTCGTTTCTTTATTCAAAGCGTACGCTCCGTAGCATTCAATATTGGGCGTTACTCGATTAACAATATGGCCGAGATGATGCTGCGTTATCAAATCCAACGCAAAGTAATATTCTAAAATTTTGATATTTTTAAATTCATCGACGTAATCCGACAACGTCCGCTGCATTTCCCAACCCGTTAAATCTTTATAGTGCAGGATGCGATTTTCCGAATGACCTCCTTCCATCCCCAAATCGTATTCGTCCGTTTTGTTTTTATCAAATCTAGCGCCCCAATCAATAATTTCTTGGACTCGTTGGGGGCCTTCTTTGACAACTACTTCCACTGCTTCGGGGTCGCAAAGACCATCTCCCGCATCGTGCGTATCTTCAATGTGTTTTTGGTACGAATCTTTTTCAAAATCCCATACCGCAGCCACGCCGCCTTGTGCATAGCGAGTATTGCTTTCCCGTTCGTTCGTTTTTGTTAAGACGGTAATTTCTAAATCGGGTCGTTTTTTGGCTATCTTAATGGCAAAGGTTAATCCCGCTATCCCCGAACCGATGACTAGTATATCTGTTTGCAGCATGCTCACTATCTTTTTTTAAATAAAAAATAAA
>JBCCQK010000520.1:0-5888 GCA_039024375.1 Bacteroidota bacterium
AAACTTCTACCCTTGAAGTACCACAGGAACAAGAAATATTAGAATTTGCAACGATGTCAAAGAACTAAAACACAACTTTATGACTATTTTGAAAACACAACTTGCTGTCGAAAGACAGGGAAGTTACGGTGTGATAGTTACCCCTATCACAGGGTAACTTCCCGTTACCCCGAGATTTAAGCCCTTTTTTTAGCTATCCTACTTTACTCGAACAGCTCCAAAAATTTTACTTCGCAAATTTTTCAATTATCTTCACGAAGTCCTCTTCTGATTGGACTTTACTGTTTCCTTGTTCCCAAGCGGCCATAAAAGCATATTCTACTTCACTTCTTGGGGCCTTTTTAAAAATATAGGTATGCGTTAAATCATCTTCTATCTTTTCTGCCCCTAAACTCTTATCCGCAAAAATTGCCATCCCCATATAGTCTTTATGGAAAGATTGTTTGCCCCAAGTGTAAGCGTAAAATTTATTGCCATTTTCACCCGATTGGTCGGTATCGATATGCTTAACAATACCCGTAGCGAAATAGGCCCCTTCTGGTAGTTGACCTTTGGTGATTTTTAAGTTAATTGTTGAATGGGGCTGCTCCGCGACGATAGACCAATCTTGTATTAAGTCCATGGTTTGTCCAGCAATTTCTAAGTCCGTAAAAGTGGTTCTAATTGTGGATTGATTATCTCCATTTTCAATTACTGCTAACTCTTTTTTTGCAGATTTGGAAAGGGTGTACAAAGAGTCTTGATACCAAATTGCGGGACTGCCGATACCCAAAGAGTTCCCCACTTTTAAAACATCTGAGCCCCAATCAGTAATGATATGATAATTCCAGCCGACGGTGTCCATGACCAAGTCCGTTACACTTTTAGCATAAATGTCAAAACGATGGCGGCTATCCGCATAGTATCGGTAGGCAATTACATCATTTTCTAAAACGGGCCCTTCAAACATTATCCATTTACTTTGTGTGGCCAAATTATTAGGAATGGTCAATTTTTCCTGTACCACATATTGACCCGTCATTTTGTTCTTGTCGGAAGGGTCAAAATCAAACGGTTGGGTAAGGATTAGTGCCTGCGTTTTTTTTGCCGACTTTTGAGCAACTGACGCTTGCGACTTGGTTGTTTCTTTTGGAGCGACATCGGTACCACAACCGATAAAGCCTACGATTAGAGATAAAGTGAATATTTTAAAAATAGAGTGCATAATTTAATTGTTAGTTGATGGTTTGATTGACAGTTGGGTGGCTTAACAACCAACCAATAGTTGCCAACCAACAACATTTTTATCTATTATCAAAATTTAATTCAATGTAACTTCCTTTGAAATCTTGATTTCTAGCCTCTACTACGGTTCTTCCCGTGGCGGGGACTAATTCAATCATTGCCTGCCCATTGGCCATTTCAATGACTTGGCTCCTGGTGGGGGTTCCGTAGTGCATCAATAGTTCACTATTCCCATCCAAAAGAGTGAAATAACAACGGTCTTCGTAGTCTAAAACTCGTTGGTCCTTTTTATCTATCATAGTAGCGGTAACCAAGATATTTCCGTTAGACAGATTAGCAGAACTCAAAGCAATATGATGAGGATTACCTGCTTTCTGATAAGTGTAACTGACGACCAAGGTATCCTTAGCAACTATTTTATTTTGCTTGTAAGCATTAGCGATTAAGGTGTTTTTTCCCTCCAGAAAAGTAAGGTCCCAGTTCAATCCACTAGCTGGAAATTCCCCAATTGTTCGATTCTTTTTTCCTTGAGATTGTCCATTAAGGATTAGTTCAACCATTTCGCCATTACTGAACACAGAGATATTTCTAGCTTTATCCTTTGGCCCACTTCTTTCTGTCCAAGTGTGGGATTCAATATAGGCAAAGGGTGCTGTTGCCCAATAGCTTTTAAACACATAATAGGCGTCTTTGGGCTTTCCAGAACGGTCAACTAGGCCTTTTTGGTTAATATAGGGGATAGCGTTTTCGGGGCGTAAGGGCGTACCAAAGTCCTTAAAAGCCCATTGTGCATTACCCGGAAACCAATCTGATTGTTCGGTAACGCCCAAATACCAATCGAATAAGTCCACGATATAATTTTCTGACCAATCTCCTTTTTTAGCGATGTTGGTTACATTCGCTTGATTGATGGTTTCAGCCCATTCGTCTTCGTTGACCAATCCTTTGCCGGTAACGGGCGTTTCGGTATGCCGCCCGATGTGACTAGAACCTCCGTATTCCATGTGCAAAAAACGGGGATACTTGGGTCGATTTTTTTCTAAGGTGGTTTGGTAATTATCATAAACACCAGAATACCAACCCGACCAAATGGACGGAGAAAATACATCTACTAAATCGGCACCATCGTAGTATTTTCTGATGGCTGTTAATCGGTAAGGGTCTAACTCGTGGCATTTTTGGTGCAATTTGGTAACTACTTGATTAATTTTTTGGGTGTCTCCACCATTTGAAAAATCGGGCAACCAATAAATCTCATTACCTACGGACCAAAAGAAAATACTTGGATGATTATAGTTTTGCCGAATTTGTTCTTCTAAAAGTCGCATCGTATTTTCTTGCCAGGCACTTTCGCCTACACCACCTCGACACCAAGGTAACTCGTCCCATAGTATCAACCCTAGTTCATTAGCCGCTTTATACACTTCGGGGTCTTGCGGATAATGTCCCAATCGAACAAAATTGGCGCCCATCTCTTTAATCATTTCCATATCTTTTCGATGGATTTCGTTAGGAACGGCCATACCGTAACCTGCGTGTTCTTCGTGACGGTGGGTGCCCCTAATTAAAAGGCGTTTACCGTTCAAAAAGAAAGGGCCATTTTCTTCAAATTCGTACCATCGGTAGCCGATGGTTTCGGTTAGTTCATCTACTACTTGATTGTTTTGTATCAATTTGGTTTTGAGTTCATACAAATTAGGGGCATCAGGCGACCATAATAGTGGATTTTTTAAGGTTGGTAAATCAATAGTTACTTCGTTTTTGGTTATATTTTCCTTTTCCGTATTGATTATGGTCTTTCCCGATATTTTTTCAACCAGTGCTAGTTGAATATTTAGGGGTTGGTTATTTTGTAAATTATTGACATTAATTTTCACCTTAGTGGTCGCCATCTCCGCACTTACTTGGGGTGTACTGACGGCTACATTCACCAAGTGTTGAGTGGGCACCGTTTTCAAAAAAACATCTCTCGTAATGCCACCATAAATGAAAAAATCTGCCTTTTGGGAAGGGATAATATCTCGGTTGTAGCCATTGTCGGCACGGACTAAAATTTCATTCTTTTCCCCTTTCTGGACGTATTGGGTAATATCTATTTCAAAGCCCACGTAGCCACCAATATGTTCTCCAGCCTTTTGCCCGTTGACATAAACCTGCGCCTGCAAATTAACTGCCTCAAAGTAAAGCAAATACCTCACTTCTTCTTGAGCAGGAATGACCATTTCTTTTTTATACCAACTGGCATTTCTCCGATAACCGGGCACTAAATCGGTGGCATCCCATTGATTCCAAGTGTGGGGTAAATCAATAGTTGTACAATTGGTAGCAGCTTGAACCTCCTCAAGGTTCACATGGTTTTCCTCCAAATACTGCCAATTGGTGTTTATATTTTGTTGTGTTCGCTTAATTGCATTGCTGACGGGTATTGCTTTTTGGGAAGAAACACATCCAAAAGGTAAAACGAGTAGAGTGGCAATTATAGCCGTTAAGCAATATTGCGATGATTTTTTATTCATTAATTTAACTTAGTTTAATGTAGTCGCCAATCACAACGAATACTTAACATATTGGGGTTGTGTAAAAAGTCATCAAATCAAATAAAATCATTTGTGTAATTAAAGTAAAAATTGCTGTATGGCTATATTGTTAAATGGTTATATTGTTGTAAAACAAAGTGTTACAAGAGCAATATAACAATACAACCATATAGCTATTATTTCAGTTATACATTCAAATTTAGTTTATTGATACCCTTTTTACACAACCCCATGTTGTACCAGCCTGCTAATCAGCTATAATTGCTGCCAAATTGCCATTTTCAAGTAAGGTTTTTCTACGCATTAACGCTTCGACGTAATAATAATCTGCATAGTTTAGCGGAACATTTACCTCCGAATTATGTGGTTTTGACCCGACGCATTGCGTCAAGAAAAAGGGTGGAGTAGTAGCCTCGTAGGGCTTAGAACTGAGGGAAGTCAATACTTCGTCCGCCCATGCCAAATACTTTTCACTATTTTTGGGGTCGTATTGACTTAGTTCAATTAATCCACTTGCGGCAATTGCAGCGGCCGACGCATCTCTTTCTTCGTTAGGAATATTCGGTGCGTTAAAATCCCAATAAGGGACTTTGTCTTTGGGCATATTGGGATGGGTAAAAAAGAAGTCGGCTATTTTTTTGGCCTGTTCTAAATATTGTGGATTTTTTGTTTCTCGGTAGGTTACGGTAAAACCGTACAATCCCCACGCTTGACCTCTGGACCAAGCCGATTCGTGACTGTGGCCTTGATGCGTATTACGTTTTCTGACCTTCCCATTCTCTGGATAATAATCAATGACGTGATAGGAACTATTGTCTGGTCGAAAATGATTGGCTAAGGTCTTTTGGGCGTGTTTGTCCGCAATTTCATAGTACTCGGGATTACCTGAGAGCTTTGAGGCGACAAATAACATTTCCAAATTCATCATGTTATCTATGATGACTGGATACTCCCACTTGTCCCGATTATGGTCCCAAGAACGGATAGCGCCCACTTTTTCACTATATCGCTGAATCAACTGTTCGGAGGCATCAATGATGACTTGTTTGTAATCACCATCATTCATTAAGCGATACCCTTCGCCAAAACTACAGTAAACCTTAAACCCTAAATCGTGGGTATGGTCGTCAAATCTCTCTTTTTTCTGAAAAGCCGTCCATTGAGTAGCTGCTTTTTCCAGTCTCTTGTCTTCACTAAAACGGTACAACTGCCATAGTTTTCCCGCATAGAAACCACTGGTCCAATCTCGCGTTTTTACGCCATGAATAGTGCCATCTACCTTTACAGAACGTGGAACCTTCATGGAATCCACGGGAATTAAGTCTATATTTTTAATTGCCTTCTGGGTAAGCAGATTCAGCTGTTTTTCTGGAGAAAATTCAATCGTTTGTTCCTGCTTTTTTTGACTAGCGCAAGCCATAATTAAACAACAACTTAACAAAAAGAGTATCGACTTTTTCATATAATAAAGAAACTGGAAGTTTAGGGAATGAAGTCGAGATATGGGGTTGTGTAGAAAGTCATCAAATTAACGTTAAAATTGCTAGATGGCTATATTGTTAAATGGTTATATTGTCCATACGGACGCGTAGGCGTTGTAAAACAAATTGTTACAAGAACAATATAACAATAAAACTATATAGCCATCATTTCAATTATAGATTCAAATTTAGTTTATTGATACCCTTTTTACACAACCCTGTATCTACAACGTCACTCAAATTATTTAATCAGTATTTTCAAAGACATCTGTCCTTCTTCTGTTTGTAGTCTTGCTACGTAAATTCCTTTTGACAATTGCTGAATCGAATTATAATTGACCGTATGGAATCCCGACTGCTGCTCACCGTTTACTAAGACCGTGATTTCCTGTCCCATGATATTGTGAATAGATAATCTTACTTGACCAGACTTACTTAAATTGTAATCAAAAGAAGCATTATAAGTCATTGGGTTGGGTCTTGCGGTCAAGTTAAGCGTACTTGAGTAATCCGTTTCAAACACACTAGTAGATAATTCCGCACAGAAAGAAACTGCACCAATCGCTCCACCAGTGGTACCCGCCGTTGCAGATGTGGACATTGGGTCGTAGCAAGGGTCGAAAGTGGCAAAATCAAATAAATTGCC
>JBCCQK010000521.1:0-5877 GCA_039024375.1 Bacteroidota bacterium
GTTTTCGTCTAAGTATATAAAAACGATTATAAGTGCGCTAAAAACGAATATTTATGCCCTTTTAAGCAAGATGATAAAACGGAATTATCTGTCACATAGATTTGCAGTTCAAAAGAAAGCTTGTGATTCAAGCAGTAGTTTTTCAAGATTATTTTTGATATTACAGTTATTAGATTATTGCAGTTTTTACTTAATTATATTTAATTACTGCAATAAATAAAATTAAGTAAATTTTGATTTAAATAATTGATTGTCAATATTTTATTATACTTTTAGCTAAGTGTAAGAGAATAAAATAGATTAAAAATTAACTTAAAATGGATATAATTAATTTTCAAAATTCAGACATCAGAACAGTAGAAGATTATGGAGAAATCTGGTATTCAGTAACTGATGTAGTTGGAGCATTAACAGGTTCTAGTAATCCGACAGCTTACTGGAATACTTTAAAACATAGGTTGAAAAAAGGGGGTGCTTTTGAAGTTCTTACAAATTGTAAGAGGTTGAAATTGGAGGCTGTTGATGGAAAAATGAGGTTGACTGATTGTTCTAATCGAGAAAATCTTTTACGCTTAATTCAGTCGATTCCCTCGTCTAATGTTGAACCATTTAAACAATGGTTAGCTAATGCAGGAGAGCAAAATATCCAAGAAACTGAAGACCCGTCTTTGCTTATTCAGAAGTTCTATGACCATTGGAGAGACAAAGGCATGAGCGACCACTGGATTGCTACTCGTATGAGAAGTATCGAAACTAGACGAGACTTGACGGAACGATGGCAGGATGCAGGAATAACGGAGAGTAGAGACTTTGCCTTTTTGACCAATATTATCTCAAAAGGAACTTTTGATCTTACCGTTTCTGAACACAAAAAACTTAAAGGACTTGCTGCAAAGCACCAAATCAGAGATAATATGAGTCCTATGGAGCTTGTGTATCAGATACTCGCAGAAGTTACAGCGAAAGAACTTTCCGAAAGTACAGGCGCTACAGGATATACAGAAAATGCCGAAGTAGCTAAGCAAGCTGGTGATATAGCTGGTGAATCACGCAGAAGATTTGAGAAAAAAACAGGATTAAAAGTGGTCACTCCAAAGAATAATCTATTGGAGTAACCACCTTCTTTACCCGTTATTATTTCTACTAATTAGCATTCTAAACGAATTAGCAGTTATTTTCTTGGCTGCTAATCTATTTTCCCAAGCAGTCGGATTATCATTTTGTAACTGCTTTTTCCTTCCCTGCAACCGCTGCATAATAACCGCAAAGTGGTCACCCTGTTCAAATATTCGCTTTTTCAAAAACCAATTAACTAATGTTCCCGTCTTAGCAGTAGCTGTTTTTTGAATCGTTTTAGCCTCAAATATTCGGATAACTTCCTCAAAATACCAATCTTCAAAACCGACAATTTCACTTCCTTTCACTCGGTTTATCATTTCCAATGCAATGTCTTTGGCGACTCTGTAATCCGTTAATATTTTCAATGCTTTGACTTGGGCAAAGGTCAAAGCATTGGAATCAAGTTTAAAGGATAAGGTAGGAGAGGGGTGTTTTGATGCTTTATCTAACAGTTCAAATTCTATTGAGAATACTTTTCCGTCCTTTTTGATGACCCTAAAGTCAATTCGTAAATGGGTATGTTGATTGATTTCTTGAACTGCCAAATCAACTACCTTGCGTTTGAAATTACGCCAATCGTCGTATTTATTGGCAATTCCTAGCGTCTTTTTTAGTTCGGGTAGTTGATAAGTGAGCTTAGTGTGCTTTTTGTGTTTGAGCAGCCGATTTCGCTGCGCTTGAAAGATTTGGAAAAGGTGAATCGAAAAACCAGAACCCAATTTTGTCAATTGCTGAAGGTCAATTTGTACGTATTGATGCAGTTGAAGTAGGAAAGGTTTGAGTCCTTCGGAGAATAGAAACTCCAAACAAACCTCTCCTTTTTCATTTTTTAGCGGTGCAATTGATTGAAACCAATTGATGTAACCAGGGAATGGACGCCCCTCAATTAGGACATCTGTATCGAAGGATATTCCTTTTTTGACCAGCCGAAATGCTAGTTTCTTCATTTCTTGATAAAAGCTACCTTTGGTATTTTGGCCCATCACCACACTTTTGAGCGCTTTGACGGGAATAAGCTGCTTTTGAAAATTCTGTTGCTTGATTGGGTTGATATTGGCAATCAACAGCAAAATCACTTTCTGTTCTTTGGCGGTAAGTTGGTATTGTGCATTGAAAATAAAATTGTTTTCAATCCTTGCTAAATTGTTGATGTAGTTCATAGTTTGTTTAGTTTAAAAATTTGGAACACCCTCCGATGTACATTTAAGTACACATCTCCCTAATTTGGAGTTACATTCAGGTACACATGGTTACATTTAGGTACACAAGTAGTTACAATTACGTACACATTTGGGCGTTTGAGGTAACATTTACGTACACAATACCCCGATTTTGAGTTACAATTAGGTACACATTAGAGTAGTTACATTTAAGTACACAAGTTGCCTTTAAATATTTGATTATTAATTGATTAGGTGTCGTTATAAATTCACTAAAAAAGTAGCCCTAAAATATAAAGACTAAAAGAAGACTTAAAAAGTCTTAAAAGAAGGACGTTTTGAATCAATTTTTATGCTTACGCTGATTGTTATTTTAATAGGCTAAGTATAGGCATACCTATTCAAGGGTAATGATTGACACTACCGAAAAGGGGATTCCAAAGATGTTAGCCTATACTTAACCTACCAAATAATTACTACCGTAGATGCTCTACCACAAATCTTCGAGTTGCGGGTCGATGCTGTTCGTTCAAAATCTGCAAATAATACATTCCATTTTCAAAACCAGTCAAATCAATGGTGGATGAGCTGCTGGCATCGTATTGAGGAATATGTTTTACTCTTTGCCCAAAGGCGTTGTAAATATTAATTTGAACAGTTCCTTCCAATCCTCTTACACTCAAATAGTCTCTAGCAGGATTGGGCGCAATGGTAAAATCATTTCCGTCAGCCAAACTATTCCGACTGACGTTACTGCGTAAAACTTGTACCAGCTCTTCTCGATAGCAATATTCGCCGCTAACGCCTTTCTGATTGACCTTGACGACATAACTACCTTCGGGCAAATCAAAGACTCGTTCATCGGAATAGCAATCACCGTCACAAATGGTCTTGACCTTCCAACCCGTTCCCGCTCCGATGTACTCCACCTTATTATAAAGTGCGGTCAATCCTTCGATGTGAATTTGGCCGCCAAAACCTTGAAAGGTGATAAAGTCGCAACTGATGTCACCCCCAATAGGTACAGGAGCGTTAGGTGTCTGGTTAGATTCGGTAACGGTGACCTTTTCTTCCCGATAGCAGTAGTTACCGTCTCTATCCGATTGGTTTACTTTGACCGTATAAGTGCCTGCTGGAATCTGGTCGAACATTTCAAACTCATTACAATTGCCATCACAAAGAACTTCGGTTCGCCAATCGGTAGGCGCACCGATAATTTCCACTTTGTTTCGATTAGCCGATAGCCCACCGACTTCAATTTGATTACCGCCACCGAAAAAGATAAGATTGTGGCAATTGGTCTGACCATCACCCATATTATCCGAAGAGGGTGGAGTAGGGGAGGGGGTATAATTATCGTAAATGGTAATTTGTTTCTCCCGATAACAATGTCCACCATCTGGCATAGTAAGATTGATTTTAATGGTGTAATCCCCTACGGGTAATTCGGGAATGATGGTAAATTCGGTACAGTAAGTGCAAATTTCCCAGACTCGCCAATTTGTTGCTGCACCAATAATTTCGACTTTGTTATAGTTGTTACCCAAACCAAAAACGATTAATGTGTCCAGATAGCTGATAAAACCCACATCTTCACAAGCAAGCGGAGGTACGCTAGAAAGGCAAAGGTCTCTAGGGTTGGAACAGAAACTTGACCAACTGGTGAGGGAGGAGATGGGATTTCCTTGAAGGACTTGCCCAAAAGGGTCAGCATTACATAAGACTTGGGCTTGGGAAGGTAGGCAGGAAATCTGATTGTTTTGTAAATCAAAAAAGTCAAGTTCATTAAGCCCGACAATTTCCCGAGGTATTTTGCTAATGTTTTTTCCTCCAATAGACAAACCTTTAAGTTCTCCCCGTTCGTTACAATAGAGTTCGGGAATAAGGCAAACATCACAAATTTGATTATTAGCTAATTGTTTCCACTCATTACTCAAGGTGTTTTGCGGATTAGCCTCGTAGATGGCTTTGATGGCAGCATACTCATACCGTTGTTGCTGGGTAGCAAAACTACATTGAGCCATCAAATAGTTAAAAAAGGGCATAGCAATAGCTGCTATGAAAAAGGTAATTTTCTTCATAATTTTTGTTTGAAAGGTGAAATGAAAATAGTTATAAGTGGTTAAGACAAGGGATTATTAATATTAGAAATATAATCTCGTGCCGAGTGCAAGCTCTAGATTCGTACTAGCCTTAAACGATAATGGTACCGTACTACCCATCCTACTGATTAAGGTGATTTGTGGCATTAGCGAATATTCCAATTCGGCAAAAGAGCGTAAGCCGTAAACGGCATATTCGGAACCGCTGGCTCCAATGGATAGTAAAGCAACCTCTCTCCCTAAAAACCAACCGATACCCAAATAGTAACCAAATCTGTTCAGTCGCTGATTTTTGAATTTAAACCCTTTGGCGTAATCTATACTAATGAGGCTAGTGGCAAATCCCGAATCTTCACTATTCCGAAATTCGTAGAGGTAAATCCCACCCCTTAACTCATCAAAGCTGTTGAGATGGTATTGGGCCGTAATCACGAACCCACCAGCGTTGAGTGGGGTAGCAGGACTAACGGAAACGGTATTTGATAAGTGTTCTTGTGCGGATAGCGGTACAGCAAAAGCCAACCCTATCCAAATAATAGGTAGTGTAAAAAATCTCATGATAGTATGTTTAGTGATGCCGCTGCTTGTTTAATGTAAACGAGCAATCGGCAGTTTATGAAAAAGAATGTCGAGGGTAATATTGCGACCATCTTCGACCACTTCCATGTAAAAAAGGCGGTCGTTAGGAACGGTGATTTTATCAAACACCGCTACGTACTCGTTGACTTGGTGGGGGAGGACTCGGTTAATATCCGCTTTGACGGTAAATAATGGATTCAGTCTAACCTTATGCCGAGCCGCTTTTTTTGGTCGCCTTCGTTCTTTGATACCAAATTCCACGTAAGAAATATCGTAGGGAATGGGTCCTTTATTTCTAACTTCGTACACCAAAAAGCAGTTTTCTAGGCTATGATAAATTCCTGTAACCTTCAGTTGAATATCTCCATGACGAGCACCGAGGTAGTTATACAAACGAGGTTTACTTAGCAAAGTGACGGCCTTGTTATATAGGCTTTTTTCCCTTGTTTGCTCTTCACTCGTTTTGCTTACAGGCAAATTGACTTTTCGAGTAGCCGCTTTAGTCGGTGTTCGATTAGTGGTGGGCAGAACGGGAGGCGATTTATTAGCACTCAATACTTTGGTAGCCATTCTTTGGGTGATGAAATAGTTAAGTTGCGGATTTTCTAGGTACATCACATAAAAGGAATAAAAATGCTGGTCTTTAGTTAGCACCGTCAAGTTGGTTTACTTGATAGTTTTGACTCCTTTAACCCGCAGGATATTATTGGTGTATTCAATAATGAAATGCTGATTGTCGCCAATATCGGTATAGATAATGTCGGAGGGAAAAATTAGATGCGAGGTCTGATTTTCCATGATTTGAATGATGGTATTTTGTGCCGTTATTTGGAGATGAAATAGCATAGCTATTCCAATTAAAGTTAGTTTTCTCATAATGTTGAGTAGTAGTTATAGAGATTGAGTGTCAAAAAGCA
>JBCCQK010000522.1:0-5830 GCA_039024375.1 Bacteroidota bacterium
TGATAGAAGGTGGGGCACACTTTCAAAGTGTACCCCACCTTCGGCACCGAGAATATCAATTTTTTATCTGACGGTCTAAATACCTCCAAAAATGCGCTGATTTTTTCCTAAAGTCAGCGCATTTTTATTCTTCCAGGACCTCTTTTAAGATACTATAAGTGTTCAATCCGCCGAAGTTTTCTACGTGAATGCGGTAAAAGTCAACCATTTTTTGGATAATTTGCCGTCGTTCCAATCGAGCTATTTTTACAGGTTCATTCTTTAAAAGACTGCCTACCTTTTCACTCAAATTCCGATTGAGTGCGTATTGGTGTAAGGGTTCTTCCCGAACAAAGTTCCCATCTCGCATATTAAACCAAGGCGTCTCTAGACTCCACTCACCGCCCGGGTAAAAGCCTAAATAACCCGATAAATTCAACATAAAATGTAAGTGAAAATTGGGGCCAATCTCTTTAGATTCGTCTAATTCGACGAACTGATTGAACAAAAATTGGAATAAATCGGAGTTCCCTTCCTCTTCTTTTATAGTCTTTTGAGCAAGTTCTACTAAAAACAAACTAATGGTTCCTCGCATTAAGTCAAACGGGATAGTCTGATAGATATGTGCTGCTTTGATTTCTTTGATTCGATTGAGTGGTTTTGTGTTGCGAAAATAGGCCACCATATCCACTAAAGTAGCAGGTTGCAACAAACCCGTTTTTACTTTAGCGCGCTTGTTGCGAACACCACTAATAATGTATTTTTGCAGGCCTTTTTCTTCCGTATAAATATCTAAAATCAAACTAGATTCTGAATACTTGATGGCTTTGAAAATAATGCCTTTCGTTTTAATGAGCATAGTATAAATATTCCTAAAAAATCTTTGTATTTAAGTTTGACCAAAAATATTTTTTAGATTAACCTAAATTACCTAATTTTGTATAAATATAACTAAAAATCAAAGATAATGTTTCCCATTTCCAAAACAGAAGAAAATTATCTGAAAGCTATTTTCAAACTCTACGAAGAGACAGCAACCCTCGTCTCTACTAATGCGATTGCTAAGGAAATGAACACTAAAGCGGCGTCGGTGACGGATATGATTCAACGGTTGTCTTCGGACGAAAAGAAACTGATTCATTACAAAAAGCGGAAGGGGGTCAAATTGACCGAAGCGGGCAATAAAATAGCAACGAGCCTTATTCGTCGCCATCGGCTTTGGGAAACTTTTCTAGTTGAAAAACTAAACTTCTCATGGGACGAAGTTCACGAAATTGCCGAAGAATTGGAACATATCAAAGCGGAAAAATTAATCGACCGATTGGACGAATTTTTAGGGCGGCCTAAGTTCGACCCGCACGGTGACCCTATTCCCGACGCGGCGGGAAATTTTACTTTTCGCAAACAAATTTTGTTAACCGAATTACAGGAGAATCAAGAGGGCGTCGTCGTAGGCGTTCTGGACGACTCTCCTTCGTTTTTGCAATACTTAGATAAGCTAAGAATGGTTTTGGGAACAAAAGTCAAAGTGTTAGAACGAATTGCTTACGATGGCTCTAACCGAATTTTAATTGATAACCAATACGAGCAAATCTTAACGAATAAGGTTTGTCAGAATTTATACGTGAAGGTAACTTAAGAAAATATAGAATTAAAAATTACAAATCCAAAATCTAAAAGTATTGACAATCAATAAATTAAAGTTTTGAAAATGTAAATTTATTTTTTCACTGTTCCTTAGTCGTGGAACTTCCTTCAAGCTTTCTATCCTTAAATTGTCTAATTCTTGTATTTAACTATGCGTAAATTATACAGTGTTTTCTTGTTGTTCTTATTGGTCAATCTTTTAACGGCCCAAGAAAAAAAAGTGGTCGTCGCTACGGCATCTATGATGGCCGATATGGCGACCAACATTTCGGGAGGACTAGTCGAAGTGAAATGTATCGTCCCAGTTGGTGGTGACCCACATTTGCACGAACCAACGCCTAGAGACGCTAAATTGGTCAACGGGGCCGATTTAATTATCAAAAATGGATTAACCTTTGAAGGCTGGTTGAATGAGTTAATTGAAAATTCGGGAACAAGTGCCGAAGTGGTGGAAGTTACCGACGGAATTCAACCCATTAAAAGTACGGAATATAAGAACTCGGCCGACCCCCACGCTTGGATGGACGCTCAATTGGGATTAATTTATATTAAAAACATTAAGAATGCATTGGTCCGACTAGCCCCCAAATATTCGAAAGAGTTTGAATTCAACTACGGGATTTACAAGAAACAACTCGAAGATTTGGATGCTTATATCAGAAAAGCTATTGCTACTATTCCTGCTAACAAGCGAGTATTAATTACTTCTCACGATGCTTTTCAGTATTATGGGAAAGCCTACGGGATTGCTTTAGAGGCCGTTTTGGGTACCTCTACCGAAGCAGAAGCGGGGCCCTCGGATATTATTCGGTTAAATAAAGTCATTAAGGAGCGGCAAGTACCTGCCGTTTTCATTGAAAGCACCGTTAATCCAAAGTTATTAAAGCAATTGGCGAAAGATAACGACGTGGTAATTGGTGGACAATTATACGCTGATTCTATTGGTGATAAAGATAGTCCTGCACCTACCTATATTGACATGCTAAAGCATAACACGGATGTCATAGTAGCTGCTTTAACTCGTGTGCAAGAAGCGTCCGTCGATTCAAAACCAGACAGTGAAGAAAGTACTAATTGGCTGCTATGGACCATTATGGCTAGCCTACTAATCGGTGGATTTGTGTTGATGCTCCGAATGCAAAGCTGAGATAGTAGTAGCAGTTGGCAGTGGCAGTAGCGCTGTATTTAACTCTGTACGCTATTGCCGAAGACGCTACTTTAGCCTGCTTTGAGCAAAAGCAAGTAGTTTTACTTCTTCAAATTTATTTGCCATTAGCTGAACGCCTGTTGGCATTCCATTGGACATTCCTAAAGGAATAGAAATGGCTGGAATACCCACCATATTCGCCTGTACCGTAAAAATATCGGCTAAATACATGGCAACGGGGTCGTCATTGACCGCACCGATGTCCCAAGCAGGGCCAGGCGCCGTTGGCATTAAAATAAAGTCATACTGTTCAAATATTTCGGCGGTCTTATCGGCAATCAATCGCCTTACCTTTTGTGCCTTTCCGTAGTACGCATCGTAGTACCCTGCACTCAATACGAAGGTTCCTAACATAATCCGTCGTTTCACTTCGGTGCTAAACCCTTCCGTACGAGACATCGTGTAAGTTTCTTCTAAGTTAGTCGCGTTAGGACTACGGTAGCCGTAACGAATACCGTCATAGCGGGATAGATTGGATGACGCTTCCGCCGTGGTTAGGACGTAGTAAGCGGGTATAATATAGTCTAAATAGTCGAAATCAACGCCTTCGACTGTATGTCCCTCGGCTTGCAGTTGCGCTACTAAATCGAGCGTTTGTTGTTTAACATCGGCGTCTAGACTTTCGTGATTGACGGCGGTAGGGAAGTAGGCTATTTTTGCTTTTTTATCAAAATTGAGCGTTTGGCTGTACGAGGGAACGGGTTGACTACTAGCAGTGCTATCAAACTCGTCTGGTCCCGCCATCAGTTCTAAAGTCAAGGCAATGTCCTCAATAGAATTGGCCAATACGCCGATTTGGTCAAAAGACGACCCGTACGCCAATAGTCCGTAGCGGGAAACTCGTCCGTAAGTAGGTTTGAATCCCACAATTCCACAAAAAGCAGCGGGCTGGCGTACCGAACCACCCGTATCTGTACCGAGAGAAATCAAGCAGGTATCTATTTGTACTGAAACGGCCGATGCACCCGACGAACCGCCTGGTATTTTATTCGGATTCAGTCCGTTTTTGGTAGGTCCGTAATGGGAATTTTCGTTGGTGGACCCCATGGCAAATTGGTCACAGTTTACTCGGCCGATAATAATGGCATCTTCGGCTAACAACCGTTCAATGCCCGTTGCGGTGAATAGTGAATGAAACCCTTCTAGTATCTTAGCCCCCGCCGTTACTTGGTGACCTTTATAACATAATACATCTTTGATAGATAGCACCATGCCGAATAACCTACCTACCGAACTGGGGTCAGCTTGATACTTGGCGTCTAATGCTTTGGCTCGCTCCATCGCTTCTTCAGTAAACACCTCGATATAAACATTCAATTGCTCGGTGGCATTGATACGGTCGAGGTAGTAATCAACTAGGTGTTCACAAGTAATTAAACCACTAGCGAGGTCTTCTTGAACAGTTGTTAAGTTGGTATATCTAGGCATGAGTGGTAACGATGAATGATGAATGATGAGCGATGAATGATTTGGACGACTCTAAACAATGAGTTTTTCTATTACTGTTTCGATGCTCAGCAATTCCTGTTCCCCCGTTTCCATGTTTTTTAGTTGTACTTTTTGGGCTTCCATTTCGTTACTACCGATAACTGCCACGTAGGGGACACTTCGGTCATTAGCGTACTTCATCTGCTTCTTCATTTTGGTAGGACTTGGGTACAAATCGGCGTTGATGCCCGCTACTCGCACTTGGTTTAAGCAGTTAAACGCATACTTGTGGGCCGCGTCGTCGAAAGCAACGAATAATAATTTTAAACTATCGCCTCTTTCCTTAGGAAATAAGGCCAATTCTTCCATCACATCAAAAATCCTTGCTGCGCCGAAAGAAACGCCGACACCCGATACGTTTTTCAGACCAAACATACTCGTCAAATCGGCGTAGCGACCGCCACCGCCGATACTACCCATTTTTACGTCTTTGGCCTTCACTTCGAAAATACAGCCCGTGTAATAACTCAAGCCTCGGGCTAGTGTAATATCAAAAACAACGTCGTTAGTGGGTTGTTTGAAATCAAAATAGCGGTGAAATTCCTCCAGTTCTTCGATACCCTTTTTACCCACTTCGCTATCTTTGAATAATTCTTTCAAGGGCGCTAAGGACGTCACCTGTAACATTTTCTCTATCTTATCAATAGCCGTTTCGGAAATACTACGATTGACTAACTCCTTCCGAACGCCTTCCATTCCAATCTTATCCAATTTGTCAATGGCAACGGTCATATCCATAAATTGGTCGGCTATACCCGCCGCTTCCGCCATGCCCGCTAGTATTTTTCGGTTGTTGACCTTGATTTCGACATTGACCCCCAAATCAGCAAACACTTCGTCGTAAATCTGCACCAATTCCGCTTCGTACATCAACGAATCGGACCCCACGACATCAACATCACATTGGTAAAATTCTTGATAGCGTCCTTTTTGTGGACGGTCAGCTCGCCAGACAGGTTGAACTTGGTAGCGTTTGAAGGGAAAGGAAATCTCATTTTGGTGCATGACCACAAATCGAGCAAACGGAACGGTCAAATCGTAGCGTAAGCCTCGTTTGGAAATGGACGGAATGACTTTCACCGAATTTCCTGCTTCGATAGCTTGTTTGTCCGCCTTCCGCAAGAAGTCTCCATTATTCAACACTTTGAACAACAATTTGTCACCTTCGTCACCGTATTTTCCCGTCAATGTTGCCAAATTTTCCATCACGGGTGTTTCAATGGGCTGATAGCCATATTTGATAAACACCTTTTTGATGGTATCAAAGATGTAATTACGTTTGGACACCTGTTCGGGTGTGAAGTCTCGTGTGCCTTTTGGTATGCTTGGTTTCAAACTAATTTCTAATTTTTTAAATCACTCTTTGGTGTTTATTCTGAAATTTTTTGTTAAGAAAGTGGTTACAGCACTTAGAGTTATGGAACAACAAAAACATTTTAAAATAAAATAAATTTAATTAAATTAAAACCCCCACAGAAACTGAGGTAAAAAAAGAACAAAGATTTAAAA
>JBCCQK010000523.1:0-5828 GCA_039024375.1 Bacteroidota bacterium
CGGTGCTTTGAAACGAGAACAATGGATAGTTCGACAGGAAGAAAAACTGTTGAACGTTCCTTATTTTCACGTCGTTTTCACCCTGCCCCACCAATTGAATGCGCTCTGTTTACAACATCCAAGACTGATGTACGGACTGCTTTTTCGATGCGTTAAATGCCTTAGCGTAGCTATTAAACCTAAAAAAATCGTACTAAAAACATGGACTCTATTACTGTTTTTGACGGTATTAAAACCAAAAAATACCGATTTTTATCCTCTAGAAAACTATCCATTTTTTCAATCTGCCCTTCTCCCTGCCTTTTTTGCACAAAATTATATTTGGATTAACCCATAGCATAAAATAGGAAATCGCTTTTGGTGGCGGTCTTCGTCGTCTTCGTTCAACAGCGAGTTATATCGAAAGGGTGCCTCACACCCTTTCGTATAACTCGCTATTTATTGTACCTCGTTTTCTTTATCTATTCAAACTTTATGTAATCAATCTCAACAATAAAATCACCTTCTTTTTTCTGACTTGTGATTAATCCAATTCGTTGTACTGATTCTAAAAATTTACTTGATATTTGTGTAGATGTCTCTTGTCCAAGCTTATTTTCCTTAAATTCTTTTACACTTCTATCCACCGTTTTCCATTCGTTATTAGTGTTTGCCAAATTCATCTTGAAATACGGTTTATAAAATTCTTTACTATTTTCAAGACTTATAGCAACCGACTGATTTTTTGTTCTGTATCTAATCTTTACTTTTTTTGAATTGCTTAAATCGATTTTTGTGAACGGAGATTTGACTGAGGTAAATCCACCATAATTATCAAGTGAAATACTTCCTGAAAACTTTAATGTATTTTCTGTCATCTCAATTTTCCCTTTTGATAAGCCTCCCATTACCCCATCGTTAATGACTTGCCAATCATTACCAATTTTGTCCTTACCAAAGTTAAATTCAGTTTCTATTAAGGAACCAGAAGAGAAAAATATTACTAAGGCAATTAAGCTCATTTCTTTAAGTATCATATTCAAATATTCTTGATTTAAAAAAAGTTATCATTCTATATACGACTGAAACTTCATTTTGGATTTTTCATAATGAGGTACAACGGCCACGGCGAGGCGGCGTTCCAAAGCGGAGGAAATCGGGAAAAAAGCCCGCCGCAGGCGATTTTTTTCGATTTTCGGAGTCTTTGGAATGAGCGTTTCGCCTTTGTTCTGTGGAGTCCGACCGACCCCTGTGGGGAGGTTGGGCGAAACAGGGCAAAGGCGGGGCGCGCATAGCAGTCTCGCCGTGGCCGTTCCTGTGGAGTCCGACCGAAGGGAGGATTCCACAGGAACGGCTCGGCTAAACGCAGTTGGCAGCTTTTGCTGCCAATTGCGTCGAGTAGGTAGGGGCTTTACAGCCCTTCCCCCTCTAAGAACCGCCCGAGCTAGTTTCCCAGCAAGCGGCTCAAGCACCCTTAAAGCTGTTGGTCAGCGCAGCAGCCACCGATGGATTTTGATGAACTTGTATATGGCAAACAGGATGCAATAAGACTAAGTTGTCCCTGTCCCACTTTCCACCCAAATATTTGGGTTGCAAATGGTGCGCATTCCACCCCGTCGTACTCGTTATGGCTTGTCGGCAAACAGGGCAAACCCCCTTTTGACGTTGGTAAAGATACCGCAAAGTTCGCTTGCCTTCCAATTTATTGAGCATATTTAAAGCGATACGTTGTTCAAAGTAGGCTTCGTCTTCCTTGGCATAAGGATTAACCGTAGCTTTGATTTTGGGATGCCGACTGATTTTTACACTACTCGCTTTAAAGATGGTTTCCTCGTTACCCTCCTTGACCACCGCAAAGAAGGTCCAGTCTTGTCCTTGGTGTCGCTTAAAATAGCGTTTTTTTACCCATATCAGCGTCTTTCGCTTAGCGTGCCGTCGTCTTGCCCATTTCCACAACATTTTCCAGATTTGGTTATCCACGTAGGAAAACGTCTGCTTGGCTACTACGTGTCGATGGTACATGGCCCAGCCCCTTATCATAGGGGCTAATTTACGAGTTACCTCTATCGGAGTGGCCGCCGTCCGCTCCTTAATGGCCAATTTGACCTTGGCTAAAAAGGTCGTCACACTTTTCTTGGACGGTTTTATCAGTAGCTTTCCATGATACTTTCTGATATTTTGTCCTAAGAAATCAAAGCCGCAGTTGATATGGGTCAGTAGTGTCTTGGACGGCGATAATTCCAGACCTCTTTCGGCTAAAAATGCTTCAATGGCTGGTTTTATCCGCTTTTCCAATAACGCTCTATCCGAGCACGTTACTACAAAATCATCCGCATAGCGAACTAAATGCACGTGGTTGGGATTAATGCGCCTTTTGGGTGCGTTTTTTCCCCAATGCTTCACCCCCGCTGCTTGGTCGATGGCTAGTTCTAAACCATCTAAAACCATATTGGCGAGAGTCGGACTAATTACAGCCCCTTGTGGCGTTCCCCTTTCGGTAGGAAATAATTGCTGTTTTTCCATATAGCCCGCTCGCAACCATTTTTGCAATACCGTTTTATCCATCGGTATATGTTCCAATAGCCACGCATGCGAGATGTGGTCAAAACAGCCCCGAATATCCCCCTCCAAAATCCATACGGGTGCAGTCGGTTTTGCTAACAGACTGAAGCATCGGGCAATGGCATCGGCGCAAGACCGATGCGGTCTAAATCCATAAGAATTAGCGTCGGCTAAGGATTCCGATACTGGGTCTAAACCTAGCAAGTGTAAGGCTTGCATGGCTCTATCCAGCATGGTAGGAATGCCTAGTGGTCGCCATTTGCCCTTTCCTTTGGGAATTTTGACCCGCCTAACAGCTTTGGCTTTATAACCTACTTGATTTAGCTTCGATACCGCCAAAAATTTAGCTTTGGGCGTATTCCATAATTTGCCATCTATCCCCGCAGTACTTTTACCACGGTTTTCGGTGATTCTTCTAATTGCTAGAAGTCGAGCAGCGTAGGAACGACTCAAAATACCTTGCAGCACTTTGACTTTATTCCATCTACCCGATTTTACTGCCTTTACGATACGTGACTGAATGGATTTTACGGTAGCCATGACCCTATCCCAGCGAATATACTGCCATGCTATTTTGTCCGTCAAAACTGCACTATGACCAAAAATTGAATAGATTACTGGCAAACAATTGGTCATACCCTCTGCTTTGTTTTGTTAAAAATCATACGTTCAATTTTCTCGTAATAGGGTACCAGCATCGGAAGTCGGCACAGCTTTCGCTGGAAGTAATGTTGATTGCTTTTGTCTCACACCAAAAAAAAATCGCAACCCCTATCTTCACCATTACAGCAAAGCGTTCGCTTCTTCCTGCTTCCTTTACCTGCATTTGCTTCGTCAGAGATTACTCCCGTTCTACCACTTCCAAAAAAAATCTTGGATTGGACAAGTACAGGCTTACCAAGTTTCGCTTTAAATACCAGATAACTTAGCGTCCATCTTTAGCCCGAGGGAGTTTTCCAATCAATAACTTTGCTCATCATTGAAAAGTAACTGCGTGTTCTGGGTAAACGAGCCGAACAACTATACCCTTTAGCGTTTTTGCTTACAGTCCTTATGCTTTCCGTACAAAAGAAAACAAGGTTAGTCTTTTGGACTGCTCCAAAGTAACGAGCCTTAAAATGATTCACTTACGTTACGCATATTATCTATTTCGCTTCCTCCTACCGCAAAAGACTAGCAGTTTTCGCTTCTTCTTCACAGAATCCGCTTATTTCACACGACGTGAAAGGAGCTTTGTTGTCCTTCGAGCTTCCCACCCCATCGTTGCCAATGACGCAGGTCGAAGTAGAAAACCTGTGGCAGTACACAGGGCTAAATCCAAATTGAATATCCTATTGCAAGCTGTTGATATTCTGTGGTTTAGCAGTATTTATAAGCGACTTTTACTTGTCGCACCGTTTTGCACATTGTTGGCTGCAGGATTTCCATTTGAATTAAATTCAGTTCCAAATCGATTTTTTGCCCACCCCCAAGCATCATCACTAAATACTGCTGCTACAAATGAAACAAAGAAAAGTGCATAGGCATTTAGGTTTCCAGTATTAGTTGTCAGAACTGCTAAACTACCTTGTACACCTAAGAATACAACTATTGCTGCAGTAAACCCCTTAATTAGAACACCTGCTAAATCATCTATTAAAGCCTCTTTTTTATCTTTCGATTGTTCCCGTATAAAAGTGGAACCTCCTGCTCCTAATAACCCAAATCCAATCAAACCAATTATTATTACGAGAGGGTAAGACTCAACACTTAGAAGCCAACCTGTAAATAAAGTAAAAACTCCTAAATCAGAACCTAAAGTGGGTCGAGAAGGAATTTTAGTTATCTTATATTTAATCTTTTCAGATAGTCCACTTAGAATTTGTTGATATGAAAAAAAATCACTTAAATTTCCTCCTCTCAATAAATCTGTAGTATAAATATTAATTGCTGCTTGTTGGCTATTTAAATAACTAAGTAAGCTACTCCTATTTTCTAAATACCAACCAGAAAGTTCACTTTTATCCTTAAGTCTTAACCTTGGATTTATATTTGAGTTATCAGTAATCTTCATTCTTGCAACTGCTCTATCTCTTAGCTGTTCTATATCTCTGAAAACCGAATTAATTTCTTTCTTTGAATTCAAAAAGTTATCACTAATTAATGACAATATTTCAATGAGGTTAGTATCTTTTTCAAATAAATATTCTTTCTTTTCAATAAATTCTATGTATTCTTTTTTCAAAAGAGTGTCATTCTTGGAATATGTTGTTAATTCTTCTTTTAGTTCAACTGATAGCTTGGCATCATCACTTGATTGATAACTAACGATTGGAACGGCAATAATTGATGAAATACTGAAATAAAGGGCTAAAACCAAGACAAAAGAAACTATCAAGTTTTTTACAACTGTATTATTTCTTGATGGTACTTGGTCATTTTTACTTAAATCAGGTTGAGTTAAAAACTTCATTATTCTTGAAGATAGAAATGAAACTAACAAGAAAAAGCAAACAAATATTATTGAATCAAACCACAATTGACTGTCAAATATTGAATTGATTAGCCTGTCAGTTCTTGGTTGGTCACCAGAATTGCCTGTTAAGATAATTATATAGGTTTCTAAGAAAAAACTACGGATTACATTAATAATTCCTTTAAATCCAGATGGATAAAAATAGGAGGTTGTCAAAAATCCAAAAAGGTAATACATTAGATTAATTGGATTTGCCTTTATTGTCTTCCTTACAAGTCTTAATATAATTATCAAGAAAAAAATAAGTCCAATTAATCCAAGAATTAATCCACCAACTATTAAAATTTGATTTTCCATTGAGTTTGTTTTTTATTTTTCTTGCAGCCAACGTCCCTGCATACCCGCCGTAGCCAGCTTTTGCTGGCTATGGACGGGTATGCGTTGTTCGGCTCAGTATTGATTTTTCTATTCCTTTTAATCTACCATGAACGAGGAATATATTGAATTTCTAAAATATTTCTTCAATTCATCGTAATTCAATATGATTTCTTGGGCTTTGTACTGGTTTATTTTTTTTAATCTCGTTTTAACGACAACATTATCAACGTTTAAAAAGCCAAAAACTTTTTCCATTGTTTTTTGATGGACAGAACCTTTACTTAGGTCATCTTCATAACTTAGTCTTAAATGAGGAATGTTTTTTAAAGATTCTTCTTCAAAGTCAAGATAATTAAGTCGCTGTTTCATTATTTTCTCTAATTTTAACTTTTCTACTTGAAATGGCGAAAGGTCAATTTTTTTTCCTTTGAAGAAGAATCTTTAAAAAACATTC
>JBCCQK010000524.1:0-5817 GCA_039024375.1 Bacteroidota bacterium
ACCGTAAAACCAGAATACCAAAATACCATAGCACCTAAGTAATTACGATAAATGAATAGTCAGATTAAAGGCCAATCAATTTATCAGCAGCGAGAATCGACAAGTCGGTAAGCGTAAATATTTTAGAGAAAAGAGAAGTAATTTTTTAGTTATCTCTAACTTTGTCTTAGCATCTATTATTTTTCCGTATCAAGAAGAGCTAAAATATCGTATCTATGTCCGCTAAGTCTCTCCTTTTTTCTGGTATTTGTCTTTTGCTATTGAGCGTGGGTTGTCAAAATTCGTCTAGCTACTTAACGGAAGCAGAACAGTTGGCAGCAGAAATCAAACAATCCTTTGCCCCTGATAAAAGAGTAGCCCTCTGGCAAATAGAAGCTACGGATAAAAAAGGACAAATAGTCGTATCGGGGCAAACCAACCTTCCAGCAGCAAAAACTGCTTTTCTAGAAAAATTGACCGAAGCCGATATATCCGTTACCGATAGTATTGAAGTCCTGCCAAACGCCTCGTTGGGTGACCAAACCTACGGCATCGTCAATGTTTCCGTCTGTAACATTCGCTCCAAGAGTGGACACTCCCAAGAACTAGCGACCCAATCGCTACTCGGTACGCCCATCAAAGTACTGGACCGACATAAAGAATGGTTCTTGGTACAAACGCCCGACAAATACATCGCTTGGCTAGACCACGGCGGATTCGTGCAAGTCAATCAAAACGAGTATCGGGAGTGGATTAGTGCACCTAAAGTAATCTACACTCGGGACTTCGGTTTTAGTTACGAAAAAGCGGACGTTAATTCCCAAAAAATCACCGATTTGGTGGCGGGAAATATGCTAAAATCGGTTGGCAAGGAAGGCAATTTTTTAAAAGTGGAATATCCAGATGGTCGAACAGCTTTCGTTCCCAAACGAGAAACGCTTAATTACGACTCGTGGTTGGTCGATAATCAACCCGACGCTAACGATATTCTGACTACAGCGAGAGAATATTTAGGCCGTCCGTATTTATGGGGCGGTACGTCGGGGAAAGGCATGGACTGTAGTGGTTTTACCAAAACGGTTTTTTACCTCAACGGCGTTCAATTAGCTAGAGATGCATCGCAGCAAGTACACACGGGGCAATTGGTAGAAACGGATGAAACCTTAAAAAATACCTTACCAGGAGATTTATTATTCTTTGGCCGCAAGGCAACGGCGGAGCAAAAGGAACGCATTACGCATGTCGGGATATATATGGGTAAAGGCGAGTTCATTCACGCTTCGGGCGATGCGGGGGTAAAAATTGAAAGCCTTGTTCCCGACGCCCCGAATTTCAACAAAAAAAGATTGGATACTTTTGTAAAAGCTAAGCGGATACTTAGTTCATTGGGACAGAATGGCGTAGATATTCTGGCGGATTTGCCTAGCTATAATCCATCGAAGTTATAGGGTAAATTTCTTGAAGTACGTCCTCGATACAGGTGAAGAGACCTGAAGATACTCGTATTAAGTCTGGAGACCATAGCCGTCAAGCTAACGATTCAATTTTACTACTTTTAAAAGTAAAAAAGGTTAAAAACCTAAAAGATATTGATTTCAAGATGCAATCTTGAAATATCGTCAGAATCATAAGTAACTGAATATCAATAGTCATTTTCTTAGCCTGACGGCTATGGTCTGGAGACTTGATACATCGTTTTAAAATGTACTTTTTTCAAAAAAAACTTCATCGAGTTGTCCTAAATTATAGTTGTTGTTTCCAACCTTGGTGGATTGCACCATTTACCGAATCTCGGTCGGCGCCCGTGACGGACTTTAGCACGTTCGGCACATTTTCGACCCGCATCACACCCATCCAAGCCATCAAAGCGGCTTCTTTAAATTGGATAATATCGGCGTCGGGAAGGACAAGTTCTATCAAATCTTCACAATGGAAACGCAACCGTTCTATCAAAAAGGTATTAAAAGCACCGCCCCCTGTGATTAGTATTGAGTATTTGGATTTATTCAACTTTTCTTTTCGAATCACTTGTCGAAGCGCAAAATTGATTTGGTGAGCAATGTGTTCAACCAGTGTTCGCAGTTGGTCGGGAATAAGTGCTGGATTATCTTCCAATTTACTCAATATTTCCGTTTTACTCCAACTATTATCTAGCGACTTGGGGTAAGACGTTCGGTAGAAATCGGCCTTGTTAATACACTTTAACATTTCGGGTTGCATCTCTCCCGCTGCGGCCATCTGCCCTTCGGCGTCATAAGCCGCCCCCAAGCGATTAGCTAAGAAATTAAGCAGTTGATTGACGGGACAAATATCAAAAGCAATGGTCTTTCGGTTGGGCAATACAGCCGTTACATTGGCGATTCCTCCTAAATTCAAGTAAAAATCGTGTCCGGGCAGTAGATACTTGTCCATAATCGGTGCTACGGGTGCCCCTTGGCCATTGATAGCCACATCTTGATTTCGGAAATTACTGATGGTTGGAAACCCCGTCGTAGCGGCAATCGCCGAACCGTCGCCAATTTGAATACTCATCCGTCCCATCGGGTCGTGAAAAATGGTATGTCCGTGAGCGGCAATAAAATCGGGGGTTACTTGGTGTCGCTGTAGAAAGCTATTGACCAATTCGCCCGTATAATGCCCAAAGTACGTATGTGTTTTCGCAAAAGCCAGCGCATTTTGCTCGGGTAGTTGACTCAATCTAGCCTCCCACGCTTCGGTAAACTCGCTAGTTTCGGCCTTCTCAATGCCCCAATCGTGTACAACGAGGTCGCCGTCTTCCCTTTTTTCCACTTCAAATGAACAATAGGCAATATCTAAACCGTCGAGCGAACTTCCCGACATGAGTCCGATGGCTTTGTAGGTATTTTTTGTCATTGGAAGGAATTTTTTGGTAGAGTACAACAATTGCAGTATTTAGAAAGTAGTTGATAAGAAAATTACCCATGTGATTAAGGTCGAATCGTTTTACTATTGAATTGCTATATTGTTGTTTTGCAAAGTGTGACAAAAACAATACAGCAATAAAACAATATAGCAATTCTCTTATTAATTCTTTATTACTTACAACTACCAATCCTATTTCTTCAACTTTTCCGTATATTCCGCTACGGCCTTAATCTTTGCTTCGTTCAACAATCCTTTAAACGAAGTCATGGTATTTCTACCATTAGTGATAACATTGATTTTTTCCTCTACAGTCAACTCGGAAGTAGCTAAGTTAAATGCACCATTGGCCCCCATATCTCCATAAACACCGTGACAAGTCACGCAGTATTGCTTGAATACTTTTTCACCATCAACTTTCTTCTTTTTCTTAGCTACTTTTTTGTCCGCTTTTTGCTCTCGTGGTGGTTCACCGCCGCAGGCAAAGACGGAGAAAGCTAAGACAACAACAAACAATAAATATCTCATCCTTTTATGATTTTTGTAAAAAATTTAATAAACGCCATAGTGCTGCTAAATTATAACAAACCATTAGGACAAAAGTAAAATAGGATTCAATTTTTTTTTAGAAGCAGAAATAGGAAAGATAAAGGACGACGAGCAGTGACAAATTAACTACTCATTACTTCTACTAGCTAGCAATATAGTCTCTTGATAGTTTTGCTGGTAAGACTTTACTTTTTCATGATTTTCGGTAGCATCCAAAATTTGCCATTTAATGATTTTTTGCCCAAATTTTTGTACTAAGGAAAAAGTATAATCATAATAGCCAGGTAAGCATTTATGCTTGGTAGCGACTCCTTCGAAGGCAATGCTCTCTCTGGTAGTTAATTGTCGTTTCAAAACGTCAAAAATGCTTTCTAAGAAGGGGAAATGAGGTAGTAGGTTTTGATTGATTAATTGATGGGTAGCAAACAAACTATCACAGCTATGCAATAACATAGCGTTACTGTTAAGTAGTAAAGTTTGTTTAGCTTGGGTCATTTTTAATTCAAACTTGGTGGACGGGACTATTTTGTAGTTGCCTAAATTAATGCCAAAAACTACGGTTAATGTTAAATATGCTCAATTAATGAGAAAAATGATAAGCCGTCGCCCAATTTTAACCAATAAAATCTTTCGCTAAGTCAAAAAATAAAGGTTCAACGTTCTTACCTGTTTTGGCACTAGTAACGACATCAATCGGGAAGGGCAGGCTTTCTTTAACTTTTTCAATAGCTGCTGCTGCCACCAAATCCTCTTTGTTGGCCACAATTTTGATGATAGCATCGGGAAGAACATCACGCAAAATATCCATATCCAGCTTTATATTTTTATAAGTGGATGGGCGGGTTAAATCAAATACATAAATAATGGCACTAGCACCTAAAAAATAGGACTTGGGTACTTTGTCTTGCTTCACTTCTCCCGCAATATCCCACAATAAAATAGATACTTCCGCTCCATTTATTTCCACCGTTCGCTTATCCACTTTTACCCCAATGGTCGTAATGTATTTTTCACTAAATGTATTATTAATAAACCGCCTAAAAAGAGAGGTTTTCCCAACGCCAAAACTTCCGGTCAGAATGACTTTTCTACTAATCATATTTAATTTTTTCCTTAATTTAACTTAACTTAATGCTTCTGACTGCAATTTTAGCTTTGAATGAATTTTTTATAAAGTGCCATTGAGACCAGTTCAAAGGTTGGCCCATCTGGTTCACTCGGTAGTTTTTTCAAGTTCTTTTCTGCAAAATTTAGCAAGCGATTGCCCAACTCTTCGCGTTCGGAAGAGGACATCGAGCCGCTAATCGCCACCGCAATATAGTACGAATAGAAATTCTGCAATAAAATTTTATAGGTACCATACTGAATCATTTCTAAGTCTTCGCGTTCCCGTTTGAAAGCATCCTCCACAAAAGACTTGATGGCCGTTAGCATTCCCGCAATCACGTCTTGGTCAATCGTCTTCTCGGCAGAAGCACTTCCGAACAGCAGTCCAGAATTGCGCTGTGTGACATAAACTTCCTCAATCTTGTAGTCCTTCATCTCGTGAATCACTTGGTCGCTGGCCTTCATGCCAAATAGTTTAGATTTGAGTTGCCAGAAAAATCCTCTTTTAGAAAAAGTTTTCTTGATGGTCTCGTCGATTCCATCCTTGACCATTTGGATTTGGTGATTCACATATTTTTTAATCATTTTACCCATCACGGGATAAATCACATCTAATATTACTTCCTGCGAGGCTTTTAGTTTCCGTTCAATCATTTTATCAACGGTTACTTGAAACTCTTTGGGAAAATTTTCTTTGAAGAAAGCCATTCGCCTTTCGATGATAGGGCCGACTCGTTCGGAAATAAGCTCAGGGTCTTCCATCGCTTCCCGCAGTTGCTGAACCGTGGCACGGTCTTCCCTTAGCAAAATACTTTGCAGTTGATTCAACAATGCTTCGTCTTGTTTTTTTTCGGGCGTGACCACTATTGCTTAGATTAAAATGAAGAATTATGCGATTTAAGAATTATTCTAGTAATCGCTTGCTCATTTCCGCAAACAATTGTCCCATTTTCTGTCGGTCGTCTCCCGTCACTTTATCTACTTTTTTGTGCAAATCCTCTACATTGCTAACCAATAACTGTTCTAGTTTATCAAATCGCTCGGACATATCGTTTTGCAATTCTTGAAGTCGATTCTCGGTGTTTTTCTCTAAATGACTCAATTTCTCGTTGAAAGCAGCTTCCAATACGTTCAAACTCTCTTGAACGCTCTCAAAACGACCATCGTATTCTTGCATTTGCTGTCCCATGAGAATATTTCTAATCGTAGAAATTTCTCCGAATCCTAATGGACTATTTTCTTCTTTCTTTGTCATAATTCGTGCTTAATTAGGAGATATAAGTAAGTAATCATAAAAAT
>JBCCQK010000525.1:0-5808 GCA_039024375.1 Bacteroidota bacterium
ATGGGGTGATAACAAGAATTCTGTAGGTAAAACCTGTTTTTTGCTATAATTTGTAGCAATTCCGTGCTTCAAAAGTACTTTTTTGTGTAAAATTCAGAGTGTTCAATTCATCACCCCGTTGGGTATTAAGAGCCTTTTATTATATCTTTATTGTCAATGTACTCTTCAAAACGCCCGATAGTGAGTCCTATTATTTTAATATGAATTTTAGTTTTTTGGCGGGAGAAGACGGTGGGATTATCCAAATTCTGACGACTTTTATTACGAATCCACTAGCGGCGTTGAATTATAGTTTTGAAATGGCCGACCGTTTATTCATCTTTTTTATGCTGCTGTTTCCCGTTCTATTTTTGCCCGTTTTTACCAAAGGACGGATAATTTTGATGGGGGCAGTATTAGTGGTTTTTGGCTTTTTGGATATTAATGCCTCCAATCTGCGCATTGGGAACCAGTATTCGGTGTATATTATTCCCATGATTTATTATTTGACGTTGATAAAACTGGAGGAGTTTAGTTTGAACAAGCGAGTTGGAATGATTCTGACCATGTTGATGTTGTCTATTTATACGGCGAGGAATCACGATTTTTTTCAGCCCAATCTCTACGATTCTTACCAACGGTCGTTTGTAATGGACCACATTCGCAAGCAAAAACACCGGGCTTGTTTAGAAAAATTGCCACAGGATAAGAAGTACTCTATTGCGGCACCCAATTTTTACACACCGCATTTGTCGATGCGTGACTCTATTTTTACACTGGATAGTAGAAAGAGACCTGACCTGTGGATTTATTCCACCAATGCGACGCACGACCACCGGTTTCAAGAAGAGATGGACGAAACGCAGGCGATAATTAGTTTAGGTCAATACAAATATTTACACCGTTCGGAAGGAGATGAATGTGTAATTTTACAGCGACGAGACCTCGTAATTCAGTGATAACTATTTAGAGCCGAAGGTATGGAATAGAAAAAAGAGAAGGGAAGTGTTTTCTGTTATTTTTGTCCAACTACTAAGTCTCTATTCTCTCAATTCCGAATATCGGAATGGTCTCTATTCTCTGCTCTGAATAAATACAATTCTTCAATGATTACTAAAGTATGTGGGATGCGACATCCCGAAAATATTACACAGCTAGTGATTTTGCCAATAGACTGGATGGGTTTGATATTTTATGAAAAATCGCCTCGAAATGTTAAAAATGGCGAAGCGGCGGCTATTATTGCGGCAAGCGGTGAAAAAGTAAAGCGAGTTGGGGTTTTCGTGAATGAAGCAATAGATATAGTTGTCCAAAAAGTAGCGGCTTTTAAGTTGAGTTATGTACAGTTGCACGGCAAAGAAAGTCCCGAGTATTGCTACGATTTACTGGAAAAAAGCGCCAAGACGTTCGGTTGTGTAGATGATTTGAAAATTATCAAAGCCTTTTCGGTAGATGAGGCTTTTGACTTTGAAGTAACAAACGCTTACGCCCCTTACGTAGAATATTTTTTGTTTGATACGAAAGGGAAAAATCCCGGGGGCAATGGCTTTGCTTTTGATTGGACTTTACTCAAAAAATATCAGGGAAATGTTCCTTTTCTGCTGAGTGGTGGATTGGATGAACATTCGGCGGAAGCGATTCAGTCACTTAATTTTTCACAGCTAGTAGGTGTAGATGTCAACAGTAAATTTGAAATAGAACCGACTTTGAAAGATATAGGAAAAGTTCGTCGATTCGTGGGGCAATTGAAACTGCTTACTAGTTAATATTTGTAGTTGCAAGATGAGTTCCCATTGTATCCCGAAGTTCTTCGTAATCAGACCGTACACTGTAAGCGGTGTACTCCCGATGAGAAATTGGGACAGTCAGTAAACTAAATAAAGTCTTCTATGCTAGACCGTGCGATTGAATATGAAAAAATGGCAGCGACGGAAGCCGAGTTGTGGTGGTATCGAGTATTGCACGACTTAGTGTATGCGCAATTGGCGGGTGATAATCGGGACCTAGCCATTGTGGATGCGGGATGCGGTACGGGGGGATTATTACAAATGTTAATCGGTAAAGGCTTTGCAAACGCCGTTGGATTCGACCTGTCCGAACATGCCATTAACTTTTGCCAAGACCGACAGTTAAATGCCTTTCAAGGAGATATGTTGGAAATAGGCACTTATTTTTTGGCGAACTCGAAAGATTGCATTATTTCTAACGACGTATTCTACTTCCTTTCGGAAAAAGAGCAATTAGCTTTTCTGAGAGAGAGTTATCGCTTATTGAAAAAAGGGGGACAACTGATAATGAACGTTCCCGCATTGGCGGCCTTCGGTGGCATGCACGATTTGAGTGTGGGCATTGATAAACGTTTTTCTAAACAACAATTACAAGGTTTAATTCGGCAAACCGATTTTAGCATCAAAAAATTAAATTATTGGCCTTTTCTACTATCGCCCATCATTTTTGCGGTGCGCTTCGGCCAACGGTTGAAAATGCGTTTTTTTAAGAACGAAACGATTACTTCCGACGTAGCATTACCTAGTCCAACCGTTAATCGGTTACTGTATCAAATAACTACTTTCGAGCGTCAGTATCTACCTTGGACGCCTTGGGGAAGTTCCTTGTTAGTAGTTTTAGAAAAATAAATTCGAAAAATCTAAGGATGTTCGAAAAATGGGGCACGCAGAGAACGCAAAGTGCGTAGGGATTCGATTTTCAAGGCTCTGCGAACGCTGTTATCTCTGCGTGACATAGAAAGATAAACTTTTCAAAATCTTTAATTCCATGAAAATAAGTATCGTCGTCCCCGTTTATAATGGTGCCAGCACTATACGGGAATTAGTACATACTATTTTCAAGGAACTAGCTGACTATATAGTAGAAATCATTTTGGTGAACGATGCGAGTGCGGATAACAGCGAGACGGTCGGCAATCAGTTAGCGAACGATTTTGAACAAGTAAAATTTATTTCCCTACGCCGAAACTACGGAGAACATAATGCGGTATTGTGTGGACTTCACTACATGACGGGTGACTACGTGGCCATTATCGACGACGATTTTCAGAATCCCCCTTCCGAAATCATCAAATTAGTCGAAGAAGCGCAGAAAGGCTACGATGTGGTGTATAGTTACTATGCCGAAAAAAAGCACAGCTCATGGCGCAACTGGGGAAGTCGAATTAACGATTATTTTCCCACCCAATTACTCGAAAAGCCCCGCAGTTTATACCTATCGAGTTTCAAAGTTATCAATTGGGCGGTCGTTCAGGAAATCATCAAATATCGAGGTCCCTTTCCCTATATCGACGGTCTGATATGGCGCGTGACAAATAATTATAGTCGAGTCTTGGTGGAACATTCCCAACGAAAAGAAGGGCAGTCGAACTATACCTTTCGAAAATTAGTGCGGCTGTACCTCAATATGTTTCTCAATTTTTCCATCAAACCCCTACGAGTATTTACACTCATTGGCCTACTTTCTACCTTGCTAGGTTTTATCTTATCGCTCGCTTTTGTGTACGAATGGTTCGTCAACGAAAATATTCCTTCTGGTTGGACTTCGCTCAGTATTATTATCTTTACTTTCAGCGGCGTACAACTCATCTTCATGGGCCTCATCGGTGAATACATTGGTAAATTGTACTTAGACCAAAATGGGACGCCACAGTGGACGGTCAAAATTGAGAATGTTTGAAGCTGGTTGCATCTTTTTTAATTGTCTTTATCCGTGCCTTGCTACCAAGGCTAAATTTATGTAATTTTGCTGTCTCTAATTATTTGGTCTCATAGCTCAGTTGGTTAGTAGCACCTGACTCATAATCAGGGGGTCCTAGGTTCGAGCCCTAGTGGGACCACAATTCAAATAAGTAAACCCTTGTAAGTTTATTGCTTATAAGGGTTTTATTTTTTACTGTTGCAGTTGCAGCTTCTTTGCTCAATGTATCTACTTCGTTCTATTTTAGGTACAAAGACTTTCTACCTAACCCCTTACTTTTTTAATGGCAACAACAAAACAACTATTCGAGTAGTGCTAGGACCTGTCAATATTTTCCCCTACACTAAGCAAGTCAAAAAAGAAATAGGGCGGTTTTTCAGTGAGATGAGTAGTCAACTGGTAAGTATCAGACACGGATACAAAAGAGAGATTTCGGATATACCGATACAGCTTTTTGTAAATGGCAGATTGTTTGACTAACTGTCCTGAAATAAGCAAAGGAGTTTTTTCTACGGCCAACTTAAATTGATTATACACCAATAAGACGTAATACAGGAAATCGTTTTCGGATTGGAATTCAAATTGATTAGCAAACAATAAGATTGGGCCTTCAAATAGCGCTATCTGCAAGCGACTAGGGTAGATATTCAGCCACACTTGTTTGTCTGTCTGATTTTTCCGCTTATGGGCAATTTTATTGACTAGCGAATTTACACTATTGTAGTAGTGAGGATGCTTATACTTGCTTTCAAAAAAGTCAATGGCAAATTGTGGCACATTGAAAACAAGGGTTGCCGCTATGGAAGGTAAGGAATTGGAATAGAAAGAATAGGGAATTGAGGGCTTGTCCCGAACCGCATCGAGATAGACCGCCTTTTTGTCTGATTGGTATAACTTATTTGGAACAAGGGTAAAGTGCGGATGTACAAAGGCAATGTGTACATCTGGAAAAGGGAGTGCAAGCATCGACTCTTTGGTCCAAACTTCACCCAACTTGTCTAAAAAACGGGCTTCGTTTTCACCAGATATGTCGGTAAAAAGGTCGAATTGCTTGAGAATGAGAACCGTATTGGATTGGTCTCTGATACAATAAGACAAGCTGTCTATTCCGCACAGAATAGACAGCTTGTAATTGGCAATTTTATCTATAGAAAATGAAGTCTTGACTACACTGGTACTTATCTTTCCCAATTTCCAGAAGTGTTAGGCTTATTCATATCTCCGAACTTAATCACGCTGTTAGGTTCGTATCGAGCATCGTAACGCTTGTAAGATTCGTCTGCATACTTACCCATAAAGGTACTTCGCTTGGTTCCTACTTCTACTACGTTTACGATAGTTTTTTGGTAGGAAATGGTATCTGCTTGCACGTCAAAAGTTTTGCCATCACTGAACGGAACAATGACCATATCGTCCAAATCCCACCCTAATGACGTTATCGAATCTGCCGAACTGAAGTAAGTAGTATCGTAAGTGACTTCTCCCGTAAAATTGGGATCATCAGGGTCACCAATCACTTTGACAAAAGGAATTTGACCATTGCTCAAAACGTCTTTGAAATCATTCCAGTTGCTAGCAAATTTACCGCCCTCGATAGTTCGGTATAACTCTTGCCCTCTTCTTAACTGGATTAATTTATCGACAACAGCAGCTTCGCGCTTATCCCTTTCGTTTTTGAAATTGATAGGCTCTCGAATACTATCAATTAAGACGTAAACTAATGCGGCAACAATGGCTAATAAGATTAGATTAATTATTAATCTCATAGTTGGTAAATTTTTTCTGTTTTGCTCGGGCAATGATAGTACTTTTAGCACAAGTAACAAAATTTACATATAATAAATTTTTAACTGCTTTTGCCCCGAAAAGAAATAATTAAATGTTATTCCAATTTTCCGCACCTTTGCGGACACAGTGCTTGCCCTGTGTGCGACAAAGGTAAAAAAGGAACCTTATTGTAAAGAATTTTTTCAAAAATAAATCTCAACTTTTCTTACTTTTTTTAGGATTTGCAACTGTCAATCCGTTGATTCATACGAAAATAGATGCGATTTATTCGATTTTGGTTGGTAAAGCTCATAAATAAACTACTTTTTGTTTGAATATAAACGTAAAAGCTAC
>JBCCQK010000526.1:0-5793 GCA_039024375.1 Bacteroidota bacterium
GGCAAATAAGACCTCTGCAAACGAAAGTTTACTATATCAACGATTTCGTCTTTTTGGTTGAGAACGGGAATTATTTTATAATCTTTATCCCTCAATTCTCTCATTTTGTTGAAATCGAACTCGCACTTTCGGAAAAATTTAGGTGTTTTTCGGGAAAAGTTTAGAATATCGTCTTCTAAGCCAAGTCCATTGATGAGTCCTCGACGAATGTCTCCGTCCGTTAGGGCTGATTTGAGGGTATTTTTTTCATCCGTAATAAAGAGGATGGCATCGGCCCCCAGTTCGTCCAAACGCCGTAAGGTATCTCTGACGGATAAATCTTCATGGATAATATGTTGCATAACTTTGTTCATTAGATTATTCGTTGTGGATTTCCAACCACTTTTTGGTTGTCTGCAATATCATTGATGACAATTGTTCCTGCGCCAACGATAACATTTTTTCCAATCGTAACGCCTTGTTTTACTACGCTTCCCGCACCAATAAAACTCTTTTCTCCGATGCTTACATTTCCACAAAGGATTGCCCCGGGGGCAATATGACTAAAAGCCCCAATTTTGCAATCGTGTTCAATAGTAGCCCGTGTATTACAAATCACTCCGTCACCTATCTCCGAACAAGCGTTGACAATCACTTGATTACCAAATAAAATCCCCTTACCAAGATTGGTCTTCGAAGAAATACTAGCACTAGAATGTACCGCATTTGTGGGTGCTTTTTGCAATTTTTTTTCTAGTTGCTGTGTGATTTTTTTACGAATGGAGTTGCTACCAATCCCTATAAAATACTCACAATCTTTCAATTGGTTTAAGTTTTCAAGACTTCGTTCTGAACCGAGATAGGCCAGTTCGAAAGGATTAAATGTTTTCTCTGCTTCCTCAAAATATCCAATAATGGATATACTTTGGCTAATAAGTGTATCGCAAACTACAAATGCGTGTCCGGAGTACCCTACAATAGCTACCTTATTGGTTGACATAAAACGCTTTGAGTAGGTTCACCACTTTTTGAGAACTATTTTTTTGAAAATAAGCATTCTTCCCATCGAATTTATAATTGTGGTCTTCAATCATCGCCACCGCATTCAAGATAGCCTCTCTTTCGATGGGAACATCAAAAATGTTTCTACTTCGTGCTCTTCCCTTTTGTCGATTTCCAATATTAATCACAAACTTGCCAAAAGAAGCCGCTTCGATGATACCACTAGAAGTATTCCCTAGCAAAAACCGACAATGTTTTATACAGGAAAAATAGCCAAGTGTTCCAAAATTTTCAACGCCAATTACTTTATCATTTGTACCAATTATTTTCTTAAATACCTCTCGAATAGCACCGCCTAATGTATCCGCATTGGGCATAGTGATGACAACCTGATAACGTGTAGCTAATTGCTCAAAAACTTCGACTAATTTTTGAGCGTACACTACGTTTTTTTCGATGTCCACTGTTTCAGGGTGAAAAGTTGTTAAGATGGTGGGGAACCTAAGGTCAATATTAAATTGTTGCTGAAACGCTTCTAAAGAAAGTAGAGAAAAGTCCATCAAATTATCCAAACTGAGCGCTCCCACGTTGAATACGTTTGCTGTGTCACCAATCATGGCGCTTACCCGATTGGCGTAGGCTTCCGTTGACGTAAAATGTAAGGTGGACATCTGCGAAATAGCATGCCTGAACTTGTTGTCGATGGCACCAAGCGTGGTTTCTCCTCCGTGAAAATGGGCAATTGGAATATTGAAGGGAGTAGAAGCAGCTACGGCAGCAAACATTTCGTAGCGGTCCCCCAACGCCAAGACGAGGTTTATTTTTTCCCGCAGACCTTCCCATAATCCCGAAAATCTAGTAATAGTATTACCAATCGCGTTGGCAATGGCTATTTCAGAATCCCCAAGAATTAATGTTTCTAATTTATGAGTGACATTGAATCCATCTTGACGAATTTGTTGTAAGGTATATCCGTGGAATGTAGAAAGGTGAGTGCCGAAAGCAATGATTTCGAGTTCGAAAAAGTCGTCTGCTTCCAGTTTTTTTAGTAGTGGTAGGTAAATCCCGTAATCAGCACGGGAGGAGGTGAGAACTGCGATTTTCATTGGGAAACTACTGCAAATCGGTGAATCGAAGCATGTGGCCTGAAGGGAGGCTCTTGTTGAGTTTTTTACCTTGAATATTTTTTATTTCCATCGGTGAAATACCGTTGCCAGGCCTTAACATTATGAAATCATCCGATGTCAACTGATAGTCTTTTTCTAGTGCCTTTGCTAAATGAATACTTTTTCTAGCGATGGCTCTGTTTTTAACTTCTGAGTTGGAAGGTTGTTTTAAACTGCTTCCTAAAGCAACTTCAATATTTCGAATACTTTGGACCATTGTTTTTAACTCATTAGGTTCTAGTGAGGCTTTGTGGTCAGGCCCTTCCATATTGCGACTGAGGGTGAAGTGTTTTTCGATACAAGTCGCTCCCATCGCAACGGCCGCAATTGGTACCTCGATACCTAAAGTATGGTCAGAATAACCCATTTTAGTGCTGAATGCGTGTCCAATAGTAGTCATCGCCCTCAAGTTGACATCTCTAAGTGGCGTAGGATATTCTGTATTGCAATGTAGAATAGTTACTTGATTTGGCTGGATGCCTTCTTTGTAAAGTACAGTTAATGCTGCTTCAATTTCTCCAAGCGTAGCCATGCCCGTAGATAACACAATTGGTTTTCCTTTGGAAGCAATCTTTTCTAAATAAGGTAAATTGGTGATTTCACCAGAAGGAATCTTATAAAAATCTACTCCCAATTCTTCTAATAAATCTATGCTCACTAAATCAAAGGCCGTAGATAAAAACTTAATGCCTACTTGGGAACAATGGTTCATCAAAATTTCGTGAGTTGTGCGGTCTAGCTCCAATTTTTTGACCATTTCAAACTGGGTCTCTTGCGCATCTCCTGTATTCTCAATTTGGTAAGCCGCTTTTTGGGCTGTTGGACTAATAATCAGTTCCGTTTTGAACGTTTGGAACTTTACATAATCAACCCCTGCATCGGCAGCTACATCAATAAGCTGTTTAGCAACCTCTATATCACCGTTGTGATTTACCCCTGCTTCCGCAATGATTAAAGTTTTACTCATACTCTGACGCTACTTGGGATGTTGACAATTCTGTCCACTAAAAATTTCGAATTGGGTAAAGCTGCTTTAGGACAGTGTTGGTACATATCTAATTCGTGAAGCAAATGCCAAATCGGACGAGTCATGATGCCATTATCGTTTGTGTAATTCAAAAAAGCATCTCGTTCTTTCTTATCGGGTAATTGAATGGCATTTAACCAATAGTTGGATTGGGTATTGACTGGTTCGCACATAAACTGGATAGGCTTATTTTCGAAAAAATCGGCGTATCTTTTAGCCGTTTCCCTTTTATTTGCGAGATAGTCAGGTAGTTGTTCCAGCTGAGCACAAGCTAAAGCTGCGTTTAAGTTGGGCATACGGTAGTTGTACGCAATTTCATCGTGCTTAAATTCCCATCGGTGAGGTATTTTCGCTGTGGTCGTTATGTGTTTGACTCTTTTGGCCAACTTCTCATCGTTCGTTACAATGGCTCCACCACCACCAGCGGTAACCGTTTTATTGCCATTGAAACTAAAGGTTCCTAATAAGCCAAAAGTACCTGTATGCTTTTCGCCAATATAGCTGCCTAATGATTCGGCAGCATCCTCAATTAAGGGAATACTATATTCTTTGCAAACTTCAGCAAGTTCTTTACATCTAACTGGATGACCAAAGGTGTGCATTGGAACGCAAGCAGCGATTCTTTTGCCCGTTTCTTTGTTGTAGCATCCATCTGAACGAATTTCACTTATTGTCTCGAGTTGTTGTCTTAATGCGGTAGGGGACAAACCCATCGTGTCTACATCTACATCCACGAAATGGGGAGTAGCTTTTTCGTAAGATATAGCGTTTGCCGTTGCAATAAACGTTAGCGGCTGGCAAATTACTTCGTCCCCCTGCTGTACACCCGCAAGTTTTATGGCAATGTGTAACGCAGCAGTACCATTGACAAGTGCGACCGCATATTTAGCACCCGTAATTGCTGCCATTTTCTCTTCGAATAAGTTGACGTACGCACCTACCGAAGATACAAACGTAGAATCTATGGCATCATTAATGTACTTGCGTTCGTTTCCAAAAAACCTCGGTTCGTGCAATGGCAAAAAGTCCGACGGTGTTTGGAACAAATCTCTAGCGAACGCAACAAAATCACTATACATTATAAATACCTGCTTTATACTGAACTAAGTTCTTGGGGTTGCGAAACCATTCAACCGTTGCCGCTAATCCTTCTCGGAGTGTGTACTGTGGCTTCCACTGCGTGTGCTTTAATATTTTTTTATTGTCCCCGTATAAACGGAATACCTCCGATTTTTTTGGGCGGATTCGCTGCTTGTCTTGCACAATTATGGCCGATGGATTGACCAAGTCAATTAGCGTATCTACTAGTTCTTGCATAGAAATTTCTGAACAAGTGGCAATATTGCAGTCCTCACCGATTAGTTCGTCAGATTTGGCAATTTCAATAAAACCACGTGCGGTATCTTTTACAAAAAGAAAATCTCTTGTAGGGGTCAAGTCTCCTAGCTTAATTTCCTCAAAACCATTGATGAGTTGGGTGATTACTGTAGGAATAATGGCTCTAGCTGACTGTCTTGGTCCATAAGTATTAAAAGGGCGAACGATAGTTATCGGTAAGTCGAAAGAGCGGAAAAAAGATTCCGCCATACAATCTGCACCGATTTTGGATGCAGAATAAGGGGATTGTGGCTGCCTTGGATGCTTTTCATCAATTGGAATATATTGAGCCGTTCCATATACCTCTGAGGTAGATGTTACCAAAATTCGATTGACTTCCAAATCTCTAGCCGCTTGCAGTACATTCAACGTTCCTTTTACGTTTGTATCCACGTAAGAATCAGGGGAATGGTAGGAATAAGGAATCGCAATTAGCGCCGCCAAGTGAAAGACTTCAGAACAACCTCGCATCGCCGTCCGGACACCATTGGGGTCTCTAATGTCCCCCGTAAATACTTCGATTTTATCTAGTACATCTTTTGGTAAGCTGTCCAGCCAACCCCAAGAATTGAATGAATTATAATAGCAGAAGGCCTTGACCTCGTAACCAAGCAACACCAATTCTTCTACTAAATGGCTTCCGATGAACCCATCGGCCCCAGTAACTAGTATTTTATTTGATTTTTTCAATTCTTATGCGTTTGAATTCGGAAATGAGCGCTAAAGTTGCCAAGGCATTTGTCTAGGAAATTTGTGAATGGTCTCGTATTCCCGACAAACCTCTGCTAGAACTTTTTGTTCTTCGATTGAAGCGCGTTCTTTGACAAATGATAGCCTTCTTTCGTAATCAGCTCCCTCTGTTGCTTTCGCATCTGCCTCGTTCCAACCGTAGCCCGAGTGACCCTTTCCTGCGTTGATGTACACTCTAGGGCATTTTTGGTTTTTTAAAATTTTTTGAATTGCCTTTGGTCGATTTTTTCCGATTAATGATTCAATTTTATTAATCCACGGTTCGGGGTCTAAAACAAAAGATTCAAACGGCAAAATTAGAACTTGTTTACGTTCATCAGTCGTTAGCTTGGCTAAACTTACTTTTTGTAGGTCGAATAAGGCTTTGATACCATGAATTACTTTTCCCATCGTCGAAAGTTTATGGTATCGTTCGATATCTTTGGCAAACCAAGGTTTGGGTTGGTTATCCTCTTCGACTGTGAAAGTAAATTCCCGTAAGTCAGTTCCCAC
>JBCCQK010000527.1:0-5755 GCA_039024375.1 Bacteroidota bacterium
TATGGTAAAAAGAGTGCTAAATAGTTACGAAAAAATTTAGTAGTGCCGAAGCAAAAGTACGGATTGATTTGAAAAAGTCTGATTATCTTTGTGAGAGAGAACATTGCTTACCCAACAAATTAGCGACAAAAGTAATGCGAATTGAGCATTTAGAATTTAGATGGCACCGATTGATGCGGCGACACCGAGCACCGTCGCAATACATCATTCCTTTGTGGCGAGAAATTGTCAATGCTTACTCAAATAGCGACCGCTATTACCATAATTTGCACCACATTACCAATCTACTAAGCCAAGCAGATAAGTTTAGTCCATATATCCGAGATTTTGATACCTTAGAATTGTCTATTTGGTACCACGACGTTATTTACAACTGTCTCAGAAAAGATAACGAGGAAAAAAGTGCCATTTTCGCCAAATACCGATTGGAAGCCATTAAGTACCCAAGAGAGAAATTGGTTAAATGCTACGAGCAAATCAATGCTACTAAAACCCACGAACTTCCCGAAACGGCCGATTCGGACACTGCTTGGTTATTGGATTTCGACCTCGCCATTCTAAGCGCCGACTGGTCAACGTATCAAGAATATACTCGCCAAATTAGAAAAGAATACAACATTTTCCCCAATTTTTTATACCATCGTGGTCGCCAAAAAGTACTCAAACAGTTGCTCGCCAAAGACCAGATTTACCACACCAACTATTATCATCAACATTTCGAAGAAGCGGCGAGGGAAAATATGCAGAAGGAACTTACACTGTTGAGTGGGAAAAAGGTTCGACCTTAACATCATCAACTAAGATTTAACTATCGACTCGACCGTCGCTTCAAAGTCCGCCACAAATTCATCGTATTTGCTCGTCGCCGTCCCGTTGTACCCCGTGTGGATTTTAACCACTTGGTCGTTTTTATCAATAAAAATCAACGTCGGATAGGACAAAATGTGGTTAAGCATAGGTAAGGATTGAGCCGCTTCCTTTTTATTAGAGTATCCCGCCACGACCATTTCGTAATCAATTCCAAAAGCTTTTTTGTACCGCACAACGGCCTCGTTCGCTTGGGCCTTATCTCGACGTTTTTCGAATGCCAACGCAATCACTTCCAAATCAAGTTGTGGATTTTTCTTCAAGTAATCTACCAAAAAAGTCGTCTCTTCCCGACAATTGGGACACCAAGTACCGAAAATTTGCACAATTTTAGCTTTGCCTTGATATTCGGGATTGTCTAGTGAAATCATTTTTCCCTTTGGATTGGGGAAAGCAAAACTAATTTTATCGTAGCCCTCTTTTAGAAAAGTTAATTCATTGGGGTCGGTCAATTCGAAATCCTCGTTTTTGGTAGCGGTCCAAGTAGCTTGATAGTGTTTACCTGAACGGAATAGTCCAATCATGGACTTATCTTCTAAAATTTTAGCTTCGAAAAGGAAAGCGTGGGCGCCGTCAAAAACCGATAAATACACCTTGTTTTCTTGAATCGTTCCTTCCAAATAGCGGTAATCGCCCGTTTCCGTTCGGAAAGTACCCGTTAATTTGTTACCTTCTTGCTCGAACTCTCCGATGCCAGGAAATTTGTCCTCAGGGTCGTCTTTTGCCTCGAAATGCACTTCCCATTTCCCCGAAATATCCATGACGGGTTCTTTTCTCAGTTCGGTAAACCGATACCCTTTGCCAAATTTTGCCACGAAGGGAATTTGATAATTCTCCCGATTGGTAACCACCCACTGCCCTTCCATCACCCGACTTTCGAACAAGCCCTTGATGTACGACTCGTATATGGGAAACTTTATTAGAAAGGTATCTTTACCCACCCTACGGTCCAAGCCGATATAAATATCTTCTTTGGGTACCCGAATCCGCTCTTTTCCGTTGATGATGTCGATGTGGAAGTCGTTTTCATTCTCGTAAATCACTTCAAAATTGAACGGTAAAGAACCTTCCGTTGCTTCTTCGAAGTTGATGGGTATATTTTTGATAGCGCCACCATCGGCGTTAAAATCAGTCGGCCGCACGTCTAGAGTAGCTCGCCAATAGCCGGGTGCTAATCCTGTAAATTGGTTGGGGATGGTGAAGCAGCCGTTGAGACATATTGTCGTTACTACAAAAAATAGAGCAATGGAAAATGACGCAGGTTTTGGCAAGTTCATTTTAATATTTTTGTTAAAAATAGACCGTAAAAGTCTAATATTTTACGCAATAATAAGAATGGAACAGGTCAATTATCAGTAAGTTCTTTTTGAAGGCCAATAATGAAAGAAGCATGACTTTACAATTTCTGAAACGAGAGCACCTTTTCCTGCTGACCGATTAGCGTATAACTCAATTTTTTATTCGTTAATTCCAATACTTCGAAGCAATTTTCGGCCATCTTTCCATCGGTTACCAAACAGGGCATTGGAGCAACGCCTTCGGGAACACAACGGGAAGCACAAGCGTGATAAATAGTTAGCGCCTCGTCGGCCAATTTCAATCCATCGTAGTAAGAAAGCATTCGATTAGTGGTGAGTTCGATGGTTGTTTTAGGGTTTTCGAGCGATTGCCATTTACCCAGCAATTTTTCCAAGTCAATTTTTACCCCTTCGTCTTTCGTAGAATCGGACTGGCAAGCAGTGAATAGCAAAAGAAGTAGAAAAAAACCAAATAGTACGTTTAGATTTCTAGTGTTTCGATACATTGGTAGAAGTTTTATGATTGAATATTGAGCTTATCACTAAATTGGCAAAACAAAAATTTATGTATTGAAACATCTGTTCTACTTCCTTTTCAAAATTGTTTTATTACTATCTCTACCTTTTATTTGCTTGGTAAGAGGAGCTGTTTACTTATACGAGCAGCAACAGTTCGGTTCTTGGACGGCTATCTTTGGCGCCGCTGGCATTACTACCTTTCTCTTGATTATTTATCTCCTTTTTTTCTACGGAAAAATAACGGGAAAGATAGGCAATCTCAAAAATAAATTGGTCCTTGCACTTATTTTAGTAATTGGCTATGGCGTCCACGGTTTATATTTTTTTTCTAATAAAAATGCCAAGCAGACCTCCGTTCAACGGGAGTTCACCAGCCTCCATCCTATTCTTCGTCTGAGCATTAGCACCATTATTCATTTGGACCAAGGACTTATTATGACGGACGCCAATCGACTGCCAGAAGATTATCGAAAGATGGGTCTGAAATCTAGAAAAAACTCTTTGCACTACAAGCAAAAAAATGGATACGTCCATGCCTTTGACGTTCGAACGAAAGGCCGCAGTTGGCTTCGAAACAGCCTCTTACAACTCTATTTTAAATCAATGGGCTTCAATACGTTACGGCACGGTGGAACGGGTGACCATCTACACGTTTCTTTGACGAGTAGAGATAGGCCGTGGGCGATTTGATTGGTCGGGCGTAACTATTCGATGTTAATTTTTTACCACAAAGACAGAGAGTTCATAAAGTACACAAAGTCCTTTTTCGAGCGCAGCTTTGACAAATCCTTTTCTTATTCGCAAATGGACTATTTTACAACCAAAAAAGAACGAGTAACTTGACTACCATCGGAGTTCATGCGCAATATATAATAGCCTGCCTGCCAATCCGATACATTAAATGTTATTTGGCCTTTTGTAGATAAAAAATCATGTTCGATGTGCAGAAGCTGCCCCAATGAATTATAAATGGATAAATTCACCGTTTTTGACGTAGGAAAGTCGTACGCTAGGCGTAGAAAATCGCTGGCGGGATTGGGAAATATTTGAACTTGATTTGCCCAGTTGGGTTCCTCGGTGTTAGAAGGAATATCGGCAAGAGTAACGGTAAATTCAAACCCCGATTTGGTCCAATGGTCATCCCAATAAATATGATACAGTCTATCTTTTTCGACAACTAGATTTTCTTCGGTTTGGGAAGCATTATTCCCATTACATCCGTCATCGTCTTGGCTCAAAATTCGTCCATTTTCACAACCGTCTTCCCAGATGAACAAACGGGTATTTACGCCACTTGCACAGGCAGAAACCTCCAAAATGCCGTCCCTTTCGGGAATAAAAGCGTACCATTTGGCGCTCACTGCATCCAAAAAAACGGCGCCCGTTCCCGACATGCTATCCACTCGGAAGGAACCTGTTCCAATCGTATCCGCCGTAGCACAAGTAGCTCCTTTTGGATTAATTCCTTCGGGCGCAAAAGTCAATTCCCACGTAAATCCCTTAGCACTTTGCCCATCGTCCCAATAAATAACGTATGAAAATCCGGGAATGGCGACCACTTCGGCGGTCGATGCCGTTTGGCCGCCCATACCATCGTTACAATTATCCTCCACTGAGTTAATCAATTGCACTTTGGCAGATTCGGCGCAGTTGTCCAAAAAGAAAAGTACTAATCGAGTATCGGCCCCTCCTCCACACGAGGAAACGGTAAAAACACCTTTTTCGGTAGGTTCGTAGCGGTACCATGCCGCCGCCGTTGCCCCTTGGAAAATGGCTCCTTCTCCCACTAAACTATCTACTTCATAAATACCAGATTCAACTAACTGCGCATCCGCACAATTGTCTCCTTGAGCAAAAGTTACTTGCGTGATGGCAATGGAGAAAATGAGAAATAAGAAAAAAGTCGATGAAAGCAAATTCATTGAAGGGAGGTAAGTTCAGAAACTGGGGCTATGAAAAACAAAAACAAAAGTGACACTTTTCGAAAATACTACGAAACATTAATCGAATTTGTAATAAATGCCCGACAAAGATGCAGTGTCTTCGACAAATGAGTGATGGGTGATAAATGATGAATGATTTTAGTGAGTAGTGACACCGATTATTTAATTAACCCTTTGTTCACTGCGTATAAAATCAACTCCGAGGAGGTGTTGATTTTCAATTTACGCATGATATTTTTTCGGTGAGTATAGACCGTATGAGTACTCAAATTCAATCGATTTGCTATTTCTTTAGCTATTAAACCTTGGGCGGTTAACTGAACGATTTCGATTTCTCGGACAGTTAGCGGCATTGGGGAGCAATCCTCGACCGTTGGGGAAAAGGAACGCTCGAAGACGTAATCCATTACTTTTTTACAGAAATAACGTTGCGATTTGGCCGCCGCTTTCACCCCTTCAATTATCTCATCCCGGTCGCAGGACTTAGTCAGAAAAGCGGTGACTCCCAGTTCTAGGACCTCATAAATGGTATTTTTGTCATTATCGGCACTGACCACCAGAATCCGAGTTTTGGGGAACCCATTTCTAATCGCTCTAATCGCATCTAACGTGAAATTTCCTGGCTGGTTGTAGTCCATCACTACCACGTCCGCAGGTTCCATACGCAACAAGGCCAGTAACTCTTCTTCGTTAGCGACCTCCCCAATTACTTGTACTTCTTCGCTATTTTTAAAAATAGACAATAAGCCCAACCTAATAAGGTATTCGGCATCAGCTAGTATGACAGAAATCGTTGACAAAATGTATAGGTTCGATTATTTTAGTGAACTTTAAGATTTTACATTGGACTAGATTCTGTAGTCCAAATTCAATGAGTTTCAAGTGCTACTCGACCAAGAATGGCCTATCTCTACGCACAAGCTGGGGTTGTGTCAAAAGCCCTATTAGACCGTCAGATAAAAAATTGATATTCTCGGTGCCGAAGGTGGGGTACACTTTGAAAGTGTGCCCCACCTTCTATCAATTTTTTTACTGACCATCTAATAAGTAAATAATTCTCTGTGTAACTACTAAACAGCTTTGGGAATGATTGTTTGATTGCTTGATGGTTAGATTGTTGTTTTACAA
>JBCCQK010000528.1:0-5725 GCA_039024375.1 Bacteroidota bacterium
GTAAGTAGTTGATTATAAAATAAATGAATGTTTGTTTGAAAAAATTAGACAAAGAGTAGAATACTAAATTGCTTGGAATAAGTAAATAGTCAGAAGATATAGGAAACCAACAATAGCATATACATTGCATCTTTGACCTATTCTTTAAACGATGGATTTAGTTTGTAGATATAAAAAAGATTCTTTGATAATCTTTGCATTCGTAGAAATCACGAAGCGATTAAACTTGAATAACTCCGTAACTTGTCCCGTATTTTAATCGGGATGAAATGCGGAGAATTTGGGCCTAAACGAAACTTACAATCCCGAAGGGATTAAACTTTTGTAATGTGTCAAATAACTATAAAATAACGCTGTGTTTCTCTCTACGGTCTGCAACTTAGATTCCTTATTCGAAAACAATGAACAACAAAACCGATTTTGTCTATTTAAAAGTTGGTCTTTTCGTATGCTTCTCTTTTCTAACACTGAGCCTATCCGCCCAAATTAAGGAAGCCAAAGCCTATTTTATCGAAGGAGAAAATGGTCGATTTATCGTTGGTAACAATGATATAGGTACCTGCATTAATGTCCAAAGTAATAAGCGGTCAAAATGGCGTTTTGAAAAAGCGGAGAATGAAAACTACTATTATTTGGGACTAGATAAATGCGATGATTATCTAACCGATGTTGGTAATAAACCTGGAATACTAAAATTTTTGAATCAGGTTAGACTGTATAACAAAGACAATACAACTAATCAACAGTGGGAAATAATCGAAGAAGATGGAAAGTATCTTTTTAAAAACAGACAGAGTGGACGCTATTTAATGGCGCATTTAGCTAACAAAACGGCCAAATGCCCTTATCCCGTGAGAACAATTGATTCGGCACAGCGCAGCCAAGTAAGCACTTTTAAAAGAGCTAGCCAGTGGGAAGTTTCAAACGCAGGGTCGCTTTTCGATTTTCCGAGTTATACTGTCCCAGATTCTCTTTTATTAGACTACGAGATTTTGGTGAGAAAAGTAAGTGGAAAGCACTTTGTGACCTTAAATGGAGAAAAGTGGTTAAACCGAACAGAACAGGTACAACTTTCTCCAGCAAGTAGCGGTCAAAAGCCTCAAGTAGTCACGCAGACGGTCATCCCCGACAATGTTTATTCCTATCATTGGCGAATATTCAGGGAGGGGTGTCCTTACGACGAATCAAGTCATAAGGTGGTAGATTTCTGCACTGAACATCACAATCGCCCTTTTGAACATACTTTTTCAGTGCCCGAAGAAGGTATCTACGTAATTGAATTTTCCCTTAAGAAATGGGACCCCTTGCTGGATTCATTGGTCGAAATTAGAGCCGTTGAAAGAAGAATTCGAATTAAGGATTTTTTGATAGTAGCCTTAGGCGATTCTGTTGCTTCGGGGGAAGGAAATCCCGATAAACCCAGAAGACTAAATTGTAAAAAAGACTTTCTAAGTGAACCGTGTAGAAAGTGTGAATGGATTAGGATGCACCAAAACCAATTTTGGGAACTCAATACAACAGCCGCCGAATGGAAAGAACCTTTAGCGCATCGGTCTAATAATGCTTATCCCGTCCTAGCCGCAGATAAGTTTAGCAAAGAAAGGCCCAATAACCTTTTCACCACGACCTCACTTTTCCACGAAGCCGCAACGGGTGCAAGTGTGGCCAAAGGCTTATTAGCAACTCAAGGATGGCAGGCGACGGGTCAGATAAAGACTGTAAGAGATAAAATTGGGCAGCGGCGAATTGATTTTCTAACCATCTCTATTGGTGCCAATGATATAGGATTTTCTTCGGGTATTCGAAAGCTAACAGCAGGAGAAAAATTTTATAAAAATAATGATATTAATCAGTTGATTGCTGATACGAGACTTAAAATCAGTCAGTTAGATAGCAGCTTCTACGAATTAGACAAAATGCTAAAGGATAGTCTAAACATCCAACACATTTTAGTGACCGAATACCCCAATTCCTTTTTTGATAATCGTTCGGGGGAAGCGGAAAAAGGCTGTGGTTTTTTTCATGGTAAATTAATCGTTAAAGAAATTAGTACCGCAGATGCCAGGGGGATAAAATTATTAGCCAACGAATTGAATCAAAAAATAAGGCAGTTAGCGGATGAACTAGGATGGATTTACGTCGATGGAATTGTAGAGCGGTTTGCTGGACATGGGTATTGCACCGAAGAGAATTCTTTCTATGTGGGTGCGGAAAAATCCTGCAAAGGACAGGGAGATTTACTAGGCGTACTTCATCCAAATCTCAACGGTCAGATGGCCTACGCCAATGCCCTATTAACCAAGATGGATAGCTTAATACCAAGCATATTTCTTCCTGAAGAGCCATGCCTCGGAAGTCATAACATAAGACGAAAAAATACCGTAACATTCAGTTTGCAGCGAGACTTTCCCGACTTGTTGCAGCAGTTTCGACAATTGGGGCAACTCAACTATCCCGAACGCTACTACCCTGTTTCTTTCGAAATCACTCCTAGCCTTTTAGGAGAAAACCTCAGTAACCGAAAAATCACCAAAGTGGCGATGGAATTTATCACCCAAAACGGTTTGCCTCCAATGGCCATTCAATTATATTTTGCTAGTAAGCAGCTAAATAACCGAATGACCTTTGATGGACTAATTGATAGCACGCCTAGTGTTCCCGAAGAAGATTGGTCGGATATATTGGGCTTCTCTCCAATTCAAGATTGGATACTCGGGGTGCCAAATAACGAAACCGTACACCAGTGGTTCGAACAGAATGTTATTCGGGATATTACGCTGACGATTTCTTACACAGGCAGGATAAATTAATTATACCAACTGATTTTAAACTTTATGAATCTATGTCTTTATCAATCAAAATAGTCACCCTATTTTCCCTTTTAGGTTGTATGACCACCATCGGTTTTACCCAAAATACCACACCCATCCAAGGTACTTGGAAACTTGTTAAATACAAATGGGGCGATATGAAAAATCATCAAATACCCCAAAAAACTATTTATAAGATTTATACCAAAGAGCACTTTGCCTTTGTCCGTTTTGATGAGAATAAGTTCTCTGGAGCGGGTGGCGGTAGTTATATGGTCAATGCGGAAACTTTTACCGAAACCTTAGCCTATTATTCCGAAGATTCCACGGCGACGGGTACGGCACAACGGTTTAATTACACCATCGGAGGCAACGTATTACACCAAACGGGCTTCATCAAAGGCACCGACCAATACGACGATTACGTAATCGACGAATACTACGAACGCATCGAAGCACCCGAACAAACGAATGGACTAGTAGGACTCTGGCAAATTGAAAAAGCCACCTACGGCAATTCGACCAAAACGGCCGACGAATCTCGTTGGACGATTCAAAAATGCTTCACGCCTTCCCATTGGTACGTTGCGTATTACGACGCCGAAAACGGTGGCTTCAACGGCGCAGGATTTGGCACCTACGAACTCCAAGGCAACCAATACTTCGAAACCATCCAAACCTACTCTTGGGACTCCACTGCCATCGGGCAAACGGTTCAATTTACGATGGATATGACCCCTAGCACCTTAGTCCAAAAAGGCTTTTTGAATACGGCGGAATATCAAGATTATCGGATTGAGGAGTATTTTAAGAGAGTGGAGTAGGGGAATAGTTCTTAAAATACTGGTGAGTAATTAACACCCTTTAGTTCATCATCGCTAACTAACATTTTAGAGCCGTTTTAATTGGTATGGCTTACAGAGAGAGCGATAACGTCATGCCTTTAGAAATTTAGTTATGAAAACTTGGATTTTATTATTGAGTTTGCTGCTTTTGTTGAATTGGGGAGATTGGTTTGGTGGGATAAATTACTTTTTAGGAGTATCAGAAAGAGTTACAACAGAATTGATATCCGAAGACTCGACCATAACTTGTTCTTTGGACGATTATAATGCTTTGATGGCCTTGTACAACGCTACCGATGGGCCTAACTGGACAGATAACACTACTGGCTGGGGAGAACCCTATGATACCAGTTCTTGTAATCATTGTAACTGGGACGGTGTGCTTTGTACAGACAATCGAGTAACCCATGTTTTTTTGATAGAAAGTGGATTGTCTGGAAGCCTACCAGTCGAGCTGAGTGATTTATCCGAATTGCAACTATTGCGATTGGATGAGAACGAATTATCAGGACCTATTCCAAGAGAACTGAGCAATTTAGCTGCACTCCAACAACTTTATTTGCCATTTAATCAGCTATCCGATACCATTCCTATTGAATTGGGAGGACTTGCCAGTTTGGAATATTTGGCCCTAAATAACAATCAGTTGGAGGGAGGAATTCCTTCGGAGCTGGGCAACCTTACTCGGTTAATTCAATTGGATTTATCGGAAAATCGACTAGATGATAGCATTCCAAAAGAACTTGGCGGGCTTTTCAATCTGAACTACTTAAATCTTGCCAATAATAAAGATGCTGTCGTTGAATGTGGTAACCCTTCGAATGGGTTGACAGGTTGCGTTCCTTCAACTTTTACTTTCTTTTGTAATAATGAAATTACCGTTGACCTTTCGGGAAATTGTTTAGATGAAAATGATTTTGCCCAGTTTTGTGCGGCTCAATCGGGAATTTGCCCACAGACTGGAACTACTTTTACTTGGGTAGGGGGAAGTAGCAATTGGAAAGACACCACTAATTGGAGTCCTATTGGAATTCCTGGCATTATTGACACGGTTATTATTGGCGCTGCTGCTAGAGTAACGGTAGATACAAATATCACTATTTCAAAAGTAGTACTAGATGGTGGGAATTCTGTGACAAATGCACCTAGAATTTTAGGGCCGAATACACTGTACATTACACACGAAATGATTTGGGGAAAAGGTAGGTTAGATGGTGCCAAAGTAATTGTAAATGGCCAATTGAAGATAATTAGTGGTTCGGTAGATGCTTGGTTTGCTAATGCTTATTTAGAGTTGAACGATAGTACGATTCAAGAGAAAGACTTGACGATGACTTCAGGGATAATTGTGAACAATGGCCATTATCGACTAAATAATGGACTGATTAATATTGGAAATAGTGCTGCGGCTACTTTTCAAAATAATCACTCTTTTATCAATTATTCGGCAGGGGTCTCAGAATTTGGAAAGAATAACCTGTTTAAAGGTTTTTTAGGAACCTTTCAAAATGAAGCGGAGGCGGTATTCACGAATTATTATGTGGATAATCCAATTTATTTTCAGAGTGACTTTATTAACACTGGAAAGATAACGGGAACTGGTGTCTTAGAAGGGGCTGATATTAGACAAAATGGAATACTTGCCCCAGATGATGAAATGGATTCCGTTGCGACTTTAGGTTTCATTAACGTAGAAAATACGACTGGAATCATTGAGGTCAATCTAAAAAATTACAACGGGAATGGGATTGGACACGACTTATTAACCCTTGATGGACAGGCCCAATTAGGTGGTGTTTTGGAAGTAACATTATTAGATGGATTTACCCCAAATGTTGGAGATGTTTTTACCGTTATTGAGTGTCCACAAGGGTACGAAGGGAAATTTTCTTTTGTCAATACGCCTAATTTGGAGAATGGTAGTTGGGAAGTGGTATATAATCCGGCAACTATTCAGATTAGAGTAATACCTCCTCTTGAGGAGTATTTTCATTACAGAATAACAACAGATTATTATAATTATTTCCGCTCAAGTATTTTTGGAAATTGTCAAGGAGACTGCGGAGGGAA
>JBCCQK010000529.1:0-5713 GCA_039024375.1 Bacteroidota bacterium
GAATTTTACATCACACGCATCTTTTTGAATCAAAAAGGGTCTTTCCCATTGGGCGGCGTCTGGTACGACCTACAAATTAAGAAAATTTACCCCGACGTGCGGAATGGTGTTTTTGAAGTAGATATGGTCTTTACTTCTAAGATTCCACCAACCATCAAGCGAGGACAAACGGTATCCGTCAAGTTAGCTTTGAGCGCTGAAACGGAGGCGTTATTAGTCGCTAGAGGCGGTTTTTACCAAACGACGGGTGGCAATTGGATGTACGTAATTAATCCAGAAACCAACACGGCGTACAAAAGAGACATTAAAGTGGGCCGACAAAACCCTAGTTTCTATGAAGTAACCCAAGGACTGAAAGCAGGCGATATTGTTATCACCTCTAGCTACGAAAACTTTGGTGACAAAGATGAGTTAGTCCTCGAATAACAATTATCAGTTATCAAATAGCAAATAGCAATTATCAATCGTTTAAATCATAAATCATCCTTGCTAAATTGTTCATTGCCAATTGCTCATTGAATAGGAAATCATCCGACGACATTTTTTAAAAAACGGAATGCTAAAAATGGGTAGGAAAACAGTAACTTACTGCATTTATTCCGAAGACGTTTAAACAAAGTAGGAAATGGTTGGAAGCAAAAACGCTTCTTTGCTTCCAACCCTACACAAACAAATTTCAACATGATTAAAATTAAAGATTTGGTCAAGGTTTACCGCACCGAAGAGGTGGAAACAACGGCCATCAACAAACTCAACATCGAAATCAAAGAAGGCGAATTCGTTTCTATCATGGGGCCTTCTGGTTGTGGAAAGTCCACTTTGTTGAACATTTTGGGGCTTATTGACAACCCAAGCGACGGCGAATACTGGTTCTTGGAAGAGGAAGTCGCTAAATATCCCGAAAGAAAGCGGTCTAATTTGCGAAAGCACAACATCGGTTTCATCTTTCAAAGTTTCAACTTGATTGACGAATTGACCGTTTTTGAAAATGTAGAATTGCCGATGCTCTACACCAAAGTGCCTTCTTCGGAGCGTAAAAAGCGAGTGGAAGAATTGCTGGAAAGAATGAACATCATGCACCGACGCAATCACTTTCCGCAGCAACTATCAGGTGGTCAGCAGCAGCGGGTTGCCGTGGCGAGAGCAGTCGTAAATCGACCTAAGTTAATCCTTGCGGATGAGCCGACGGGTAACTTAGATAGTTCGAACGGGGACGACGTGATGAAAACGTTAGCCCAATTGAACTCCGAAGGTGCGACCATTATCATGGTAACGCACTCGCCTTACTGTGCTGAGTTTGGCAATCGAGTGATTCGGTTATTGGACGGGCAGGTTGTTACGGAGAATATTGTACAGCAATATATTTAAACGGTGCACGGATTACGGTAATCGGTTCACGGTTATACCGACTAACTTAGAAAAGAAAATTCACTTAGACTGTAAAAATACGAATGGTTTTGTGACGAAAGTTGCGAGACCATTTGTTATTTTCTGGGGACCGTTTAATCAAATAACCAATAACGAATAACCAGTAACAAAAACATTGTAAATACTCCTAAAAATAGCTACCTTTGCACTCGCTTTGAAAAAAGCAGCATTTTTTAACAATTTTATTTAAAACAAACTTCTATTTAATGCGAAATTATGAAGTTACTTTCATCGTGGACCCAACGCTGTCGAACGATGAAATAAAGTCGACAGCAAAGAAGTACACAGACATGATAGCGGAAGCTGGAAAAATTGTGTTCAACAACGAAATTGGATTACGTCAGTTAGCGTACCCCATCAACAACCGAAATACAGGAATTTATTCTTGTGTAGAATTTGAAGTAGAAAAAGGGGCGTTCATCGACGAGTTAGAATTGGCCATGCGTAGAGACGAGCGATTGCTTCGATTCTTGGCCGTAAAGTTGGATAAGTACGGTGTTCAGTACAACGAAGACAAACGAGCGGGTAAAATCGGAACAATTGTCAGAAAGAAGAAAGTAGTGGAAGAAGATAAGAGTAGAGACAACCGACGACGAGGCAACAATCGAAAGAAAAAGCCTTCGCAGAATCGGTCTAACGAAGCGGCAAAATCTTAGTCGCCCTTTCCTCCAATTTTTAAATTCAAAAAGTAGTAAAAAATGGCCTCTAGAGACGATATAAAGTTTTTAAGTAATCCTAAAATCGGTTCCAAAAGAAATAAGTATTGCCGATTTAGAAAATTTGGTATCAAGCACATCGACTATAAAGATACCGCCTTTTTAGAGCAATTTGTCAACGAGCAAGGGAAAATTTTACCTCGACGAATCACGGGTAACTCCTTGAAGTACCAAAGAAGAGTCGCCACCGCTATCAAGCGGGCACGACACTTGGCTTTGTTACCCTACGTAACGGACTTGTTGAAATAAATTGCTTCATCTGTTATTGTTTGCTCGTCGGACTTCTTAAAAACCGTTGAGATTTAAGCGATAACCAATTCATAAAACAATGAATATTATATTATTAACAGATATAGATAAAGTTGGGAATAAGTTGGATGTAGTGACGGTGAAAGATGGTTACGGTCGCAACTACTTGATTCCACAAAAAATGGCGATGGTCGCCAATGCCAAAAATTTGGCAAAGATTAACGAAATCAAAGAAAAAGAGGCGGCTGAATTAGCTGCTCGTTTTGATGAGTTTAAGGCAATGTCCGATAAAATTGGTGCTGCTACCGTCAAGATTGGTGCTAAAGCGGGTACTAGTGGTAAAATCTTCGGTAGTGTTACCAACGTTCAGTTGGCGGCTGCTTTAAGTGAGCAAGTGGGTGTAGAAGTAGAAAGACGCCTAATTGAGGTGACGGAAGAAGTAAAAGAATTGGGTGAATACACGGCAAAAGTGAATTTACACCCAGAAATTGATACTACTTTGAAATTCGAAGTAATTGCGGAGTAGCAGCTTCTGCTCTTACATTCTTCTATAAAAAAAGCCTTTGCACCTCGTTGTGCAAAGGCTTTTTTACTAGTTACTGGTTACTAGTCACTATCTCAATTTTTAAACGGTAAGTTTTTATCTCGCTTCTTCTTATTTGCTTTTCCAAAAATATCTTTCTGGGTTCGGTTATTCAGAATAGGGTTGGGGGCTGGAGGTCGTTCGGAAACAAAATGAAAGACCTTATCGACGTACTGCCATACGCCTTCTTTCAATTCGTAGCCGACGTAACTGCCATCGGGAATATTGACATTTCCCACGCCTCGGTAAGGGCTTCGCATGGCCACTAAGTTGTCTATCATTATCAAGCCTAACTGATGGTCGTAATTGACCTTGGCGGCTACTTCTGCCGAATACTCGATATACAGCCGATTTTTGGTACTCGCTTCGTATCCTGCTTCGGCTTTGACGAACACTGGAGACCCAAAAACGGGTTGCCCCGCCTCGTCAAAATGGAGTACCTCAACCAGTTTTCGTTTGTTAAAAAATTCGTAGCCGTCAAAACCGAATAATAAGTATTTTTTGCCCGACGGGCTATCGAACTCTTTTAGGTTAAAATATAGGGCGCCGTACCAGTTTTCTGGACTCAAAATATCGTACTCCAAGTCGTACTGTTCTACTTCGCTGGATTTATCTGCCAATGGAAAGAGTGCAGGCTCCAGAGTATTTTTTTGAATCACTCCACCGTATTGGTACTCGTTCTTATCAACGTAGAGTTGCCAAGTAAAAATGCGAAAAGTACTATCGGCAGGGTATTGGATAGAAACGGCGGTTAAATTTTCGAACGGATAGTTAAAGGAATTGGGTTTACTTAAAGTTTCCGTTAACTGCTGCTGAAAAGTAGCGGCCGCTTCTATCCGATTCTCCGTTAAGCTATCCTTCAAAAACAGGTTGGATAGCTGAACCAACTGATTCTCGGCACTAGAAAAGGAAGCCATTTCCTGTGCATTTAAAAATGTAATCGAACCTAAAAGGCAACTTAACCAAACAAAGAATTTCATGATGTTTAACTTAATTTCTACAATTAAAAAACAAACGAATAGCACTTAAACATAATTGTTTGGTCGAAACGGAAAACGCTCCTGCTAAGAAAATTTTAACAGGAGCGTTGGAATGGAAGACAAAGATGCCATTTTGATTGACCAGAAAACTCGTAGTTCGCAATTCGTAAACCGCTATACTACCACATCAAGCCATAAATAGCTGCCAAAATCCCCGTAATCAAAATAGCTGCAATATTAAAAATAGGGTTGGTTTTGAATAAGCCTTTTTCTAAATGGATAGCTTTTGGGTCGTCCCCTTTGTTGCCCAATAAAGAAATAGTAATGATGACCGCCGCTAAAATTAAGAAGCTGACGCCCATTTTATTCATAAAGGGCAAAACGGATTCGGAAAAGGCTAGGTCGATACCTAAAGACAATGGCAACGAGAGTAAAACCACCCAGAGTGCTGCTTTGGCCGATGTCTTTTTCCAGAACATTCCAAATAAAAAGATGACTAAAATCCCTGGACTAAAGTAGCCCGTATATTTTTGAATAAACGAAAAGGCAGATTCGAGGGCTTTGAATTGGGGGGCAATGATGACGCCAATTAGCAAACAAGCTGCCGCAGTAATCTTCCCAATCCGCACCAATGCTTCTTCACTTTTGTCTCCCGAAGCGTAATTTTTGTATAAATCCAATGTGAAAATGGTCGAAGCACTGTTGACCATAGAACTAATCGAAGACCCGACGGCCGCTACTACCGCAGCAAAGCAAATCCCTTTGAACCCCGTTCCAATAAAAGTACCCAGCACGTGAGAATACACTTGGTCGCCTTTTTCCAAATCAGCTTTCATGGCGTAGGCTACTATTCCTGGAATAACGACAATTAATGGAAGAATTAATTTCATTCCTGCGGCGAAAGCAATACCGTTCCGAGCCTCTTTAATGCTTTTGGCGGCCAAAGCCCGCTGAATAATGTACTGATTGGTTCCCCAATAATAAAGGTTGGCAATCCACATACCGCCGATTAAAACGCTCAAGCCGGGTAGCTTTTCCCAAGCATCTACCGTTTCTCCATTGTCGTTGACGTACATCAATTCCCCTTTGTCCAAAACCATGTTAAAACGGTCGTTGGCGTCTGTGTACAATTTGGATAAACCTTCCATAAAACCACTACCGCCACTGTACGCATCGAGAGCGAAATAGGTAGTCGCCAGTCCACCAGCTACCAAGAAAAATACTTGGATTAAGTCGGTCCAAACGACGGTTCGAAGACCGCCAAAAATGGAAAAAGTGGCCGAATACAGTGCTAATCCAATGACGCCCATGTAAAGATTGATGCCCAAAGAGTTTTCCAATGTAAGTGCACCGAGGTAAAGTACCGAAGTGATATTGACAAACACAAAAATGAGTAGCCAGAACACCGCCAGTCCCGTTCGAACGTTCGCATCGAAACGCTGTTCGACGAATTGGGGCATGGTATAAATGTTCTTTTTTAGAAAAATGGGCAACATGAACCAAGCCACTAAAATCAGCGTAGCGGCGGCCATAAATTCGTAGGTCGCAATGGCCAATCCGAAGCGAAAGCCGTCTCCCGACATCCCAATAAACTGCTCCGCCGAGATATTGGAAGCAACCACAGAAAGCTACTTTTTAGCAGGAAAATCCCTCCCTTGGTGGATTATTGGTGGTTCTTTGATTGCTTCCAATATCTCGGCGGAGCAGTTTATTGGGATGTCGGGAGACGGCTTTCGCTTCGGATTGGCCATTGCGAC
>JBCCQK010000530.1:0-5711 GCA_039024375.1 Bacteroidota bacterium
CTTCAGGTTTGATACAAATGTCGGCGGTGCGCTGCACCTTCGTGAAGTAAAATTCTTGCCGTAACTGATACAAATGTAGTCGATGCTACGCATCTTGGTGCTAAAAGTCCCAGCGGGACGACCACCTTTGTATCGGGCAGCTCAACTCGGCTTTTCATTAAGGTGCAGCGCACCGTCAACAATTTTTCTTAGCCTGACGGCTGTGGAGTATATCTTTAGGTTTGATACAAATGTTGACTGTACGTTGCATCTTAGATTTTTCGTCATTTATTTCCGCTCCATCAGTTCCACCCCCGCCCAATTGTCAGGTACTGGTCGCTGCATTAAATGCCGTATTTTTGCTATAAAAAATTGGGCGACTCTATCTTGTGGATGCTGATGAATTACCTTTTCAAAAAAAGACAAAGCCGTTTTAAAATCCTTTTGGTAATAAAAATGTATCCCTTTTTCAAAATCTTCCAAGGTAGCTTTTTTCAGAGCAAATAACTCCTTCAAATCTCCATCAAAACATTCATAAAGCTTGATGACTGCTCGTTTCCCCTTGACTTGCACCAATCCCAAGTACCGTAGATTAAATACATCCTGATTAACTAAATTTTCCACCACCGCCTCACTCAATAAAATATTTGCCCCAAAATGTTTAGTAAGCCCTTCTACTCTGGAGGCAACATTGACGGTATCCGAAATAGTCGCTGCATCCATCCGTTGCTCATCGCCGATAATGCCCATTACCAGCGAACCACTATGCAGCCCTATCCCCATGCGCAACACCGATTTGCCTTTGGCTTGTCTAGACTGATTATAGTCAGCTAATAGATGCTGCATTTCAATAGCGGCCGCTAAAGCATCGCTAGGCTGTTTCGGAAAAATCGCCATAATGGCATCGCCCAAATATTGATTGATAAAGCCTTCGTGTCGATGAATAGCAGGACTCATGCGGCTGTTAAAAGCACTCACAAAGCGGAAATTTTCTTCGGAGGTCATTTGCTCCGAAAGGGTCGTATAATTCCGAATATCGGCAAAGGAAACGGTCACCTTTTGCTCAGCGTGGTCGCCTAAGACCACATCGGTAATATTGTCTTTTCCTAAAGAACGCAAAAAAGCATTGGGCACAAACTTTTGGGTAGCAACGTTGATTTTGCGCAGTTGCTCATTGGCGGCTTGTTCTTTCTCCCGCTGTTCTTTTTCAAACTGCAGTTTCTGCTCCTGTTTTTGCAATTCTACTCGTCTTAAATAGTATAAAATGAAAAAGAAGGTCAAGCCATACAATCCGTACGCCCACCAAGTTTTCCACCAAGGTGGGGCAATGTTAATCTGCATTTTGGCGACTTCTTCTGCCCAAATACCATTGGAGTCAGAACCTTTGACTTCTAGGGTATAATTACCAGGTATTAATCCATAAAAATTCACCATCGGTTCGCCCGTAATGCGCCGCCAATCCGTTTCGACGGGTAATAGGCGTACTTGGTATTGACTGTTTTTTGGATTTCTAAAATCAAAAGCACTAAAACGAAAACCGAGCGTATTTTCTTGGTAGGAAAGGTTGAGTTGAGGGGTTTCCCATATTGGTTTACCACTTTTACTAATGGGCACATTTTTTCCGTTCAATTGAAATTCGGTAAAACGAACTTGGGTAGTTGCCTTGTCCATCAGCATGTTGGAACTGGACGAAGGGTTGATGGCAATCAGCCCTTGACTCATACTGGAAAAATAGATGGTGCCATCCTTTAGTTTAAACGCAACTTTGCCTAGAAATGTACCACTTTTTTTATCATCAAATTCTACAAAAGTATTATTCTCCGTATCATATCGAATAACGCTTCCAGCCGTATTGGTGAGCCATAACTTCCCTTCATTATCTGCAATAAGATTATTGGCTCGCATAAGGGCAGCATGTTTAATGGGTGCTATCGTAGCATTTTGCTGCCATTCGCCACTTTCGATAGCCGCTTTTTTTAGCACGTATAAGCCTCTGCTTATAATGAGAAAATAAATATCTCCTTGCCGATTTTGGGAAACAGCGTAAATAGGAGGCCCCATGAGGTCATCGGGAATCTTAGCGTGGTCTACTACTCCTGTTTTAGAATTGATTCTTTCGAGGACAGGCATACTATTGGTAGTGTCAATTCCTCCTACCCAAATGTATCCGTCTTGGTCTTCAAAGAGGTCTAGCATGACGCTTGGACTAACCGAGGTTGAGTCGTTCGCATCGGGCAGAAAGTTGGTAAATGTTCGAGTGGCTGGATTGATTTTAGAAACACTCCCTCTATTAGCCGTCCAAAAATCTCCTTGTTGGTCTTTGATAATTTTATAGATGATATTGGTCGGTGGTGAATTTGGGGTAGTGGGGTCGTGCAAAATCTGCGTAGCCTCTGGCTGTAGGGGGGCGTTAATAAATAAACCACTAGCATTAGAACCCGTACATCCCCAAACATCGCTGCCGTGCGTGACTAGTCCTATCCCTTTATTGAAAATAGTCGTCACTTGGCTACTGTGTACTTTTAACTCAAAATTAGGATAGTCTCGGTAGCCTCCGTAGGCAGGATTGAGGTTGTGCATCATTGGTTGCTCCGTAATTGGGTTGGTAGATTTTCCTGCAATGCCCCAATCTTCATGGTTCACTAAGCCTTCAAAAACAATATTATGAGGTGTTCCGTGGTCGGAGTCAACGGCAGCAAGGTATTTGAATTGGGTATTCGTAGGACTAATTTTGTGAACTTGCCGTCCCACACCCGCCCCCGCCATCCAGATACTCCCATCCTTACATTGCGTTACTTGCCAAGCAATGGGAGGCGTTCGTTCCTGTATGATTTCCATTTGATTGGTTTTTAAGTTGACGCTAGCAATAGAACCAAGGTATGCCGCCCCGTGTAAACTAAACACCCACAAATGTTGGTTGAAGTCCTCTAGGATAGCGTGTACCATATTGCCAGGTTCATCCGCCACAAACCCAGGCGCAAAAATATCATTGGCTATGGTAGGGTCATCGACCAATCTTTTGAACGTTCCAGCCTCTCGATTCATGAGGTGTAAACCACCCATACCACCGACCCAAAAATTGCCTTGGCTGTCTTCGTAGATAGCTTTTATGACATTTCCTGCCAAGGTGTTAGGGTCATTAGGGTTGTGCAGGTATTGAGTAAAAGTTTTAGTAGTTGGATGGAATTGATTCAAACCACCTAATCCATTCTGACTATAAACAAAACCAGTCCCTACCCAAAGGGTGCCTTGGCGGTCGATATACAACGCCCGAATATCGTTATAACTCAAGCTATTGGGGTCGTTTTCGTTGGCATGAAATTTTTCAAATTTACCCGTTGTTCGGTCGAGTCGATTGAGTCCATTGGTTGTGCCGACCCAAAGAGTCGTCGGATTTTCTTCAACGATAGCGGTCACTCTACTATTGGACAAACTGGTCGAATCCTTGGGATTATGTTGATAGTGTACAAAAGATTCATCTTTAGGATTAAACCGAATCAAACTCCCTCCAAAAGTGCCAATCCACAAATAATCGTCCGAACTCCAAAACAACCATTCGATGTAGGAAAAAGGAATCGACGTCGAATCGGTCGGGTCATTTTTATAGGTTTTGATATGACTGCCATCGTAGCGGTACAATCCCGTATGTCCGCCGAACCAAAGAAAACCACTAGGACCTTGTACGGTGCAGTTGATGCTGTTGCCGCTGGGACCATCGGGCAGTTCGAAGGGTTCTATTTGGAAGTTTTGGTTGAGTTGCGGGGTGTCTTGGGTGAAGGCAGTGACAGTCCCTAATAAGGCGGCTATGAGGATGGCGGTAAATTGCTGTTTTTTTGAGGTGGGCATAGTATGTTTGTTAAGTTGCCTCAATTTAGGGCAGTTTGGAGAGAAAAACTAGCATTATTTGTGCAAAAAGCTGTATTTTTTGGACAAATTTGTCGAATTATTATCGAATAACCTACATGACAGCAGTATGATGATTATACACATTATATTTCGATAATAAATTATTTTTGGTCCTGTAATCCAGCTAGGCTATTTAACCAATTATATGAAACAAGATACAAAAGGGCGCATCCAACCAGAAACAATCAAGGAGTTATTTGAATTGATAGCCAAAGATAAAGGCACTAGGCTTGTCTTAATAGAACTCGGCGAGGTGTCCATTTACTTTTCCTCTTTAGAAGAAAAAACAACTATTGAGTTGCTAGCATATTGAGTTACGATTGATAATAATGCTGTGAACCATATCAAGAAAAAACATGGAAAGCAAAGCAGAGAAAAACTAAGAGGTCAAATAGCCATTGAAGAAGATGATTATTCAAAAGTAGCGCAAATTGTGTGGAGTTATGATAACATTTTTTACAAAGGCATAGACAAATCTAGTGCTAATCAATTAATACAATTTGAAAAAGAATCAGCATCCATTTTTTACACCTGCCTCATGGAAATTAGAATAAGTCGCAAAAGACCTAGTTTAAAAACGATGTACAAAAGAGCGATAAGCAAATAAAAAAAGCTACCAGAGTTGCGCACCTCCGAGTAGCTTTCGGTTATAGCGGTTCAGTGCTTTTCTAAAATAGAAATCCGAGAACCTAAACGTCCGAAACGATTCCATAACTCACCTATAAAATTCGTGCTATTAAATACAAAAAGCAAGTCCAACTTATTGTATCACTAATGAAAACCAACTATTTCTTATTTCGTTCTCGTAGATAATGATGTCGGCAAACAGCATAGTGGCAAGTTTGCGATTTTTTGAGGTGCACCTATCTATCCTTTTACATTTTTAAGAAAATCAACTTAGTCCAACAACATTTCCCATCGTTCGTCTTGATGCAGCAGCTCAAAAGGTGGTTCTACCTTTAGCTAATAAATCTATCAACTTCAACTGTTCCTTTTTCATCCTACCATAAAAAAATTGCTGGGTCTTCATCCAATCGTAGCTAAGATAAACATAGTTTTTATAGGTCAATAAAGCGGCTTGAACATTGGCCTTAGCGGGCAGAATGACGCGAAAACTACTCGGTTTATCCAGCCTTATCAACTCATAATAATCCCTCATTTTTAGTTGCTGATTATTAAGGAGACGGGTTTCGTGTTCATCAATTTTATTGATGGATTTAAAAGAAGAACTGATTTCTCTTAGGGTCGCTTTAACTTCTTTTGGCAATAATTTCAGATGTCCATTAGCGATAACTTCCTCATACGTATCCATCTTTAAAAAATAGGTTTGACGGTGAATTCCTATGCTATCCAAGTCTATTTTACTTAGCTTATTCCCTTTTCTTTGTTGAAAATCATCCACTTTTGCTACATAGTTGGCCGCTCTTTGAATAAATCGGTCGAGTGCAGCTACATTATTTTGCGCATCTTCTTTTAAATCCATTAAATATTGCTGGGTCAATTGGGCATCCTTTTTTTGATTATTCCAATTATTGACTTGCAGGGCGAGTAGAATACCTATCATTATAAGGGCGATTTCCCCTAAGGCATAAAGTAAATATTTGGAAAAGCTATTTTCCGACAGCAGTTTTTGTCTGATTTTTCTAAAAAATTTTAGCATAAATTTTAATTTTCTGCCCCCCAATTTGCTAGGTAACGGTAAATTTAATGTCGTCAAATTAGAGGAGATTCTTTGTTGTAAAATTACCCCGTGACGGGAAATCACAGGGTAATCTTGCCCCTATCTCAGTGTAACTTCCCTGTCTTTCGACAGCAAGTTGGGGTCA
>JBCCQK010000531.1:0-5697 GCA_039024375.1 Bacteroidota bacterium
CTAAATCTTTGTAAAAACTTGCCTTAGCGGTAATTGCTTTAGGGGCAATGCCCATTCCTATTAACACCTTATGCACTTCATTTTTTACATTCATATTTTTATATCTTGTTTTTTATCTATTCAGAGCCGAGAACAGAGAGTAGAGAACAGAGACGTATTATTTCTGAAAACTCAATGTAGTTCGCATTAATTAAATAGATGAAATTTCTGAAAACAGACTTTCTTTTCTCAATCGGCCCCCCAAAGACTTAACTGTCTAATGGGGTAGGTTCGGTCTATCTCTTTGGATTGGCGTTTATGGATTAAAGATTTCCAAGTGTTCAAATAATCAGCATTTTGGTAAGCCTTGCTTGCCAATAGTAAACTAGCCGATTGGATAGGCAACTCGTCAAAATGTTGGACATCTTTCGGATAAGTCCATTTACTTTTATCTTTAATACTCGGTAGCATAAAATCGATGGCTTGCTTTAAAGTACCATTTGGGGTTGAATAGTTCCATAAGTTATCTTTTTCGGTAGAGGCTATTTCGGCTAAAACGGCATACCCTTCAAGATTAAATAATGAATAATTAAAAGGTTTCGTCCGCTCTAATTCGTCAGGAAACCCTCCGTTCTCATCCATCTGAGCAGCTAATAGCTTCTTATATTGCTTCCTGCAATCTTCCATGATTTCTGGTCGCTCGGCTAATTCTGCGAAGGCAGCAGCTTGGGCGGCCCACCAAGTGCTATGATTATTTCCGTGGTCTTTTTCATCTAGTCCGTAAGGGTGGGTCGTTAGCCAAGTTAAGAATTCATTAAACCAGTTTTTTAAACCTATGTAATCTACTCTATTCAAATAGCCCAGTTGTTGTAAAACTTGGATGCTTTTGGCTACTTCAATTAAGTGAATGGTATCGATAATACCAATCCCACGTCCTGTTACTCTTCCTTTAATCGCTTGACCATATAATAAATTAGGATTCATTTTAGTGTTCGCATTAATAAACCATGCCTTTAGATGCTCTAGAGCTTTATCTGCGTATTTTTTATCCTTCGTGATTTTATAAGCAGCCGTCAAACTAGCTACCCAACGACTGAAATCTCGCATCGCTAAACGATGAGCGATAAAATTTTCTGGATTGGTTTGCCCATCCTTTCGGATATAAGGACCTTCGGGGTCTTCGGAATTGGGCCACCAATAGTCGCCTTCGGAGTAAAAATCGTGTGGAGTGCCTGCACTTCTTTCACAAACTGTTTCGGTAACGGTAATTGGCTTTTTATCCAAATAACTAACCGCTTCCGCAATAATAGATGTAGCTGAGAAATAAGACGATTCTGCTGATTCTATTTGTTTTTCGGAAGGTTGCTGGCAATTTCCAAAAAATAAAAATAAAAAAATGAGAATATATTTTAGTATAAATTTTCGATTTCTCATAGTTAAATTTTACTCATTTGTAATTTTCTAACTAATATTTTATAAACTCTAAAATTTCAATTTTTCCACTAATATCTCTGACTTTTAAGTAATAAAGTCCCATTGATAGGGAATGAATATTGACGATATTTTTATTACCTAAAAAACTATTTATTTTACTTCCTTTCAAATCATACACTTCAATAACATCCAGTGGGACTTTACTGTGGAGGTGCAAAAAACTACCCGCAGGATTGGGATGAATAGTTATTTCTGCTGCCCCAACAATGTCAACGCTCGAAACAGTTTGTTCTACTGTGACTGGGTTGGAGAAGGCAGAAAGACACGAGCCTTTGAAAGCGGCCACTCGAAAAGTTAGGGTGTTAAAAATAGAGTCGGGTAGGGAATAAGAAAAGCTAGTAGTATTAGCCGCTAAGTTTTCAATGTCCATGAATTGCCCATCTTGCGTTACGGATACTTGTACTTTGTAGCCTGTTTCATCCGCTGCAATGTCTAACCATTCTAACTGATAACTTTGGGTAAATTCATCATAATCAACTTCTAACTTGGCGGGGGCATCAGGCTTACTACCACTGGTCAATCTATCTGTTAGCTGTGCTTCGTATAATGAACTAGGGATTACTTCTTTTCTTGATAGTTCAACTGCCCCAATTGGATGATTAAACCGATGGAAATTAGTAACATTGGCCAAACAACCGACGGCGTAGTTTTGGCGTCCAGGGGGCTGTTGAATCAATATTTTTTTTAAAGAAGAATTCAAATTCACATTCCACGCTACACTATTGACGGATGACCAACCGTGTCCCGTTCCATAATCCCCTCGATTGTAAAGTCCTAATAAATTAGTTGTTTCGGGTTCGGTAAAGGTGATATTATCAAAAAGTAGTCCTTGACTCCATCGCCGATGTCCTTCGCTGGCATTGTAGTCATGTTCCGTTGTACAGTCGTAGAAAACAATACCCGACGCCGTACTTGCTCCATTAGACACAAACGAATGTCTGCCATAGCTAGCATGGCATTTTTCAAATAAAATATTATTGGAATAGGCATCTGTATCAAAATTATATCTTCTGGCCCCCGTAATTTTAGAATGAGGTTCTAGGCCTCGGCAGTTTCTGACGGTAACGTTTCTAGCTGCACGGGTATAGATGGCGGCGTACATAAAGTGTAAAACGGTTACTTCTTGTACCCAAACATTTCGTACTCCTTTTAATAGAATGCCATTTTTGACGTGGTTTTCCGTTTCTGGACCTTCCGTTTCTATTTCAATGCGCAAATTTTCTACCCCGATATTGGTTCGAATATTGGGTTCAGCTAATTTGTAAATGACGGATTGAGCAAGACTATTATCTAAATGGTCATAGATAGGCGCATCTAAAATGATTTTATTTTCTGCGGCGACTACTGCTTCAATTCGCCTTTGATAATAAAGGTCGATTTGGCTTGGACTCCAAGGTTCATCACTTGCGGTATCACCATAATTAATGGATGCCAACCACGCCTCAGTGCTGGGTTGAAAAACAATAATCTCTTCACCAATATTAAGATTAGTGACCGACGCAAGCGTTAAACTTCTAGAGCCACTGGGTACAAAAGGATTGGTAATATTTACAGTCGAATTAGGCACTCGGTCTTTCCAATCCCAAATCGTAAAATCACCCACAACGATTAAATCTCTCTGGCTTGGCGTATTGCCTATTCCTTTTAATATGGTATTTTGAGTGGAATCTATATCGTCACCAACCCCTCTTAGCACAATGCCATTTTGATTGACAAATAATTGCCCGTGGATTTCGTAGCTGCCTGCATTCAACTCGACCGCACCTCTTAATCCGTTCTCGTCTAAAGGGCGTTTTGCTAGAGAATCAATGGCTGCTTGAATATGGCTAGTATTATCCCCGCTAATGGGATTTAATTGTATAACCATCGGTACTTCGGGTAAGGGAATTCCTCCGCCACCATAGCCTGCATAGCTAAAATCAGGGATATAATTATTCGCCTCGTCTGTGACGTATTCTATACAACCTGATTCACTTTGATACGCAAAACTAGAAACCTCCTGTGCAGAAAGTTTAGAAACGCTAATAAAAATTAGGCAAAACGATATGTAATAAATTCTTTTCATTAAAATTTAAAAACCCAACCTTGGGCTTGTTTTTCAAAAAAATATTGGTAGTCTATATCCTTATATTTTAAGCTAACGCTTAGTTGGTCTTTTTCCAATTCCAGTTTCGCTGCCCGTTGTAGCGCCTCCATTTCTTGGTTGTTTTCAATGGGTAATATAAGTGTCGCAATAACCGTTTCTTTTGCTTTGGTATGAATGCCAAAATAAGGAATCCATTCAAATTCTTTCGTGCCGTGAACGGGTTGGTAAGCGTGTTTGCCTTCCTTTATTTCTAAATCCTGTTTACTTAGAGGGAATAATAACATTTGTCCTTTTTTGCCTTGTAAGTGAATAACTTCCTTGTCACTTTTTGTTTTGGCTTCGGAGTGAAAACGTACTTCTATATTCGCCTCTGCCTTATTGGCTTGAATTTCATCTACAATAACTGTCAAATTTGGTTTGGATAGGATAACGTGCCTTCTCCATTGCTTTAATTCTTTTTTGGGATAGGCATTGGTAGGGTTCATTAAGACATAATCTTGTTGGTTGCTAGTTTGAAAATCCAATACTTTGCCACCAATAGAATAGTCAAAAGGTTCGCCTCGATGCTTGCTCGGAATTTGTCCTTCTCCGTTGATAAACACAACGTTATGTCCTTCGGAGTTAGCTTGAGGATATTTCCAGCGAACTTCATCAAAGAATTTTTCGTCATAATAGACTTTGCCGGCATCTTTGATAAAGTTCTCGCCTTGCCAATGCAAAATAAAGTGTCCAATATCCAAATGACCATGGTGTGGGTCATCATTTAAACCTGCTTTACCTGCTAAAACTACCCTATCGGTGCTTTCAAAATCACTTCGTAGCACCCACCAATCAATGGTGCGAAAATGTTTGGAAGTATTCTTAGGGGGCGTTGGTTGAATGGTTGGACGGGGAAATATAATGTCTTCGATGCTTCGCCCTTTTTGTTGGGTTAGATTTCGATACCATGCGGCCGTTCCGTTTTGTGTTTCGGTTGCCAATAGATTTAGGAAAGAAGAATGGCGAATTACTTTGTTACCAGAATCACCAAAATCTACGGAACGGTTGGGCGCTAAAAATAAGTTAACTGGAAAGCTAACTGGATTGTCTTTCAATTTGGGATGCTGGAAAAGGTTGAATTTTCCATTGGTCAATCGCTTTACCGCAAAAGCAAATTTAGTTGAAGTTTCTAGCCCAAATCGCCAATAAGAACCGCCTTCTTGCCAACCACCATCTTGTCCCAATTGGTCCATCATATTGTAGATACCATTATAAGATTCGGTAATGGCATCCACCAATTGAGGATGTTCGGTTAACAGAGCAATGGCGGTAGTTCCAAAACCCGAAAAACAGACCCCTGTCCAATTGCAGCGATAAGAAGTTGTCCACCAATGAAATTCGTAGTCTCCTCTGACGGGCGTAATCACTTTTTCTAATAATGCGCCTCGAATTTTATCTCTTTGGGGGGTGGTCAAGGCATCGTAAGTCCAATCGTACATTAAAGCCAATGACCTGCCCGTAGCCGAATTACCCAAATCAAAGTTGAAATTCACTTGGTCATCCGAAACGTTCCAAGGCATGATTCGACTGTAGATAATCGGAAAGGTGTGTGCTTGCATCGTCCAACTGGGATATTCGCAAAGGACGGCGGCAAAATCAAAAGCTTTTTGGGCATATTTCTCCGCTCCAGTCAGCTGATAAACGAAAGCCAGTTCGTAGGCGTAAGTTCGATAATTTTTTAGTTTTCGCTCGTATTCATTGGCTCTATCCGTTTTGGTCCAGCCTGCTCTAGTGTTCCTTCCACGCTCGGGGATAGTATTATCAACGGGCATTTGCAAGAGCATATTTGCCTCCGCTAGTTGTTTTCGCCATATATCATTGGCTTCAATATCATTTTCAATTCTATCTTTAATTTTCTTTTTTTCGCTTGCCGAGAAATAGATATAAGGATGCTTTAAATTAGCTATATTCATAGCTTTTGCCATTTGTTCTTCTTGAACAATTTGACCGTTTGATAAAAGTGGTAGCAAAAGACATATTGTACTGTAAACTAAATTCCGTTTTGGAATAGTTGAGTTTTTAAAATGTTGTAGGATTTTCTTCCACGCTGTTGGTAGGGCTGTTAAGTTCTGGTTCACAAGTGGGAAAATGTTAAAGCC
>JBCCQK010000532.1:0-5679 GCA_039024375.1 Bacteroidota bacterium
CAACGATTTGCTCTACTTGACCATCATCTTCTAAAGAAATAGCTAAAGTTGTCCCGTACAAGCGAAAGGTATCTATCAATTGACTTTTCTAAAAACGTCGACATAAAAAACAAAAGATACACAGGTCAACATTTTTTCTTACCACTACACAGTTCAAACACGCTGCCGCCGAAACGCCACCAACTGCTCTCGCTCCACTCGCCGATAATAAAACCCCGCAATAATTCCAAACGCAAATCCTCCAATGTGCGCCCACCAAGCCACACCACTCGCTTCCGCCGTTTGACTAATCGCTCCGATGCCGCTAATTAATTGTTGTCCTATCCATAAGCCGAGGAACACCAAGGCGGAAATTCTAAAAGAACTGAACAGAATAACGACCAATACTTTAATCTTAGAGGTCGGGAACATTACTAAATAAGCGCCCAAGACCGCCGAAATAGCGCCACTTGCCCCAACAGTTGGAATCGTGCTATCTATATTGAAAAAGATATGTCCCGCGTGCGCGGCTAGACCGCCTGCCATGTAGAAGATAAGAAAATTGAAGTTGCCGATGACCTGTTCGATGTTATCCGCAAAGACCCAAAGAAAGAGCATATTTCCAATCAAGTGCATCCAACCGCCGTGCAAGAACATACTGGTGAATAGCGAAAAATAATCCTCGCCCCGCATCGTTTCGGCGGGAATGGACCCGAATTCCATAATGAATTGGTTTAAGGCGTCGGGCGGTAGCGACATTTCGTACAGAAAGACCAGTACGTTTATCACAATAAAAGCGTAGCTAAATAAAGGTTTACTACCGCCTTTTACTTGGTCGTCGCCAATTGGAAATATCATAAGTTTACGTTTTTTTCTGCCGTTTATCGAGCGCAGCTTTGACTTTTACCATAAAGATTATAGAGTTCACATAGTACATAGAGTTTTTCGAGCGTAGCTTTGACAAGTACCTATATAATATCTATTTTATTAGGCAAATCTCTGTTGCTGAGTATTTTGGATTTTTGTTGATTTCCTACAAATTCTCTAGACTTTTACCCCTCAACCTCTCTTCCTATTCACCTCTCCACCTTTCCGCCTAATTACATTTTTCTGGTAGCCTTTTAGTCAGAAACACTTCAATGACCGTCCCAATCGCCACTGTTTTGCCCGGGCTATAACTCGGTACTTGTTTCCAAACGTAGGCGTTTTCCACGCTGGTTACACTCGCATCTTCCTGTACGATGGCACTCAATTGGGAACCCCCAATGATAAAATCCGCTTCGCTGTATTTTTTACAAACTAAATTGGGGACATCTACTCGACCGCCACCTCGGGTCGTCACGACCGCCTCGACGGTTTCGCCTTGTGGTACTTTTACCCCCGCTTTTAAATCTCGTCCCGTGATTTTCTGGTCTCCGACGTACAAATACAGGATGGTATTTTCTTCTAACTTATTGTTAAACTGTTTGCTACGAACTTTTAGATTTAGTTTTAATTGTTTCAAACGCCGAGCGTAGTAATTGTAGTTATCATTCCCCGCCAAGGTGGGCAATAATTTTTCTTCTGCTTGAAATTTGGTGATGGTCAGATAAATAGTCCGTTCTTCCTTGACCCTTGATAAAGCTCTGGGACTTTGTTCCAATACGGTTCCCGCAGGTTTATCGGCCGACCAAATAGAGTCGTTGACTACCACTTTCAGGTTCTGCTGCTCAGCCTGTTGCATCGCCTCCTCGATGTGCTGATTCAAAAAACTGGGTACTTGCAACGACTCCCCGTGATGCGTATAACTGGACATCCACAAAAAAGAGCCTCCCACAACGGCGACTACTAAAGCGACCATCCCTGCTAAATTTATCAGAAATCGTTTGCTGGATAAGAAATACCAAATCTCTTGACCTACGTTTTTTGCTTTCTCTTTAAATGAACTCATGCGCTAAATCTAAAATTTAAAATGCCAAACCTGCCAGACTGTTGTGCGAGCTGGTTTAAAATTCTACTAGTTATAATGTATGTACTTTTGCTTGACCAAAGGTACAATTTGATTTTTACAAGTGAGAAATGAAAGTAAAGTATAACTGGAATTTCCACTAATTCTTAGCTTGAATATTTATCTTTTAATACTTGATGAAGTCTAACTTCTGACAGTTCCGATTGAAAATCGAAACGGTCTGACTTCTGACTTCTCATTTATTTCTCCGCAAAATGACGAAAGAAGTTCTCCGACTTGCCATCCCGAATATCATCAGCAATATCTCCGTTCCGTTGTTATCGAGCGTCGATACCGCCTTGATGGGGCAACTGTCCGCTTTGCACATTGGTGCGGTTGGTGTCGGTTCCATGATTTTTAACTTTATCTATTGGAACTTTGGCTTCTTGCGGATGGGAACAACGGGTATTACCGCTCAAGCCTACGGACAACAATCGGATAAAGCCGTGCTATTAACGCTGGGACGGGCTATGCTTATTGCCATTGCACTAGCCATCCTGATTATTTTGCTACAAGTCCCTTTCGCCCGTTTGAGTTTTTATTTGATGAATCTATCCGAAGCACAACTCCCCTTAGTCGCCGAGTATTTCTACATTCGGATTTGGGCGGCGCCCGCTACTTTAGGACTGTACGCCTTAATGGGCTGGTATTTTGGTATGCAAAACGCCGTTTATCCGCTCATTTTAACTGTCACCATTAATGTCATCAACATTCTAGCCAGTTTCTTTTTTATCAAATATTTGGGATTTGAAGTAGCGGGGGTAGCTTACGGAACGGTCATTGCGCAATATGTTGGTTTGCTGTTGGCTATTGTTCTGTTTTTTTACAAATATCGCCATCTGCTACCCAATTTAACCCAAGCGGGACTATTGCAATGGCAGGAATTACAACAATTTTTGAGCATCAACGGCGATATTTTTATTCGGACGTTTTGCTTAACGTTTGCTTTCGGTTTTTTTTACAGTCAATCGTCTGTTGGCGGCGAACAGTTGTTGGCCATCAACGTCATTTTACTACAATTTTTGAATTGGATGTCCTACGGAATCGACGGGTTTGCCTTTGCGTCGGAAAGTTTAGTTGGAAAGTATTTTGGGGCGAAGCAGCCTACGCAACTGAAAACAGCGATTCGATTAAGTTTTTCAATGGCGATGGGACTAGGCGGATTGTACAGCTTGGTATATTTCGTTTTTGGCCCCGCTATCGTCGGTATCTTTTCTAATCAATCGTCCGTCGTTTCCGCTACCCAGCCTTATCTAATTTGGATGGTCATTTTTCCTATTCTAAGTACGCCCTGCTATATTTGGGACGGTATTTTCATTGGTCTGACCGCTTCGAAGGCCATGCGAGATAGTATGTTGGTGGCCCTAGTCATCTATTTAGCTGTTCATTTTTTAGTGAAAACGCCATTGGGTAATCACGGTCTGTGGTTTGCGCTACTCGTTTTTATGATGGCTAGAGGAGGAATCCAGTGGTTTATTTTCTGGCGACGAGATTTAGGGGCGGTAAAGAATACTACTTGAAATCGTACGAATAGATAGCTCTATCTCTTAGAAATAGGTGGAAATAAAAGAAATATAGTGGAAATATTTTCTAATTGGGTTATACAAGAAAACCGCCAGACATTTCACATCTGACGGTTCTAACTATTAAGGAAATGATTCTTTATATTATTAAGTAATGAGGGAAGATTACGTACAATTAAAAATTCATCCACTTTTGTAAGTTCTCAACAGTTGCTCGTCGGGAGACGAGCAGATAGTTATTTTAGTCCGCTCACCAAAGCGGGATTAAAATATCGTTGTTCGATGTATCAAGTCTCCAGACCTGCCCGCAAGCATTCAGGCGGGCTTGATACGAATATCCGCAGGCCTCTAGACCTGCATTGAGTACTTACCCGATTTTAATTTAAACATCTAGTTATCAGCGATTTATGAAGTTTGACTTCTGATAAGCATACGCCCCGTCTGGGATTCATCGGTCTGGCTTCTGACTTCTCATCACTACGTCATCAACTCTGGATACGCCGTAACAATGTCCTGCCATAGCGGTTGAAAACTAAAGTGTCCCGCGATGGGGAAACCAACTTCGTTATTTCGAGTGTTCAACGCCGTTTCGTGGTCAATTTTGATGAGGTCTCGGCCCGTTGCTTCGGCCATCATTTGTGCCTGACAACTTCGTTCCATCGTGATGAACCACCAAGCTGCCTCTTCCACCGTTTTACCAACGGTCAACAGACCATGATTTTGTAGGATGACGGCCTTATTTTGTCCCAAAGCGGCGCCAATTCTATCGCCCTCACTCGTATCGAGTACAACGCCCGTGTATTCCGAATAAATAGAATGGTCTTCGTAGAAGGCACAAGAATCTTGGGTAAGCGGGTCCAATAAAGCTCCCGTTGCCGACCAAGCTTTACCGTAAACGGAGTGTGCGTGGGCGGCCGCCGTACAGTCGGGTCGTGCAGCGTGTACTCTAGAGTGAATAGCAAAAGCCGCTTGATTGAGTTGTTTGTGCTTGCCTTCTACAATATTCCCCTCATGGTCCACCAAAATCAAATCCGATGCGGTCATTCGATTGAAAGATAGGCCAAACGGGTTTACCCAAAAGCAATCTTCGCGTTCGGGGTCTCTTACAGTGATATGTCCCGCTACGCCCTCGGAAAAACCAAATCGACCAAAAATTCTGAAGGCCCCTGCGAGCCGCTGCTTCAAATGTAAACGTTCTGCTTCTACCGTTTCGAAAGTAGGATACAAGCCAGGAGGGGCTTCTATTGGATTTTTTACTGCCATTTTAAAATTTTTAAGCATACTAGATACTGGTCTCCGGTAGCTGGTATCTAGTATTGATAAGTTTGAATGATTTACTAAAGGAGTATTATAACTGTTCAGAATAGGGAAGCAAAACCACCCCATAATTCGGAATTGAAAGAATAGAGACTTAAGGGATGACGAAGTAAATAACCTACACATCTGACGGTCTCTTTTTCCTTTTAGCTGCGTTAAATTTTTTCAACGTAGCGACGGCTATGCTGAAAAAATTTGCCTTGCTAAAAGAAAAAACAGTCTCGTCATTTTGCGTAGTTTATTTAATTCCTCATCCCTAAATTGAAGGAAAGTTGACAAAATTTTTGGTTCATCCCACTTGTCAACTTCATACGTCCCTTTTCTCTATTCTAAACAATTATTCAAATCTAAAAAAAATTGATAGAAAGCACAAAGAAAAAAGCCGTATTTCCAACGAAAGGAAATACGGCTTTTTTGACAATGGCAACAACAAAATAATAATCTCATGAAATAATTCTTCGGTTTTCTTTTGATTTGGGTATAGGCAATTCCTATTAAAATAGGTGATGGCATACTTGAAAAAAGGAGCAAATTTGGAGATAGCGTTTGGGGCGCTATCTCCAAAACTCCTGAGATTAATTCCTGACCTGGTGGTTAAATCTCAGTACTACTAACGGTTTTTGAAAATAATCGGTCTTTGAGAAATAACTTTTACAAACTGGTCAGTTTCAATACTTAATGTAATCGGTTCCGTAAAAAATACTAACAATCGGTTTTTGGAAAAATGTCAAGAATACTTAAAATCGGTTTTACTAACTTTTTTCAGTTAGTGCGGTTTTTGAGCTGGCTTCTCCTCTGAAGCTCTTCTCCTTTTTGAGAATAATCGGTTTTGGAATGAGACTTAGTTTTTCAATATCGGGTGATTCCTTGGCG
>JBCCQK010000533.1:0-5674 GCA_039024375.1 Bacteroidota bacterium
ACTTTATTTGTCATTCAGTTTTTGTGGCAATTTCCTCATTTTTGGGCTATTGCTTGGCTGGGTGACAAAGATTACAAAAAAGCGGGTTTCAACTTGTTACCTAGCAAAAATGCGCTCCTAGATAGTAGTGTCGGTAACCAATCTATGATTTATGCCTTGTTTTTAATACCCGTTTGTTGGGTGCCTTACTTCTTAGGAGCAACAGGTCTAATTTCCGCTATCATTTTGACATTGCTGAATATTGTTTACGTATTTTTTAGCTGGAATCTGGCGAAACAGTGTACAAGGGAAGCAGCGCTAAAATTGATGTTTAGTTCGTTTTTCTATTTACCCGTAGCGTTGTTTGCTTTATTCTTTGACAAACTATAAACCAACTTCCAATAAGTGTAAGGACTGAATTAATGAGGTGCTAAAGGATTGAAAGTAAGCGTTAACATCTATCGAACGACTTATCTGACAATCAAAATTTAAACTAGATTAATTCAATTACTTGAGCATTAATAATTTTATTATTTTAAAATACTCTTCGACAAATGCTTCCAAAAGGACTTATCGAAACGTATTCAAAATTAACGTAATGGCATTGGCAGTAACGGAAGAAAATAATTTGAATAGTAGGAGTAAAATCCATTCCATGAAACTAGCCCTTCTAATTGGGTGCGCTAGTATTATTATGATGTTTGCGGGATTGACGAGTGCGTATATCGTGCGACGTGCGGGAGGAAACTGGTTGGAATTTCGATTACCTAATATTTTCTTCATCAATACCGTTGTAATGCTGCTCAGTAGCATTGCGATTCATAGTGCTTATATCTTTTTCAAACGAGGGAACGAAACTTTATATAAAGGTTTGCTGGGCGTCTCTTTTATTTTAGGACTGGCCTTTGTAGTTTTGCAATATAAGGGGTGGTTAGATTTAACGGAAATCGGTGTGGAATTGACGGGAAATCCTGCAGGGTCTTTTATCTATGTCATATCGGGTATTCATGCAGCTCACGTCTTAGGAGGCTTAGCAGCTATACTGATTGCGATGATTCAAGCCTTTGCCTTGAAATATAAAGTGACGAAAAGAAGAAAGCTAAGATTTGAGTTAACGCTCATCTATTGGCATTTTGTTGATTTCCTTTGGATTTATTTACTGGTCTTCTTTTTGTCTCAACAGTAATACAACTATTCACTTTTAAGAAACTTTAAACAGCAAAAATAATGGCAACAGATACAGCTGTACACGATGAGGTACACGAAAATGACCAAGATTTATGGTCGGGAGGAAAAGAACCCTTCAAAGCGAGTTACGGAAAGCTAATGATGTGGTATTTTCTACTATCCGATGCTTTTACCTTCGCAGGGTTTTTGATTGCCTACGGGGCTTTAAGATTCAGTAGCCCAACTTGGCCAATTCCCGATTTTGTATTTTCCACCGCTCCTTTTGGTATCCACGGCGCACCGCTTATCTTTGTTACTTTTATGTCTTTTCTGTTAATTGTGAGTTCGGTTACCATGGTACGAGCCGTACAAGAAGGTCATCGAGAGAATCAACGAGGGGTTGTTTTTTGGATGTTTTTGACGGTGTTAGGTGGAGCAGGTTTCTTGGGTTGCCAAGCCTGGGAATGGAACAACTTGATTAACAAGGAATACATGACTGTTACCCGCAATCCTTTTGGAACGCATACGGCCAATGGCATTTATCTAAATGCGGACGGAACAGTTTCCACGGCCGAGGATGATAAATTCAAAGAGGGAGCAGGCTATCTCGTTCATCATGCCCATATTGGTGAAGGGCACGGCCATGAAGGCCACGAAATGACCGCAGAGGAAAAATTCCTAGAAGAAGCGAACGCTAAAGTAGCAGCAGCTAACTTAGACATGAATAATTTACCAGAAACGGGTGTTGATTTTCCTGGTTTTACTTTGAATAATGAAGGCTTTATTCAAAGAAAGTTTGTTACTGATGGAGAAGTTGCGGGGATTCAAGAAAATGGACCAAAATCGTTTGGTGCACTATTTTTCTTTATCACTGGATTTCATGGGTTTCACGTATTTTCTGGTGTAGTATTCTTGCTAATTATCATGTTGAATGCGGGAAGTGGTTTGTATGTTGCTAGAAAGAACGGTTACGAAATGGTCGAAAAAATTGGTTTGTACTGGCACTTCGTAGATTTAGTATGGGTGTTTGTATTCTTGGTATTTTACTTATTGTAGGTAAGGTTAATCTTGATAATTCAATTTAAAAACTCGAAGGTATTTGGTACAGATACAGAAAAAGTTTCAACTAACTAATCTGTACGCACTTTCTCAAAAATAAAAAAATGGGACATCATAATTATGAAGACGCAAAAAAAATGGTCTGGAAAGGCTGTGGCGTTTTAGCGGTCGTAACATTAATAGAGGTATTTGTGTCACTTTTGCAAAAAGGACATGTCATTAAAGGATTAGAGGACGTAAGTGCAGTAGTCATCACTGCAGCGATTATCATTGGTGCTTTGTCAATTTATAAGGCTTACTACATTATTTATAATTTTATGCACATGGCGCAGGAAGTGCCTGGATTGCGGACGAGCGTATTATTACCAACGGCATTACTGATTTGGGGGATGATTGCTTTCTTCCAAGAAGGAAATTCTTGGGGAGAGAGGAGGGAACTCATAAAGGAAAAAGATAAAGTTGTTTCCGAAGATGCGATAAAGCCGCAAGGGATGTTGCTTAAAGAAATTGAGATTGAAAAATTACAATAAAATGAAAAAGGGCGGGGTACAAATCCCGCCCTTTTTTGTTTACAACCTAGAGGTTTTTTCTTTAGAAAATTAGAGTAACTATGAATAGGGTTTTTCAATTTTTTGCAGTCAGTGTATTTTTCATTGGGTTTCCGTTGGTGTCTTGGTATTACTTGAATCAAGGCTATGAATATCGAATGCAAGTAATTAACGAATTGGACCAGCAGCTAGGAGAAATGCCCGCTTTCCAGTTAACTGACCAAAATGGCCAGACGATTAGTAAGGAAAAAATTGGTAAGCGAATAGTCATCTCTAATTTTATTGACTTGGCCGAGGTCGATAAGAGTAAAGCTTACATTGATAAACTCTATAAAATTCAAGACCAGTTTGACCGTAAAGATGATATTTTGTTTTACACGTACGTAAAATCGGACGACCCCGAAGCAGTAAAAGCCTTTAGTAAAAGTTTGGAAATTAAAGAAGAGAAGCAGTGGCATTTTCTTACCGGAAGTGATGCAGATATGAACCAATTTGTCCAGCAATTTCCTTTTCAAGAATCGGGAAAAGCCTACTATGCGGGAAATCCGACCGTGGCTATTATTGATACGAGTGCCGTGATTCGTCATTTTTACGATATGACGGATGATGCACAAGTAGGACAACTAGTTGTTCATATTTCTAATTTGATGCCCCAAGCACCGCCTGAAGAAGCGAGAATGAAAAGGGAATTGGAGAAGTAAGTAATAAACTTACGTTTTTAAAATAGAATCGTTTCCAAACAAATCATTATGCAACGAGAAATAAATCTGCCTTTAGCTAAAAAATTGAATAACTTCGCAATGGTTGCCTCCGCAGCAGTTATCCTACTGGTGGTGTTCATGCGAAAAATCCACATCGATGTAGGGATTGACTTTAGCTTTTTGCCTCCTTTTCATGCGACGCTGAACGGGTTGGCGGCGATTGCGTTGATGTGCTCTTTCTATTTCATTAAAAATAAAAACGTAAAAGCCCACCAAGCGGCTAACGTCATTGCTTTGGGGCTATCGACATTATTCTTATTGTCCTACGTGGTTTATCACACCACAACAGAAGCAACAAAATTTGGGGGGGAAGGCACGATTCGTTACGTTTACTTCTTCCTTTTAGTAACGCACGTCATTTTGGCGGCGGTTATTTTGCCTTTTATCTTATTTACTTTTATTCGAGCCTACACTGGGCAAATAGAAAAGCACCGAAAGATGGCCAAATGGGTGTATCCACTTTGGCTCTACGTGGCAATTACGGGGCCGATTTGCTATCTGATGCTAAAGCCCTATTATTGAGATTAGAAGTCATAAGTCAGATTTAGAGCTTGTTAACGTCATAAGTTTAGCTTCTTACTCAACAACTATTTAGACCTACTTTTAAAGAACTATTGGCTCGACTCATAAATGATTGACGGTTTGAATAGGTGACAGGGACATGAAGTGTTTCCCTTTACTTAACTAATCACTAATTAACTAATTACTAGTCACTATACTAATACAATCATGAAAACTAAAATCATAAAAGCATTATCCATTCTTTCTTTAATTTTTTGCTTACAAGTAACTACTGTACCAACAGCTCAAGCGCAGTGTCCCATGTGTAAAATGTCGGCAGAGAGTAATTTAAAAAATGGTGGAACAGACGGGCAGGGCCTAAACAACGGAATATTATATATGCTAGCTACTCCTTACCTAATTGTCTTCGGAATTGGCTACTTTTGGTGGCGTAATCGAAAGCAGCGTGAGGAATTGGAACTAGAAACAGAATAAATAGCCCGTTATTATGAGATGGATACTTCCCATTTTTGCCCTACTTCTTTGTTTTTCTTTTCAAGGGATGGCACAAGTTGGTGTTGGAACGCCCCCGCCAGTAGATGCTGAGTTGATGCTAGATGGAAGCCGAAAAATGTTAGAGGCAAAGTGGACGTATTGGGAAGGTCCTCGTTTTTCCAGCCAGTTTCCCATCAAGTGGAAAATTGTCAAAGACCCCGTTCATCAAGGAACAGCCGTTAACAGCAACGACCCCGCAGCGGCGGGTGGTCTTTACGGCGCTGCTGACATTGTTACTAAAAAGAAGTACCGAGATTTTCGGGCGCACGTTGAATTTTTGATTCAAAACGAAGGAGGTAACAGCGGTGTTTATCTACAAAACCGCTACGAAATCCAAGTGCTTGACGGCGACACAACTTCTCACGGAATGGCCGCCATCATCAACGAATCCGCATCTCCTTACTTTGCCTACTACGGTCTAGGACAATGGAACGCCTACGATATAGTTTTCCGTGCTGCTCGATTTAAGAACGGAAAACTGGTCGAACAGCCCATGGTAACAGTTTACTTTAACGGCGTAAAAGTTCATAAGAACGCCAAAATTAGTCAAGTTTGGGGCGGTCCCAATTCTGGTTTAGACGGAGGTAATAACGGTGGCAAAGGTATTACTGACCGATCGGGTGGCCTTAAATTGCAAGCAGAAGGTCACGACGTTCTTTATAAAAATATTTGGATAAAAGAACTTAACTTAGAGAAGGCTGATACGGACTTTTAAATTTCATTATTCACTTTATCGTTTTTGTCAAAACATCCAGTATTCTCCCACAGATAAAGTCATGTTTTATAATGCGGTACTGGTAAGTAAGGGATTTGCTTCCAAAGGGGTCAACATCGCTGCTCGCATGAAAGTAGTTCCATTAAGTGTTTGACCTACCAAAAATTTATCCACTTCAGATTCACTTTCCCGACTTCGAACTCCGATATTTTAAGTTCACAGGGTGTCGATATTTTGAGACTTCATCCGTACGACTTTAAAATCATTGCCACTAGCCTCTGAAATTGAATGTACCCTGATTTTCAAGCGAGCCCAGATGGGATTTAAGTCATTGAAAATCAACGATTATTACCTAAAATTAGCTACCCGTCTAAGATTGTAAATAATTG
>JBCCQK010000534.1:0-5663 GCA_039024375.1 Bacteroidota bacterium
ATATCATTTACTTTTCAAATAAATGATAATAGTTATTTGTAGAAAAGCGTATCAATTCAAGCTATCTTACTTTTTGTGGAAGGCGTTCAATTTCTATTTTCTTAATTCAAGATAATACTCTTCTACTCGTAGCGCAAAGACTCGATTGGATTACCTAAGGCAACTCGAAGTGCGTGGTAGCCCGTTGTAAGAATCGTTAGGAGCATCACAGTTAAAAAGGCAAAAGCGTACAGCCAATAGTTCATTGCGGTGTGATAGGCAAAAGTTTCGAGCCATTGTTGCATAAAGTACCAAACAACCAAAAAAGCAGGAACTGCTGCTATTCCTACTAACAAAATGAAGTCTCTGGTTAAAAGGTACAGAATATTACCTGTTTCGGCACCTAAAATTCTACGAACACCAATTTCTTTGGTCCGTTGTTCGGCGGTAAAAGAGGCGAGGCCAAAGAGGCCTAAGCAAGCAATAATAATCATTAGAAAACTAAATAGGGTAAAGATATGGGCTCGTTTTTGGTCGGCTTCGTACAACTCCATAAAAGCGGCATCGACGAAATCGAACTCAAAAGGGGTATTCGGGAATAATTTTTTCCATTCGTTTTCCACGTAGGCAATCAGTGTACCTACCTCCGTTTTGTCTTTTGGATTGATTCGAACGTGTACTTGGCTATTGTTCAAATTAGGCGCAAATAGGAGCGATTCAATGGGGTCGTAAAGTGACCGTTGGTGAAAATCTTTGACAACGCCGACAACTCTATACACATCAAGCGTATCGTCGGTGCCAAATTGCACTTTTTTGCCAATCGGATTCGTCCAAGCCATTCTTTTGACCATTGCCTCGTTGACGAGTACGGCAGTGCTTGTATCCGAACTATACTCCTCACTGAAACCTCGACCCTCCACCATTGCGACACCTAGCGTATTAAAATAATCATAATCTACGCCGTAAAGATTAACGCCCAGTTGATTCATGCCACCTTCTGCTTCTTCTACGTTCATTAGAAATTTACCGTAGCCTGCACCGGGCGTATTTTCGGCCGAACCAACGTCAGTAATTTTTGGATTTTGAAGCAATCTTTCTCGGATGACAGGATATTTATCCCTACCTACATCTCCCGATAACGAAAATCGAAGGACGTGTTCTTTATCAAAGCCGAGGTCTTTATTGGATAAAAAATTCATTTGGTCGTAGATAATGCCCGTACCGATAAGCATAAACAGCGTAATGGCAAATTGAATAGTGACCAATGCTTTTCTAAGGTTCGGATTTCCTCCTCCTTTGGCTATTTTACCTTTCAAAACACTAATGGGACGAAAGGAGGATAAGAAAAAAGCGGGATAACTTCCTCCCGCAATACCCAACAAAAGCAAGATACTCAGCATGACTCCTAGAACAGTAGGCGTAGCTAGTAAACTAGCAGATAAGTTAAGCCCAAAAGTACCGTTGAACAAGGGTAAAAACAGTAGGACTAAGCAAATGCCTAGTACAAAGGCAATAAGAGTAAAAATGATGGACTCCGATAAAAACTGTGCAATTAGCTGCCATCTTTCTGACCCTAGTACCTTCTTTATGCCAACCTCGGTTGCTCGTTTAGTTGCTCTCGCCGTCGATAGGTTCATATAATTGATGGCCGCTAGTAACAGCAGGAATAAACCAATAGCTCCGAAAATGTACAGAAAGCTAATTTCACCCGTCGGTTCGGGTTCTCCTTGAAAATCCGACTTGAGGTGAATGTCCGTTAAAGGGATTAGTTCGTACTTTATTTTGACTTTGAATTGTTCGAAAATGGGATTCACATACTGCTCAATGACCTCAGGCAGCTTGGCGGCAAAGTCTGCTGCACTAGCCTCTTCTTTTAGTAAGACATACGTATATAAATTGAATCCACCCCAGTTATTGGTCGTTCGCATATAGGCATTTGGAGAGACCAACGCTTCCGCAATCAGATGAGAATGATTAGGCATGTTTTGGTAAACGCCCGTTACCTTGTAGGACTGGTCACCCGTAATTTTTACCGTTTCTCCAATTGGGTTATTATTTCCAAATATTTTTTTAGCGGAAGTGGCATCTAATACGATAGAATTGGGAGCCATTAAAGCGGTCTTAGCGTCTCCTTTTATAAAGTCAAAAGAGAATATATCAAATACCGTAGAATCGGCCATATACACCTTTTCTACGTAAAAGAATTGTCCATTTCGCTCAAATTGGGTACGCCCCACATCGTCGAAGCGGGCGTATTCCTCTACTTCTGGATAATCTTTTTTTAATTGCGCCGCCAAAGGGGCTTGGGTAGCTGCCCACTTGAAAGCATCATCGGGTTCCGTTAAGTCGGAAGACACACGATAAATTCGGTCGGCTTTTTCGTGGTAGGTGTCAAATCGGCTTTCTTCGGTAATGTATAGCAGAATGAACAAACTAGCAGTAATGCCAAGGGTAAGTCCTAAAATGTTGAGTAGAGTATAGCTAGGCTGTCTTTTGAAATTGCGGAGCGCAATTTTGAAGTATCGGTTGAACATAATTTTGGGGTGTTGGTGATGAGTAAAGATAAGTCTTACAAATAGAAAAATCGTGGTTAGCATCTGTAACCACGATTTTGAGACTTTGTATATCTGTTTTCGATTATTTCGTGTGGCAGACCGTGAACCGATAGCCGTGAACCTTCAACCGAAACGAACACATTATATGTCGGAAGAAGTTCTGTTAAATTCCTTCACTCCTCTAAATCAAAATCATTTAAAAAGCCCGTATGGAAATCACCATTTTTAAAGTTCTCGTCCTTCATCAATCGCTGGTGAAATGGAACGGTTGTCTTGACGCCTTCAATGATGAACTCGTCCAGTGCACGCGCCATTTTCTTAATACACTCTTCTCTGGTTTGCGCTTTACAAATCAATTTGGCAATCATGGAATCATAGTAGGGTGGGATAGAGTAACCCGCATAAACGTGCGTATCTACCCGAACGCCGTGCCCTTTGGAACTGTGAAAAGACGTAATTTTTCCCGGACTCGGCCGAAAACCATTGAAGGGGTCTTCGGCGTTGATTCGACATTCAATAGCGTGCATTTGAGGGAAGTAGTTTTCGCCTGATAACTTTTCGCCCGCCGCTACTTTTATTTGTTCTTTGATTAAATCGTGGTCGATCACTTCTTCCGTAACGGGATGTTCTACTTGAATCCGTGTATTCATTTCCATGAAGTAGTAATTTCGGTGTTTGTCCACCAAAAATTCTACGGTGCCGACCCCCTCGTAATTAATAGATTTAGCTGCTTCTATGGCCGATGCACCCATTTTGCCCCGCAGTTCAGGCGTCATGAACGGAGAAGGACATTCTTCAACCAATTTTTGGTGTCTCCGCTGAATAGAGCAATCTCTTTCCGACAAGTGGGCTACATTGCCGTATTGGTCACCAATCACTTGGAACTCGATGTGTCGAGGTTCTTCAATAAATTTTTCGATATAGATACCAGGATTAGAAAAAGAAGCCTGCGCTTCGTTGCGGGCCAAGTTCCACGCACTTTCTAAATTATCTGCTTCCCAAACAATCCGCATCCCTTTTCCTCCTCCTCCAGCCGTTGCCTTCAAGATAACGGGATAGCCAATCTCTTCGGCTACTTCTAATCCTTGCGCTACGTCCTTAATGAGTCCACCCGACCCAGGGACTACGGGCACGCCCGCTTTTATCATCGTTTCCTTCGCCGTAATTTTATCCCCCATTTTTCGAATCATTTCTGGAGAGGGGCCGATAAATTTAATGCCATACTCCGAACACACCTCCGCAAAATCGGCGTTTTCGGCCAAGAAACCGTACCCTGGATGAATCGCATCGGCGTTGGTAATTTCTACCGCTGCCATAATTCTAGAGACACTTAAATAAGAGTCCTTTGAAGAAGGTGGACCAATACAGACGGCTTCGTCGGCAAATCGAACGTGCAAACTTTCTCGGTCGGCAGTGGAATAGACCGCTACCGTTTTTACACCCATTTCTTTACAAGTTCGGATAATGCGAAGGGCAATCTCCCCTCGATTGGCTATAAGTATTTTTTTGAACATATTTTTGTTTTTTAATGCCTTTGTTAAACGGACAATAACTGACGAACAGCTTGCCTACTTGGAATGAATGATTCTTCCTGCTAGAGAGGCGAAATGATAATTATAATAATTCAGTAAAGTTATCCCGTATCGCTTATCATTCATCATTCATCATTCATTTTAACTCGGGTCCACTAAAAACAAAGGTTGGTCGTATTCAACGGGAGAAGAATCTTCTAGTAGCACTTTCACAATAGTTCCACTAACCTCAGATTCGATTTCGTTGAATAATTTCATGGCTTCTACAATACAAACCACCGAACCAACCTCAATGGTGTCTCCTACTTTAACATAAGGGGGCTTTTCAGGAGAAGAAGAGCGATAAAACGTACCGACAATCGGCGATTTTACTTCGATATAGTTCGCATTAATTTCTTCTTTCTTTACGGGAGTAGGGGGCAAGTCTGGCGTATCTGCTACTTTGGGAGCAGGAGTAGGCTCTGGGGCGGGAACTGCTGCTGCTGGAGGATAGGCTGGTGGCATACTAGCAGGCATTGAGATAACTTGTTGAGGCGGTGCCGCTTTCGATTTATGGTATTCGTCCGTACGAATAGTTAACTCAAATTCTCCATCTTTCATTTTAAACTCTGAAAGATTGGTTTTGTTAATTAGCTTTATAAGGTCTTGTATTTCTTTGATATTCATCTTTTGTGTTTTGATGTAGAAAACGGGTGTTGGTACGAATTAAGTGAAATCTAAAATTTAAAATGCAAAATTGAAGGTGCTGAAAAACAGCAATTTACATTTTAAACTGACGCAAGTTAATTTTTAAGCTTCACTACGGTTATTTTTTAATAATACTAATACACTGCAATATAGGAATAGCGAATGAAATTTCTAAGGAAAAACGGAGGAATGAATTTAAGACATTTTTCTAGTAAAATGTACCCAACTTACGTCTGTTCGTTTTGGACGAAAATAGTTAGAAATCATTCCGTTATTACTGTTTTACTCGTTCCATGTAGGCACCCGTCTTAGAATCTACTTTGACGATGTCGCCTTCATTGATAAACAGCGGAACTTTAATTTCTGCGCCCGTTTCGGTAGTTGCGGGTTTAGTCGCGTTCGTAGCGGTATCTCCGCGAACGCCCGGCTCGGTGTAAGTGACTTTCAAGTTGATGTACTGCGGTAAATCAATCGTCAACGGATTTTCTCTTACGGCATCGAAAAGAATTTCAATCTCTGCACCTTCTTTGATGAACTTCGGTTGGTCAATCATCTCTTCGGCGAGCCTTACCTGTTCGTAAGTTTCGGTATCCATAAAATGAAAGCCCATATCGTCCTGGTAGAGAAATTGAAATTTTCGTCGCTCAACTCGAACGGTTTGGATTTTGTGTCCCGCTGGAAATGTATGGTCGATAATTTTTCCAGTAGCGAAACTCTTTAACTTAGTCCGAACGAATGCGTTGCCTTTTCCTGGTTTGACGTGTTGGAAGGAAACGATAGAATATACATCATTATTGAAGTCGATACACAGTCCATTTTTGATGTCCGAAGTATTGGCCATATTTTCTATTTGTACGTTTTTACTTAAAGACTATTTTCAATAAATGTCTTCACCAAATGAATAGCTTGC
>JBCCQK010000535.1:0-5659 GCA_039024375.1 Bacteroidota bacterium
ATTTTTACACACACACAAAACGAATGGGTTTTATTATACCTTAAATCGTTTTCACCTCTATTGTTCCGCTGCGCTATCAATAAAGACATCATTGGGTTTTGCAAAAAAATAGTTGATAATTACTGTAAACTTTTAAACCTACTTAATAAGATTCGTGGGCAACATAAAACCATTTTATCTATCCTCGCCTCTGTACTCCCTTTTCAAACTGAAGGCACAGGAAAAAATCGGTTGGCTAATGGTAACCTTAGTAGTCAGACAAATTAATGGTGTCTAGTAGAATTTGAGTAAATTTTGGATTTAGACGAGGCAGAAAGCGCAGTCATAGCCTTAGTTATGACGAGCATTTTTAATAGGAACAAACGGAGTTTGTGAACCGCTTGCGGATGGGATGCCAAATTCAAAAGTCGCCAAATTATCCGACAGGATTAACTTGACTGACTACTTAGGAACGAGGTTTATATGGTAATGCGATTATTGTTAGGGTAAGCGATAGTGACTTGACAGTAGGTAACTGTGGTTTAGTAGGCAAGCAAAATATCTATGATAAGGGATGAGGAATTAAATAAACTACGCAAAATGACGAGGCTATTTTTTCTTTTAGCAAGGCAAATTTTTTCAGCATAGCCTAGCTACGTTGAAAAAATTTAACACAGCTAAAAGGAAAAAGAGACCGTCAGGTGTGTAGGTTATTTATTTCGTCATCCCTAAATTGAAGAGATTGGATTTCTGCAAAAATTGACAAAGAATCTTTTGTAAGTACTCAATCGTCTGTTTGGATTATCCAGTAACCCGCTCGACTGCCGTAGGCGGGCAGGTTTCCCATTAATAGATAATTTTTAGCTGTAAATTTACTGGATAACGGGAATGTTACCCCTGTAATCGTAATTAGCATTGATAACTTACAATCTTTTTTGTTATCAATTAGTATTTACCGCTTTCACCAAATAAGTTTCCTCCCCCACTCGTAACTGGAAAAAGTAAACACCCCCCGAAGACAAATCGTCAAAAGGCAAGGAATACTTCCCTGCTGCTTGGCTTTCGTTAACCAAGTTAGCCAATCTCCTACCCAATTGGTCGTAGGCAATGAGTTCAACTTGGCTAGTTTGGGGTAAGGTGTAAGTTAAGGTAGTGGACGAAACAAATGGGTTCGGTGCTATACTAAATTCGATTACCTCGTAAACCTCCACGGGTCTTTCGGCGAGGGTCAATCGAGTGATTTCTAAAACTTTATTGGTGCCATTTTCTTCTGACACTACGTTGTGGTAAACACCTGCTGTACGTTGAAAAGCATCCGCTAACCAGATGCTGTCTCCCTCAAAAATGGGCACTTCTTTATGGACGTAGGGCATCCAATCACCATTTTCCACAACCAAAATGCTTTGATTGGTCGAAACATTGGTCAAAATAGTGGATTGTCCCGTTGGCCAAGTAATCACCAAGCTATCTAGTAATTCCAATTCGCCCAATCCAAAATGAATCTCATTATAGCTATGGGACAAATAACTAGAACCACCATCTACTTCTCGAATAAACCGTCGTCCATTGGCAATAGCTGTTACATGGCTACCGTAACCGTTTCGGTTATTGGCTAGTCCCTGTACTTTGACTTTTAGCCAATGCTGATTTTGGTCGGTATTGTTTTGGTAAATTAGCGTAGAAGAAGTATTAGAATTGTCCGCCGTTACCACGCCCATCATAATATCTAAATCCCCATCTTGGTCTAAATCCGCCATACTCAAGCCCCGACAACGAGTAGTATCTGCGATGCCTTCTGCTTGGGAGACATTCTCAAAAGTATGCTGACTATTACCTCGAAACAGTCGATTTTCGTCGTTTTGGTAATTGGCGGCAATCACTTGCCCATTAGCAACTACTAAATCCAAATAGGTATCATTATTATAATCTAAAAAAGCGGTCCCCCAACTAGTACCATCAGGATTATTCACTTTTTTTAAATTTGCCACATCCCGAAAATAGCGCCCCGATTGTGTATTTTCAAAAAAGGGATTATCAGCAATATTGGTAACATAATAATCAAAGTCTCCATCTTCGTCGTAATCACCAATGGCTACACCCATTGCATTGATACGCACTTGTACCCGTGCCGCTCTACTCGCTGGATTAAAATTATTTTCGGGAAAAGCATTCAAGTACAGTTCGTTGGCTTTAAAATTTAGTCCAAAATCGTTCGCCACGTATAAATCCATATCGTTATCCCCGTCACAATCAGTAAAAGCAACGGCCAGTCCACAGCCAATATCCGCCACGCCAAAAGCATCGGCTGCCTCTACAAATTGATTATTCCCTTGATTGAGGTACAAAAAATTGGGGCTACATTGGTCAATGTTACTCGCAAAAGGATAGTTAGAAAATTCGGCGTAATTATTAATGTAAATGTCCAGTAAACCATCCAAATTAACGTCGCCAAAACTAGCGGAAGTACTCCAAGCGAGGTCAGTCAGTCCCGCTGCCTTGGAAATGTCTGTAAAAGTGCCATCTCCTTGATTTTCTAATAATACGTTAGGTTCGTTGATTCCCGTGGTGATTAGTAAGTCTTCGTCTCCATCGTTGTCAATATCTCCAACAGCCACCCCAACGGTATTGTTATCCGACAATTCTACGCCTGCCAGCCTACTCACATTGGAGAAGGTACCATCCCAATTATTGCGATATAAGGCATTTTTCCGTTCGCCGCCAATGACAAAAATATCTGGATAAAAATCTCCATTATAGTCGAAGAAGGCCACGCCACCACTCATGATGTGTTGGTCTTGGCAAAAGTTGTTGACCCCAAGTTGAGCACTGATTTCGGTAAAGGTTTGACCATATCCTATTTGTCCTATTAATAAGAAGCAACAAAACAGACAACTTGATACTACTATGCTTAGTTTTACAGGTGAACGGTTTAGCAATCGCAGCCCTCGAATGTTGCGAAGACTTGATATGTAGAACTGTTCGAGACAAATAATATTTAAAGTCATAAAACAAACATTAAAAACAAGCCATCATTTCATTTCTAGTATTAAATGAAAAATTAGCCAGTTTCCCAACAAAAAAATAATTACCGCACTCAACAAAAACTGGACAAAAGGAGAAAGTCCATTAAATCATTACTTTCTCTTTTAATTTTAAGAAACCATCAAAATCTACCTCAACAATCAACCGATTCCATCTACTACACTAAAACTGTACAAGGGCCTTTTTTGAAAAATAACTTTACTTGAAGCTGAAATAATTGCCGTATTATTAAGTGAAATTATTTACAAATTCACTTGATATACAATTGATTATGCAATTCAAAAAATTAGTTTTACTTACCTTATTATTTTGGATAGCTTGCACTACCGTAAAAAATACCAAAATCCAAGATGACTACGGCCAGTACCAATGGAAAAACTTAATTGATGCGGACTTGTCCCAATGGGATAATTATTTGGGCTATCAACATCAACCAGGCTACGATGGGTCTGCACCAACCAATGAACAAGGAGAAGTCATTCCACCTATTGGACTGAACAATCCCGATTACGACGTTTTTACCACTTTCAAAGAAGGAGACGACCTTATCATCAGAAACAGTGGCGAATATTACGGCTGTCTCATTACCAAAGAATCGTACAAAAACTATCACTTCCAATTAAAATACAAATGGGGTGATAAAACTTGGGCTTACCGCAAAGACCTCCTCAAAGACTCGGGCATTCTTTATCACTCCATCGGCCCTATGGCCGTCGAATATTGGCGTGCGTGGATGCTGTCCCAAGAGTTCCAGATTACGGAAGGCCATACGGGCGATTTTTGGAGTCAAGCCAATTCCGCAATGGACGTTAGAACCTATAAACCAGAATCGGTGTTAGACCCTTTGGCCAACAAATTTCAAGAGTATATCCCCATCGGAATGGGTAGTCCCTACCGCAATTATTGCCTACGCAGTGGTGATTTTGAAAAACCCCACGACGAGTGGAATACGCTCGATTTGTACTGCTTTGAAGGCCAAAGCCTACACGTGGTCAACGGCGAAGTTGTCATGATTCTCAAAAACTCTCGATACATTGACCAAGATGGCAACAGCGTCCCTATGATTGAAGGAAAAATACAACTCCAAAGCGAAGGGGCGGAATTATTTTTTAAAGACATCAAAATCAGAGAGGTTGAGGCACTTAGTGCTACTCACGCTGCGCTGTTTTAGACTACTTTATTCCATCTTCCGAATCTCAATAGCAAAAGCTTTAGCTGGATTGTATTTTAAAAGTAAATCAATATCTGCTTGGCTAAAGCCTTTTTCGTAAAGTTTTGGAATGACCTTTTCAAAAATATTGGTATAAGGCTGTACGGCTTGCACCTTTTTTTGTGGGTCGTACCAACCCGCATCATGAGAAATCAATATCCTATCTAAGAATCCATTTTCTTTGGCAAACACCAGTTTAGCTACATGGTAATTCGTTTCCCAACCCAATCCATCCAAACTAATCCAACAGCCCGTTTTAGCGGCTTTTAGGTATTCGTTGACATTCTGCTCATTTTGAGCGTGCACCCAAATAAACGCTTCGGGAGATACTCCATGTTCTCGAAGAATAGCCAATTGCGGCCACATACCTAGGGCTTTCCCCGTATGCGAGGCGATGGTCAATCCCGTTTGAAGATGGGTCAAAGCAGCAGCTTTCACCAGCTTGGCATCTATCGGTTCTAAAGGGGCGGTATTGTCCACCCCAATCTTCATAAAACCTGGCTTTATTTGGGTTTGATTGATACCAAAATTAAATTCGTCCGTCCATATTTGAGCGAGTTCTTCGGCGGTTGCGGCTTTAGCAGATTGAGGAATATACTTATTATTAACCGCACCGTATAGTCCCGTATTCGTAATAATTTTAATACTTGATTCTTCCGACATTCTTTGCAATAATTCAATGTCTCGCCCTAAAAAACTAGGCGTGGCATCGACAAAATAGTCCACTCCATGATTCGCTATCGCCTTAAAATAGGGCAACATTTCCTGGATAATAGAATCTCGATTCCAAGTGGTTGGATTAATGCTGTCCGCTCCAATGAAATCGACTAACAGGTGCTCGTGGCTCAACCAAACTTTGCTGGTATCCACCCGATTAGCTCCCGAAATATCGACTATGGTTAATGGCGGTTGCTGGGTGGTACACGATGCGTACATTACTAATAAAACGAATAAGGGGTAACGATAAATTTTCATAGGATAGATAGCCTCTTTTAATCTTTGGATAAGTAATTATTTAGAATAGAGATTAGAGCGGAGAGATTAGAGACGTACTAATCGGCAAATAAGGGTAGAAGATTTGGCTCTTAGACAATTTTTGCATTTTGGGTCGAATCAAGCGTATCGACGATTTATTAGCGTTCAAAAAATAAACGGGTAATAATGTGGTCGGTGCGATGCACCTTTGGAGACCTTAGATTTGTCCACTTGATACAAAGGTGGTCGTCCCGATGGGACTTTTCGATGCCAAGATGCGTAGCATCGACTACATTTGTATCAACTTGGAGCTTATTTTCCTTTTGATAAGGTGCAGCGCACCGACCACATTTGTATCAACTCGGGGCTTATTTCCCTTTTGACAAGGTGCAGCGCACCGACCACATTTGTTGCTGCTAAACTACCCGTTTTAATTTTGAATGTTAATCAGTC
>JBCCQK010000536.1:0-5654 GCA_039024375.1 Bacteroidota bacterium
GGCGTTTTTTAATAGCCACCGTTTTTTTAGAAAACTTCAAAGAGTGGCCTATCAAGAAGCTAATCATGCCATTTATCTGCATTCATCTTTTTCGATATATTTCTATTTCTCTACTGATTCCTGGACTCACTTCCATTGGAGAGATTCTGCCTTTCAATGATGTGCTCAGATTGGCTTTATTTGACGTAGCTTGTTCGATTTTGAGTATGTTGTCGCTGTTGTTTTTACACAAAAAATGGAAAGGAGCGATGGTATTCGTAGTGCTGTTGAATACGGTTGGCTTATTAGATTTGCTAATTGCTACTTTGTACGACGTGCCGCAATTCGTCGCTAATATCACTATTTTGGATGCTCGACTATTTGCGGTACTGACGACTTTTATTCCGCTTATTTTTGTGTCTCACGTCTTTATGGTGCAATTGCTTTGGAAATATTTTAGAAATAAAAATACGTTTGTTTAATTTTTGACAATTGGTTCGTTTGAGAACATTATTTATAATTTTTGGGAAAAGTAAGGAGTTTAAGAAACGAGATTTAATTCCTTAGTGCCCCCCATTTTTTCTTTTCCATTATCAAGGGCTAAGCCAAATTAATAGACCATCACCTTCTTCTATATATGCGTTTGAATTCTTGTTTATCTTTCCTGTGTTTTCTCTTCCTGTTGACCATTTTAAGTTGTGAAAAAGAGGCCGTAACGCCAACTACTCCCGAATCTCCCATCGAAAATCCAGATATAGATGAACCCCCAACAGGGGATTTTAGAGTAGCCTTTTACAACGTGGAGAACTTCTTTGATACGGTAGATGACCCGAATAATCCAAAAGACGATGAGTTCTTACCCAATGCACCCAAACAGTGGACGCCTATTCGGTACGAGGAAAAAATTCGAAATATTGGAAAGGTCGCCAGAGGCATGGGCTACCCCGAATTATTAGGCTTGGCGGAGGTAGAAAACGCAAAAGTGCTGACTGATTTGTTAAATTCTGCTCGTTTTGAAACGGAAAACTACGATTTTGTACACTACAATTCACCCGATTTTCGGGGAATTGATGTGGCACTACTATACAAAAAAGAAAGTTTTGAAGTGCTCGAAAGCCGTGCTATTGAAGTAGAACTACCTGCTGAGGTCTCTGAGTTTCCTACAACTAGAGATATTTTAGAAGTGCGTGGTCGTCTCTTCGAGGAAGAAGTAGTCGTTTACGTCAATCACTGGCCGTCTCGGTCGGGTGGGGTAGCGGCAACCGATGGAAAACGGGCCTACGCTGCCTCGGTCTTGCGAGCGGCGATTGACGAAGTATTGGTCTCGGCCCCCAAAGCGAATATCATCTTGTTGGGCGATTTTAACGACGAACCATTTGACGATTCGCTAGTACAGGCATTGGGTGTAAAAACGCAAAAAGCGGGAATCGAAGACCAGAATGCTATCTATAACTGCTCCGTTGAATTGACAATGAACGGCGAAGGCAGCTCTTTTTTTAGAGGGGATTGGCAGATGTTGGACCAGATTCTAGTTTCGGGTGGATTGTTGGATTCGGAAGGAACTTTCAAAGTGATTGGATACGATACCTATGATGACGAAAGCGTATTATTTGACCATCCCGATGACGGTTTAATTCCTAATCGGACTTATGGTGGCGATAACTACTTTGGAGGATTTAGCGACCATTTGGCCGTTTATGTGGAGATAGAAAACCTTTGATAGAAAAGTAGGTATAAAAGGTACGCACCCTATTTGACCGTACGTTAGGTCTTTGCCACTACTACTGCCACTACCGTCTAATCCAACAGGTCTTCCAACCCAAATAGTGTTTCAAACATTCCATCTTCGCCACTACTAAAATAGCTGTCTTTGTTAATTGAAGCGTGTAAAATAAAAGGGAGCGTTCTGGAGCTATCTCGGTAAGCTTTAATCACAACGGGGTCTGGTAAATGGCTATATGCTAAGTGTAGAGTACCGTAAAGTAATTCTGATTGGCGCACTTCGTCAAAATTATCTACAAAGTTTGCTCCAACTACTTTTTCTAATTGATTAAGATAATTGGTCATCTTCAAGGAATCTACCACTTCTTTATTATGCACCCAACCCACACTGGTTTTATTAAAAGATTTTTCTTCACCACCAGATTGCAGCGTAATCTGCTCAATTGCGGAGATTTCTGGGTATAGAATAGAGCGATTTCGATAGGTGGTAAAGCTTTTGGGTGCATACTTACCTAATTCACTCCTAGTGGCATAGACTTCCTTAGCACCCGTAAATCGTAAGTAGGAGGTAAATTGTTGGGTGTTCAAGTCCACGTCGAATCGACCTACATAGAAATCTTCTAACATTTTCTTGCCCGAATAAACTTGAATTCTAATTCCTAATTCGGGTGTTATTTCAAACTTTGCCCAGTCTGTGGCTTCTTTTGCGACAATGCTATCGGAAGAGATTCGAGAAAGCTGAACGAGTAGAGCATGAACTTTAGTTGGATTAACTTGGAAAGTAATATTTTCTTTGGAAGCTGCCCAAAATTGGGCTTCTCTTTCCAGAGAAAATGGCACTTGTTGGTCTTCCTTTGGATAAATTTTTAAGGAAGTAATTGCGGACGTATCTAGCTGAACTAGGTCTAGTTCAAACCTTCTAGCTTTCTTCTCAAAGAGAAACTGTGCGGTCAAAAAGACGAATAATAATCCTAAAAAAATCGCCAGGAGGTGCTTATTTTTCATGGGAAATTGAGTTGCTGTGTGCGAATTGTAAAAACACTAGCTAAACAAAATAATTAGTGCTCCAATCGCCGTGACGATTATCAGAAATTGCCTAAAAAACTGTTCACTAAAATAGCTGACTAATTTCACACCAGCAAAAAAACCGAATACAACTCCTGGAATTAGCGTCAAATTGATTTGCAAAGACTCGATGTTAATGGTTTCCCAAACGTAAATGTGGAACGGCACTTTAAACAGGTTTACGATAAAAAAGACCCAAGCGGCAGTACCAATTATTTCGTTTTTGGGCAGACGAGTAGCTAAGAAATAAAGATTGGCAAACGGCCCTGCTAAGTTACCAATCATCGTAGTAAAGCCCGCTGCAAAACCTACTAATCCGCTAAACCAGCGATTACTAGGCGTAACTTCTTTCGACGTTTTTTCGGAAAACCACATAAAAATAGCACTCAATAGAATGGTTCCCGCCATCCAGTTTTTGAACGTCTCCTCTGGCAGGTCTTTCCCAAAATAGGTAGCAATAATGACTCCAAATAGCACCCAAGGCACGAAGCTGATAAGGTATTTCCATTTGGTGTGTTTTTTAAAATAAATAACGGCTAAAATGTCACCCAAAATGAGTAAAGGAAGGATAACCCCCGTCGAACTTTTAGCCCCAAAAGCTAAGACCATCACCGTTACCGTCAAGACACTAATACCTTTGATGCCTCCTTTAGAAAGACCTGCGAAAAAAGCACCGAGTAAAGCTAAGCCCAAGGGGTATTCCATGTTGATATGACTAATGTTGTGTTAAAGTTGGTAAAATGACTTCTTAAAGTCCTTTGGAGTAGAACTAAACGAATCTACGTGTTATTTTTATTCAAAGATTTTTGGAGAAACAAATCATCAGAATGACCAATTTTTTGAAGCCAAAAGTACAAGTTCGCAAGCAAAACGAGTAATTTTGCCTTTGAAAGACTTCTTCTATTTTAAACTTTTTAGCTAAAAAACTTATCACCCTACATGAATCGACTTTTTTTCACCGGACTGTTTTTAACCCTTGTGGTTACTTGCCTTTTGGCTCAAGATGAATGGCGTGGAAGAGAAGACTTACCCGATTATTTTCCCGCTCCCGAACAAACGGATAAAAGCCTATTTTTTATTCAACGAAATCTAAATGCACATACCATAGTTTACGATTTGAAATTGCTAGAAGACGGTACGCTAGATAAAAAAGAACCTATTGACAACTACTGGCGGCAATTTGCCAGCACGGGCAAACGTCGAGAATTAAGCTGGTTAGAATCGTGGTTGGCTTACGGCTATCGAGCTAAAATGAATAAAGACAGTTCTTACCAAATTAAATTGCGGGCCCACAAAGAACGCTATATTACCCTTCGAAAGGACCAAAATCGCTGGCGGGCCGTCATCCAAATCAACGGAGAAGAAAGTTACCTCACCAACATCTACGCCTACGCCGACGAATCGGGTATTCTGCCCGATGTCAAACACGTTGACTTGTTCGGTATTAATATTCGGACGGGACAGCGGGTGAAAGAGCGGATTTATGACTGATTTTTCGAGGTTAATGAGGTGAATAAGGTTTATGGGGTGAATAAGGTTCGACCCCATGTACCTCATAAACCTTATTCACCCCATAAACCCCGCACCCACTAGCTAAGTATAAAATCAATATCCTCTTCCGATAGCGACTTCATCGACGAACTATCCGCCGAAATGACATTATCAAATAATTCCTTTTTCATTTGTTGTAATTGAAGAATTTTTTCTTCGATGGTTCCTTCCGTAATCAATTTGTAAGCAAGGACTTTATTTTCTTGGCCGATACGATGCGCACGGTCGATAGCTTGACTTTCGGCGGCAACGTTCCACCACGGGTCGAAAATAAAGATAGTGTCGGCGGCGGTGAGATTGAGTCCCGTTCCACCCGTTTTTAAAGTCATCACAAATGCCTTACAATTGGGGTCCGTTTGGAAGCGTTTAACCAAGGATTGTCGGTCTCTAGTGGCGCCCGTCATGCTTACAAAGTCCACGCCCATTTCGTCCAATTGGTCGGAAATGAGTTCGATGGTCGATAAGAAATTGACGAACACCAGGACCTTATGACCGTTGGCAATAGAGTCCATCAATTGCTCTTGGAGCATTTCTCGTTTTGGGGAAATGACCTTTCCTTCGCTGAACTTTTCGGGGGTAGAGGCAATTTGCCGCAACTCGTTCAAGGCTTGGAAAATGAAAAAACGAGATTGCTGCATGCCCCGAGTAGCGATGGACGTTTCGATAGCCGACTTGTAAAAATTGCGCCGGCTTTCGTAAAGTTTGCGCTGTTTGTCGGACATTTCGATGTACAACGTCTGTTCAATTTTGTCGGGTAAGTCCTTTAGAACGTCTTTTTTCAAACGCCTTAAAATGAAAGGAAATATCTTTTTGCGCAGTTGCCGAATGGCCGCTTTGTCGTTGTCTTTTTGAATCGGTGCTAAGTAGTTTTGGTTGAATTGGTGCACCGTTCCAAACATACTCGGATTCAAGAAGCGAAATAACGAATACAATTCGCCTAAGTTGTTTTCAATGGGCGTTCCACTCAAAGCCAGTCGATGCGTTCCACTCAATAACATGGCGGCTTTAGTCGTCTGCGCCTGTAAGTTTTTAATATTTTGCGATTCGTCTAAAATGACGTAATGAAAATCTTCTTCTTGAAACGATTCGATGTCGTTTCGCATCAAAGCGTAAGTCGTAAAAATGAGGTGATGTTTACGAGCTTCCACGATGTCTCGATTACTTCCGTAATAGGTATAAGTCGTCAAGTGTGGCGCAAACTTTTGGACTTCCGAACGCCAGTTAAATAGTAAACTTCTCGGCATCACCACTAAGGAAGACTTTTCTTCTTTAGGGTACGAATTAGCCAGAATAGCAATCGTTTGTAGGGTCTTTCCTAATCCCATATCATCCGCTAA
>JBCCQK010000537.1:0-5583 GCA_039024375.1 Bacteroidota bacterium
AGATTTTACTAACCTCTCTCCTCCAATGCTTTTACTAAGCCCGCAATTGTCGAACCACCTGACTTCAACGCAGAAATAACGTTCTTCGCTGGAGATTGTAGTAAGTTGACAATTTCGCCCAGTAATTCTTCTTTGGATTTAAGGCTAGCTAATGCGTCGATTTGGTCATCTCCGATGAAGATCCCAGAATCGATGTACGCCGCTTTGATGATGGGGCGTTCGCCTTTTCCACGAAAATCTTTGATAACCTTCGCAGGAATATTAGCCGTCTTCGTGAATAACAAAGCCGATGGTCCCTTTAGTGAATCGTACAAAGCCTCGTAACCTTTAGAAGCATCCCCTGCTTCTAGCGCTTTGATAGCTAATGTATTTTTCACGACCTTCATTTGGACGTCTTTTTCGAAGAACTTACCTCTCAGTTCGTTTACCTCCCCTACGGTCATAGTAGAAGCATCCGCAATATAAAAGAAGTCGTGTTCTTGGAAGTCCTGCTTTAGTTCTTCAATGACAGCCGCTTTTTCTGATTTAGTCATTGCTATATTATTAAGTCGCTGATAAAACATTTGGACGATTACCCGTCATCAAAAATTCTCACAAACGACCTTCAATTATTTAATAGATTTAGTGTCCACTTTGATGCCTGGACTCATCGTACTGGCAACCGTTACCGACTTCATGTAAATACCTTTAGCCGTTGAAGGCTTCATCTTTACTAAGGTCGATAGTACTTCGGATGCGTTGTCTTCCAGTTTGCTGGCGTCAAAAGAAACTCTACCTACTGGTGCGTGTATGATACCGTATTTGTCCACTCGGAAAGAAATCTTACCCTTCTTAATTTCGGATACTGCTTGACCAACGTTCATGGTCACCGTACCCGTCTTGGGGTTAGGCATCAATCCTCTAGGACCTAAGATACGACCTAATCGACCAACTTGCGCCATCGTACTTGGCATCGCAATGACGGCGTCAAAATCTGTAAATCCGCCCTGTACTTTTTGTACTAATTCAGCCAATCCAACAAAATCAGCGCCCGCTGCTTTTGCTTCTTCTTCTTTGTCTGGTGTACAAAATACAGCTACGGTCTTTGTTTTACCCGTACCGTGCGGTAAAGATACTGTACCACGCAGTGCTTGGTCAGCTTTTCGGGGGTCAACCCCCAAGCGGATATGAATGTCAACGGAAGCGTCAAATTTAGTCGTGTTGACTTCTTTGACTAACCCCATCGCATCGCTCAGCGAATAGAGTTTTTCTCTGTCCACTTTTTCATTAGCCGCTTTTCGTTTCTTAGAAACTTTAGCCATAATAAAAATTTGAGGTGGATAACGCAGACGTAAATTCAGAATCTAAAATTGAAAATTTCAAATTTCAAAGTGTCACAAAGCAATTACTTTTAGATTTGGAATTTTACATTCTTGATTTTACATTTTTCTGCTCCCTACTGTGAATAAAAATATTTGATGTAGGTCCAGAAAATGGACGAAAGGCATCAAATTTTACAAGTATTGAAATTGCTATTGCAGCATCCTACGCTTCGCCTGGAAACTCGCCTTTGATGGTGATTCCCGCACTACGAGCAGTACCAGCAATCATTTTCATCGCTGATTCAATTGTAAAAGCGTTTAAGTCGGGCATCTTGTTTTCCGCAATTGCTCGTACTTGGTCCCAAGTGACCGAACCAACCTTTATCCGATTGGATTCAGCAGAACCGCTTTTCAATTTAGCAGCCTCTAATAATTGAACTGCGGCCGGTGGTGTTTTGACAACAAAGTCAAAAGACTTGTCTTTGTAAACACTGATAACAACGGGTAACAATTTCCCTTTGTCATCGGCAGTTTTGGCGTTAAAACGCTTACAAAACTCCATGATGTTTACACCCTTAGCACCCAAAGCAGGACCTACTGGAGGTGCAGGATTCGCCGCGCCTCCTTTTACTTGTAGTTTAATAAAAACCTCTACTTCTTTTGCCATTTCTTTACTTTGAAACTTTGATTTTACGACTTTATAGAAGCTATCTAGTTTAGTGACTAGTGATTAGTTGACTAGTGATTAGTTAGGCAAAGTATTGTATTTCAAGCATTTACCTTATCTAAAAACTGTCAAACACTGATTAAAATCATTAATACCAGAAATTAAAGTCTGAAATGATGTTTAGTGAAATCTCTAAAACGGAGAAGAAATCAGAAGATTTCACTGTTTATATACGTGTGTGTAACATTTCGAATTTGTAGCTAATTGGAAGAAAGTACTTTCACTCTATTAGCTATACCCCAGGTCAAAGAGGGCTTTCATAAAAAATTTAAGGTGGGTTGTTTCGTTTTTGTGGTAGCCCTCCTTTTGCCTATCTCAAATAAATACAAAAGAATCTACGTCTGCTTTTCAACCTGCACGAAGTTCAACTCTACTTCTGTTCCTCGACCGAAGATTTTTACGATAACCTTTAACTTCTTCTTCTCTTCGTTCACCTCTTGAATATCTCCAACAAACTCACTGAAAGGTCCATCAATAATCTTGATGGTTTCTCCAACAATGAACGGTTCAATCAATGCTTCCCCTGCGTCGGACGATTCATCTACTTTTCCTAACATTCGGTTAGCCTCCGATTGCTGCATCGGAATGGGATTATTTCTTCCCAGAAAATGAATAACGTTTGGAACATTAGCGATGGCACTAATCATTTCTCCCGTGAAGTTACTTGGAACAGCTTGTACCAAAATGTAGCCAGGCAAAATATTTCTTTCGGAAATTACTTTTTTGCCAGAACGTATTTTATAAACTTTCTCCGTTGGAACCAACACATTCGTTAGGTAGTCTTTCCACCCAGAACGCTCTATTTCCAATTCAATTCGCTCCTTTATTTTTCTTTCCTTTCCACTAATTACCCGCAAAGAGTACCATCGGCGTTCATCTACTTCCTTCTTTGGTTCGGGTTTCTCCTCAACTACTTTTTCTTCTACAACTGGTTCTGGTTCCGCATCCAATTCTGCCGCAAATTCATCAAAAGAAGATACCTCTTCCTCCTCGGTAGCGTCTTCTACTGACAAGTCAACATCTTCGAAAACGTCTTCTTGAATCGCTTCGTTTGTTGCTTTTTCTTCTTCGGATGTATTTTCTTCTACCATAGCCAGTTTTTGAAATTTCCTTTTAAACTCTTAATTAACAAAAGTCCAGTGGAACATTTTGTCTATCAGAGGATTAAGGATAGATAAGGTCAAGTGTTTGCTTAGAAATTAAGTCCATAACAAAGACCAACAAAGCGAAAATAATTGAGCCAACAATCACTAGGATGGTGCTGCTCTGAAGGGCAGCCATATTTGGCCAAGTCACTTTATTTACCAGTTCGTTATAACTTTCCTTGACGTAAAGGGTAAATTTTTCCATTGGATGCTTAATTTTATAATTAGTGCGATGTGTAAACTTAAAGCCTGCTGGTCATTCTTGCTAGTCGTTTTCTATCAATCCCTCTTCAATTTAGACCAATTGTTTATCATCATAACTAATTGTAGCACGGGCGGCAAGATTCGAACTCGCGACCTTTGGTTTTGGAGACCACTGCTCTACCAACTGAGCTACGCCCGTGTCTGGAAAACAAAACTTTTTTTTACAAAAAAATCTTATTCCCTAATGTGAAAAATTAAGCACCCCAACCGAGATGCTTAATTTTTACTTATTCATTACTTTACAAGCTTGTTGTATTAAACCTGTATTTGTAGTTGCCTCTTACTCAATAATTTCAGTAACTTGACCCGCACCTACTGTTCGTCCACCTTCTCTAATCGCAAATCGAAGTCCTTTTTCCATTGCAATTGGGTTGATTAGGTTAACTTCCAAAGTTACGTTATCACCAGGCATTACCATTTCAACGTTTGCTGGCAACTTAACATCACCCGTAACGTCAGTTGTTCGGAAGTAGAACTGTGGTCGGTAACCGTTAAAAAATGGTGTGTGACGACCACCTTCATCCTTACCTAAAACGTACACCTCACACTTGAACTTGCTGTGTGGCTGAACGGAACCTGGCTTACAAATTACCATACCCCGCTTGATGTCGTTCTTGTCAATACCTCTCAACAATAAACCTGCATTATCACCAGCTTCCCCTCTTTCCAAAATCTTTCGGAACATCTCTACACCAGTGATAGTTGAAGTCAATGGCTTCGCATCTGCTGCCATCATACCGATAATTTCAACTGGGTCACCCGTGTTGATAACACCTCTCTCAATTCTACCCGTTGCTACTGTACCACGACCAGTGATAGAGAAAACATCCTCAATAGGCATCAAGAATGGCTTATCTACATCTCTTACTGGCTCAGGAATTTGCGTATCAACCGCTTCCATCAACTCCTTTATTTGAGCAATACCATCCGCTTCACCAGATAGCGCTTTGAGCGCAGACCCTTGAATAACGGCAGCATCATCACCATTGAATTCGTATTGGTCTAACAATTCACGAACTTCCATGTCCACCAATTCCAACATCTCTTCATCATCCACCAAATCTACTTTATTCATGAAAACAACAATCTTCGGTACACCAACCTGGCGACACAACAAGATGTGTTCTCTAGTTTGAGGCATTGGGCCATCCGTTGCCGCAACAACTAGAATTGCGCCGTCCATCTGGGCAGCACCCGTTACCATGTTCTTTACGTAATCTGCGTGACCAGGACAGTCCACGTGTGCGTAGTGACGATTAGCCGTCTCATATTCTACGTGCGCTGTATTAATGGTAATACCACGCTCTTTCTCCTCGGGAGCACCGTCGATTGAATCATAATCAGCTTTCTCGGCAAGACCATCAGCGGCAAGTACAGTGGTGATGGCAGCCGTCAAGGTAGTCTTTCCGTGGTCAACGTGACCAATAGTCCCAATATTTACGTGAGGTTTGTCCCTCTTAAATGTTTCTTTAGCCATCGTAATTATTTTTTAGGCAATATTAAAAATGAAATGAATGAAAGTCCTCATTAATAATATTATCAAAAAGAACTTCTTTTTACGTAATTGGTGATGAAAGCCTTTCTTGTGGAACAGGATTGGACTTTCCTTTTGAGCCGATGAAGGGATTTGAACCCCCGACCCCTTCCTTACCATGGAAGTGCTCTACCCCTGAGCTACATCGGCAATGTATCTCTAACATTTGTTTTGCCTTTGTAGTGATTACCGCTTTTGGCAAAGTAGAGTTTTAAGAAACCAGAGCGGGTGATGAGACTCGAACCCACGACCCTCAGCTTGGAAGGCTGATGCTCTACCAACTGAGCTACACCCGCTTATATAGTATGTCATTTCACTAACCTTACCTATTGAATTTCCAAATTTCAACCGTTAGCGAAGTGCAACCTTATTCTATTATAAGATTCTGTGGGGGTGATAGGATTCGAACCTATTCAGACGTAGTCAACGGATTTACAGTCCGTCCCGGCTCTCCAACTCCGGCGCACCCCCTGCCCAAAAACAAATCCTAAGAACTTGCTTAATGAGAGCCGATAGAGGGATTCGAACCCCCGACCCGCTGATTACAAATCAGCTGCTCTGGCCAACTGAGCTATATCGGCATTTATTTCAAGACTTCGATTTTGATGTAAA
>JBCCQK010000538.1:0-5578 GCA_039024375.1 Bacteroidota bacterium
GGTGAAACGCTAATGGAAATCATCGACTACTGCGACGAAGACGAGGTAAGTGATACAAAGCAACTTTGGGAAGCACAAATGAAACAATTGAAACAAGAAACGGGTGGTTAAAAAGGAGCCGCCTTACGCCACCAACTCCGCCCCTTCCTCACCCACCAAGGTGCCAATCGCAACGCCCATACCACCTAGCCGTACGGCAATACCTACCCGTTTGTCTACTTTTTTCACTAAAGGTGTTTTGCGTTTTCCGACACCCAAAATTCCACTCCAACGATGCGCAATTTTGGCTTTTTTATTGGGTAAGATAACTGTATCTAAGAACTCTTCTAACGTATTTTGAATCAAGGGTGTTAATCCAAACGCTTCCGTTTTTTCTGCCCGCTTAGCTATATTTCTAGCCCCTCCCAATAGAATTCGGTTCCCTACGTTTCTGAAATAATAATAACCTTGGTTGTAGTGAAAAGTACCTTTGACAGCCAAATTAGGAATAGGTTCGGTTATCAATACTTGATTTCTAGCGGGTTGGACGTCCATTTTGGGCAACAATTGCTTGGTAAAACCATTCGTTGCTACCAGTACTTTTGCCGCACAAATAAGAACATCGCTTCCAACTACCAGTTGTACTTCATTTGTTTGGGGTTCAATAGCTGTCACTTCAATTCCCGTCAAGATAGGAACACCCTTTTCCGAGGCAATCTGTTGCAACCGTCGCATCATTTTAGCAGGGTTGAGTTGTCCTTCCGCCGAATTGAAAATGAGTTTACTAACTTTTCCGAACTGAAATTTATTAAGGTCATTACTCAAAGAAAAAACTTCTGCTTCACCAGTAATGGATGCTAATTCTTCGTTGAGATAACTTATAACGGGGCTAAAGTCTGCCCCTTGCACCTCGTCTTCCAGATACAACTCATATCCCCCAAGTTTTTGATAATCAATACTTTGCTCTCCACATCGCTCTTTCAGTCGTTGTAAGCTACGCCATCTTTTCGCTACTAAATCAAATACCGAAGGCCCCATCTTCGCTAAGTCATCCATCAACTCTGAGACGCTTCCAAAACAGGCAAATCCCGCATTTTTGGTACTCGCCCCCGAAGGTAAAATACCTCGCTCAAGTACTACAACTTTAGCCGTCGGATATGTTTCTTTAAAATGAATGGCCGCATTCAATCCAACAATTCCACTGCCAATAATAGCTAAATCTATCCCTTCAAAAAAGGTAGATTTTTCCCAATAACTTAAATGATTGAACCAATCCTTCATGAAATTAATTTTATCTTTGTTGTTTATAAAGAAGCCAGACCGTACCGATTTTCTATCGAAACTGTCAGAAGTCAGATACTTTCGTTAAAATAACTTCATTTTTCTTTTTTTACAACTATTAAATCTGACTTCTGACAATCCCAAGTTTACTTTGGGATGGTCTGTCCTCTTCCCTCTTTTACCTACTAGGTTTACCAATTTTTAACAACTTTTTTAATAAATGATTCAACGAATTCAGTCTATATTTTTGCTTTTGGCCGCTGCGGCCGTATTTGCCCTTTTTGCTTTACCTTTTGGCACTTCCGATAATGCGATTGCCGACTCCGCTCTTTTCAACGACCAAGTCTTTAATATGCAAGACCATGTAGGTTTGTTAGCCTTATTTTGTGGTGCAGGCGCCATTACTTTTGCCGCTATTTTTATGTTTAACAATCGTCCATTGCAACTAACGCTAAGTCGAGTAGCCATCATTGCCAACGTCATCGGTATCATCTTAGGCGTCGTTTTATTTATGCGGGATAGTCCAGCTATGGGGGCAGCAGTTCCTAACGAGGAATTTGGATTGGGCATGCCCATTTTGTCGATACTATTCGCTGCCCTAGCGATGCGTTCCATTAACAAGGATGATAAATTAGTGAAGAGTATGGATAGACTTCGATAAAAGGAGGCCTAAAAATATTATTTTGCTAATTTATGAAATGGATAGGCTCTAAGTAGCACTTTTATTTTCAAGTTAAAAACAGAACGATGAAACCTTTTGCATTTGCCCTTATGGGCTTCCTATTTCTTTATCTTCCTACAAAAAGTTCTGGGCAGACCATTCCGCTTCCCGAGCATCCTCGCCCCGATTTCGAACGAAAGGTGTGGCAAAATTTGAATGGGCAGTGGGCCTTCGAGTTTGACAAAACTGACGTGGGGAAAAAGGAAAAATGGTACGATGAGAAGCGTACTTTTTCAAACAAAATCAACGTTCCTTTTCCTTGGGGTTCGCAATTATCGGGCTTGGAAGACGAAGCCGATATTGGTTGGTACCAACGAACGATTCGAGTTGACAAATCTTGGAGAAATAAGCGCACTTTTTTAACTGTCGGGGCCTCCGATTGGGAAACTACGGTATGGCTAGACGGTCAACTCATCGGTCAGCACCAAGGCGGCTACGTCCCTTTTTCGTTTGAATTGACCGATTTCATACAATACGGAAAAAAACAAAATCTCGTTATTAGAGTGGATGACGCTAGACGGGACTTCACTTTGTACGGAAAACAGGGCTACGGTAATGCTCGAGGGATTTGGCAAACTATTTATCTGGAAGCTAGAGGTACCCAATACTTAGATGCAATTCATTTCACCCCAGATATTGACGACGAAAAAGTGGACGTCACGGTGTACTTACCCGAAGCGGCTAAAGAATCATTAACGCTAGACCTACAAATTAAGGAAGACGAGCGAACAATTGATTTTCAAACCGTTATCCCAAAGGAAAAACAGAAAATCGACTTTAGTGTTGACTTACCAAACCCTAAACTTTGGTCACTTGATACCCCCAATTTGTATTTCGTAAAAGCAACCCTTTCGGGTAAAAAATCAGTCACCTCCGACGAAGTTTACACCTATTTTGGAATGCGTAAAATATCGGTCGAAAAGCTGCCGAATACCAATATTCCCTACGTCGCCCTGAATAATAAACCTATTTATTTACAGTTGGCCTTAGACCAATCTTACCACCCTGAAGGATTTTATACCTTTCCTAGTGACCAGTTTTTGCAAGAGGAAATTATGCGCAGCAAGTCGATTGGCCTCAATGGCATTCGAACACACATCAAAGTAGAAATTCCTCGTAAATTATATTGGGCGGATAAATTGGGACTACTCGTGATGGAAGATTTACCCAATAGTTGGGGCGAACCCGACGAAAAGATGCGCAATGAATCTACCTACACGCTGAAAGAAATGATTAAACGGGATTATAACCATCCTTCTATTTTTTCGTGGGTGGTTTTCAATGAAACTTGGGGCCTTTTTACCAAGACAGGAGAAAACGCAAACGGGAAACCGATTCGGGAGTATCTACCAAGTACCCAAAATTGGGTCGCTTCCATGTACTATTTGGCGAAGTCTTTAGATGGCAGTCGCATCGTCGAAGATAATTCTATCTGCTGCGGCCGAGGCCATACGGAAACGGATTTATATTCTTGGCACGTTTACTTGCCAGGGTACGCTTGGAACGACTATTTGGATAACTTGACGGCCAATAACTATCCTGGTAGTAGTTTTGATTTTGAAGAGGGGTTCACGCAAAGAAACCAGCCCAATATCAATTCGGAGTGCGGCAATGTTTGGGGCTACGAGGGTAGCACAGGAGACGTTGATTGGAGTTGGGATTATCATCGAATGATTAACACTTTTCGACAATATCCCAAAGTCGGAGGTTGGTTGTACACCGAACATCACGACGTTATTAACGAATGGAACGGTTATTGGAGATTTGACCGCAGCGAAAAAGAAACGGGTTTAGGGAAAATCGTGGAAGGAATGACCTTAAACGATTTACACGCCGATATTTACTTGTCAACGGGCAATGAAATCTGCCGAACGGTCAAAGGTGGGCGGATGGTCGAAGTACCGCTTTTTCTCTCTTCTATGACGGACAAAAATATAGGGGAATCCGTTGATATTTCTAGCGAACTGGAACATACCAACTACCTGGGGCAAACTACCCCTATTAGTACCAACCTGCAAACCATTAGCTACCAACCGTATATGCAAAAGCAGTTGCAACCAATGAAAGTGACGCTCCCCAATATTTCAGGCGTTTCCACTTTAAAACTAAAACTGTTAGACGCCTCGGGCAATGTGCTACAAAGAAATTTTATGCACTTCGAAGTATTGGGTTCCGAAGAAGTTCCTGACACTAAGACTATTAGCCTCTCAGCAAACGATTTCAGTGATGCGGATTGGAGCAAAAAACAGTGGGAAGTACTCGATGGTAAAAAAGTAAACGGTGCAGGAAAGGGCTTTTTTGAATACACCTTTGCTATACCCGCCAATTTAGCCGAGGTTAAAAATGCCTATTTTTTAGTAGAGGCTTCCGCCAAAGAGTTGTTCATCAAAGACCAAGAATCTTACGACAACAATCAAGACTTTATGAAAGGGTCAAGAGTGGCTCCGAGTAGCAATCCTAATTCCTATCCCATGTCGGATGAGACCATGTACCCTTCCGATATTATCGTTTCGGTTAATGGAAAAAAAGCGCTTCGTACCACGTTGAAAGATGACCCCGCCGACCACCGTGGAGTTCTTTCGTGGCACAATCAACTCAAAGACCGAAAGTTAAGAGAAGCGGGTTCTTACGGGTATTTAATTAGAATACCATTAAATATTTCGGAGATTACCTCAACAGATGGAGTAAATCCAACAGTCAAGGTCAAAATTGCCACGGCGGGAGAAAATGGCATCGCCATTTACGGTAAAGATTTTGGTCGATACATGATTGACCCTAGTTTAGTATTTGAATATTAAATAACCAAAAAACATCCAATTGAGACTACTAGCTATTTCTGATATTCACGGCTGCTTAGCCACTTTCCGTCAATTACTCAAAACGATTGATTTTTCAAAAAAAGACCAATTGTACCTCGTTGGAGATTTTATCGACCGTGGGGAAGATAGTAAAGGAGTAATCGACTATATCTGGGAACTTCAAAAAAAGGGCTACACCATTCGCTGTTTAAAAGGCAACCACGAATCCATACTCGTCAACGGGCGAAAAAAAGGAGAAGATGACCCTATTTGGTTGCACCACGGAGGCAAAGCAACGCTACAAAGTTTCAAAGCGACTTCTAGTCAAACAATTCCCGATGCTTACGTTCGTTGGATGGACGAATTGCCCCATTACTTGGAGGAGGGACCGTACATTTTTACCCACGCCGGATTGAATTTCGAGACACCTAATCCGCTAGATAATCAGTATTCTATGCTATGGATTCGTGATTGGTACGATGACATTAACTACAATTGGTTGGGAAACCGCATCATCGTACACGGTCACACGCCCATTAAAAAAGGGGAACTGAAAAAGCAGTTTTTGAATATGCCCCAAACGCAGTATCTGGATATTGATGCGGGCTGTGTCTTTTCTTTTCGGGGACTTGGGCATTTGTGCTCCGTTGATTTGGCCAATCGGCAGTTGTATTTTCAAGCAAGGAATTCGGCCGTTTAGGTTACCTTTATGTGACAAGTCGTGGGGGCCCAAAGTATTGGGGGGAGGAAAAAAAAAAAGAAAAAAAAAAAAACAAACACACCAAACAAGTTACACAAA
>JBCCQK010000539.1:0-5564 GCA_039024375.1 Bacteroidota bacterium
AGAGAAGTACGATAGGCAAGACAATTAGCAATGTACAATAGGCAATTAGCAATCAGCTCTATTCGGTTTACGGTACACGGCGTACAGTTCACGGATGGCAACACAAAAGTTTTCGCTAAGCAAAGTGGTTACAGCCCGTACGGGCTGGAACCACTTTGCTTAGCGAAAACTTTTGTGTTGCCATCCGTGAACTGTACGCCGTGTACCGTAAACCGAATAGAGCTGATTGCTAATTGCCTATTGTACATTGCTAATTGTCTTGCCTATCGTACTTCTCTACTTTTCGCTTACTCATCAAAGGAATATAACGGTAAGGTCGTTCTTGAAAGTCGGTCAAAAAGGAATCTAAACGAACGGCCAAAGTAGAGAAATCATCTACAACTTGTTCGTCGTTCAATAGCTTACCGATAGCCCCCTCTCCTCGATTTATTTTTTCCAATAGTTGATTTAATTGCCCCACTGCCTTGTCCGCCGACGCCATCGTTGATTCCAAGCCTTTCATGGTTTCCGTTGCTTGGTTCAGCGTCTTTTCGAGTCTCAGTTCGGCCAAGTTCCCCGTCAAGCTATCTGCATTAGCCAAAATGCCATTGATTTTATCCTTATTCTCATTGAGGTTATCCGTTAGGGCTTGGGCGTTGTTTAGCGTTCCGTTGAGTGGTTGAGCGTTCGCTACCACCATTTGATTAAGGTTGGCCGTCGCCGTCTTTAGATTTTCTAAAACAACGGCAATATCCCGAATACTCTTCGAAATCGCATCGTCCGAATTGGGGTCGGTCAAACTCGCTTTTATCGAATCGGTGATAGGCCCGACGTTAGCCTGCAAATTTTTGAAGTAGGGGTCTAATTCCTCAGGGCCGCCCAAGAAAGCCTCAATTGCAGAAGCCACTCTGCCTTTGATGACTTCTTCGCTTTGCACACAGTCGTCACCCGAACAAACGCCCGAATATTCTAGCACGACTGCCGACCCGCCCATGATACTCGTACTGGTAATGACGGCTTCGGCATCTTTGGGAATCAAGAAGTCTTTTTCAATATTCATCGCTACTCGAATGGTCTGTAAATCTTTTTTGAAGTACATATCTTTGACTACGCCAACCTGCAAACCGTTGATTATCACGGGTGCAGAAACGGGTAGAGAAGCTACGTTCCCGTAATCGGCATAAATGACTTTGGGCGCATTGACGAGATTAATGCCTTTCAGAAAGTTATATCCCAAGACGGATATAATGATAGTGATTACTGCTAAGAGACCGACTTTTGTTTCGTTAGTCATTATTTGTATTTAGAGGCCAGAAGTTACTTCACTATAACCTGTTAAAAGGCCACAAGTTTAGGGGGAATTGGGGAATAATGAAATGGTTTGGAACGATAAAATGGCTTTTCGTAACTTTTGTACTAATAGTTTTCATCGTGGTTTCCCAAAAAGCGGCTATCTTGCCGCTCTATTTTTTAGGAAAACAAATATAAAGATAAACGCTCATAGCTGAATGAAGGTGAAGTTATCGTAGATTAGGCATTCCTGCCCGAGAAATTTCTCTTAATTTTCTACTCAGGCAAGAATGCCTAAGCTACCTTTCCACCCTAAAGCATATATGAGCGAAGATAAAATCTACTGAAATGGCGGAAAAATTTATTTACGGTATCCAGCAAATCGGCGTTGGGGTGGACAATGCTCCCAAACTATTTGAATGGTACGCTACTAGATTGGGGGCCGACGTTCGGGTTTTTGACGATAATAATACGGCGACGCACATGGCGCCGTATATGGGCGGAGAAGCGCACGACAAACGAGCTATTTTGGCCATGAATATGCAGGGAGGTAGTGGCTACGAAATTTGGCAGTTTGAGGACCGAACGCCCCAAGCACCTAAGTCGCCCATTCAACTGGGGGATACGGGTATTTTTTCTGTAAAGGTAAAGACCCGAAGTGCTCAAACGGCCTTGAATGACTTGAAAAATAAGGGCGAAAAACCGCTTTCACAAATTGTACAAGCGCCTAACGGTACGAAATCATTTTACGTAAAAGACCCCTGTAACAATATCGTTCAAGTAGAAGAACACGACAGTTGGTACGGTAGTGGAAAAAACATGGGAGGCGTCTTTGGCTGTACGATTGGCGTAACGGACATCGAAGCGGCTAAAAAACTGTACGTCGATGTCTTAGGTTATACGGACGTTGTTTACGACGAAAGTGGTCAGTTCGATGATTTTGCACCGCTACCTAGTGGACAAGAAACTTTTAGGAGGGTTCGATTGGCGAAAAAGGAAACGGTCGGCGGTTTTTCGAAGCTATTCGGGAGTAGTCAAATTGAGTTGGTACAAACCACTTCCAGAACCCCTAATAAAATTTTTGCTGACCGCTATTGGGGCGATATTGGATTTATTCACCTGTGCTTCGACGTAAGAAATATGGACGCAGTAGTAAAAGACTGCGCGGCGGAGGGTTTTCCTTTTTCTGTGTTAGTCGCCGAAGAATTTGATATGGGGGACGCCAATGGCAAATGGGGCTACTTAGAAGACCCCGATGGAACGCTCATTGAATTTGTAGAAGCTTTAAAAATTCCCTTAGTCAAAAAAATAGGCTGGTCCATCAATATGAAAAAAAGAGACCCTAGAAAGCCTTTGCCCAATTGGTTGATTAAGGCCATGTCTTTCAATCGAGTGAAGTTTTGAGTTGGTGGGTCGTTGAGGGGAAGAAAAATTTTTCTACTTAAATTGTAGCATTATCGCTATTTCAATTTATGGTAGAATTGTGATTTGTAACCAGTGACTAGTGATTAGTTCGCTCGTTGCAACTAGTCACCTAATCACTAATCACTAATCACTAATCACTAACCCATGAAAATACTCATTACGGGTGGCACCAAAGGAATTGGTCTCGCCATTGCCGAAAAATTTGCCAAAGAGGGGTTTGACGTGGCCATTTGCGCCCGAACGAAAACCGATTTGGAAGCGGTTGCACAGCGATTAGCTCAACTAAATTCGAAGATTAAGGTACTGACTGCTGTGGTAGATATGCAGTCGAAAGCCCAAGTGGAACAATTTGCTACGGATGTTTTGAACCAGTGGGGTAGTGTGGATGTATTAGTTAATAATGCCGCCGCCTTTTTGCAAGGCACTTTTCTCGAAGAACCCGATGGTTTTCTAGAAAAAATGATGGAAACCAACGTTTATGGTTCTTACTATTTGACTCGCAAACTACTGCCGTCGATGATTGCACAGGGAAAGGGTTCGATTTTTAATATCTGTAGTATTGCTAGTCAGAAGCCTTATCCGAATTGCAGCAGCTACGTGATTTCTAAATTTGCGTTATTGGGATTTTCCAAAGTGTTGCGCATGGAATTGATGGATAAAAATATTAAGGTAACTTCGGTGATTCCAGGGGCAACGATGACCAATTCGTGGGCGGGCGTGGATTTACCCGACGGTCGGATTATGCCGGCCGAAGACGTGGCGAAGGCCATTTGGTCGGCTTACCAAATGAGCGATAGCACGACTATTGAGGAAATTGTCATGCGCCCGCAATTAGGGGATTTGTAATCTTGAGAAGCCAGAAGTCAGACCATTTCGTTGTCAGAAGTCAGATGGAATGTGTATCTGACAATGCAATGGTCTGACCTCTGACCGCCCGTACGGGCAGTCCGACTTCTAAAAAATTTATTATGAAATTGAGATGCGTAAAAAATAGCCTTCGCCTTCGGGTTAAAAAATCGGATTTGCAGCAGTTGAATACGGAGGGTATCATTACCGAAACGGTCGCTTTTGGTGGGCAACAATTGTTTGCTTTTGCACTGGCAATTAGCGAAATGCACGGAGAAGTAACTGCCGAATTTTTAGATAATTTAATTATCGTACAATTACCCACCGATTCGGCGCAAACTTGGATACATTCTAACGAAGTGGGAATAGAAGTCCAAAATCAACTAGATAACGGCGAATCGCTACATATTTTGGTAGAAAAAGATTTTCCTTGCCTCGACCGAGAAAATGAGGACAAATCTGATACCTTTTTCGAACTGGCAACCAAAAAGCCCGACGCTTGTTAGGTTTCTATGCGAGATGATAAATTAAAAGAATTACGCCCACCTATTCCAACCATTATCGACCAAAATGCGGTGAGTGCAGCCGAATTATTCCAGAATCGAACATTGCGACCTATCTTAAAACTGCAAAATGACTTATTGGTCGCTATTTTCCAACAATATATCGACAAGCGTAAAGGGACTTTTTACAAATTGCCTTTTCCGAAGCAACTACAATATATTGAACACAGCGTCCGCAGAGATTTGCGTTTTAAAAATTATTTAGTAGGCACTATCATAGGCCAATTTACTAGCGAGGAATACGGGCAATATATAGCCAATGAGAAGGAATTGAGTCGGCGGATGACGGATATGTTAGTGGCACGACTGCAGAGTCAAATGGACGAATTTAATCAGACATTGAATTACTAACGCTCAAAAAGATAATTGAGGCTGGATTAGATAGAAAGCTGAGTATTCACATTGATTAGACAGCACGACGCTATAGCCCCTTCAAAATCGTCTCTTGCTGTTTCCCAAAAGCAAAGGCTTCTGTCAGCGTAATCGACATCACATCCTCTAGATTACCGTAAGCATTTTGATAATCTATTTGACTACGTTTAATCACCTCGTGTGCTTCCGCCTTGCCGTACACGTGGGTGATTTCGCACTTAGGCGCTTCGTCGGGCAACTGCTTGTAGGTCAAAAAATAGTGTTGCAACCGATTAACAATGGCAGAAGGTAACTCCGACACATCCTCCCATTTTCCATATACTTCGTCGTTGTCCAAAACGGCGATAATCTTATCATCCGCTTCGCCCCCGTCAATCATCCGAAAGCCACCAATGGGGCGCGCTTTAACGATAATGTTTCCGTGGGTCACTTCCCGTTCGGTGAGCACACAAATATCTAATGGGTCGTCGTCGCCCACTATGCCAGTACGACCCGTCTGCTCCATGCAATAGGCAGCTACTTGGTCTTTGCAGTACGTTCGTGGCACAAAACCGTAAAGGGCAGGTACAATGTTGGAAAATTTTTGCGGGCGGTCGATTTTTAAATAGCCCGTTTTCTTGTCCACTTCGTACTTGACCGTATCTGAAGGAATGACTTCGATGAAAGAGGTGACGACTTCGGGTGTCAATTGACCGATTTCGATGCCGTGCCAAGGATGTGACTTGTAGCGCAAGCCAATTAGTTTCCATAATTTTTCGTAAGCTGCTGGACCCATTCGTTGAAGGTGTTGAAAGTAAGTTATTAAGGGAAATGAAATGTAAAATCTAAAATTACAAATTTAAAATCTAAAAATAGGAACAATCGAAAAATCAAAGAATTCGGAATTTTATCATTATTCTTACCTCATTCCTTATTAATAGAGTACTTACTGGCTCTTAAAATAATACCTAAAGGTACGTTTAAACATAGCGTTTTGTTTTGGTTTATTTATTTTTTAAAATAATGTTTTGTTTGGTTGTAAATTGATTTTTTTTTCAAAATAATGTACTAATATAAAGGTATTTTAAAGAACTATATTTTAATAAAAAC
>JBCCQK010000540.1:0-5552 GCA_039024375.1 Bacteroidota bacterium
AAAAAATAATTTTGTTTGACTCACTTAATCGCTCCTCTTTTCCCCAATTCAATCACTTCTAAATTATCAATCTTTGCGTCCTCTACTATAAAACGAACAATGGTCTTCACTTTATGGAAACCGTGAACGCCACAAGCACCCGGATTAATGTGTAATAAATTATGCTTAGGGTCGGGCATCACCTTCAAAATGTGGGAATGTCCACAGATAAATAGATTGGGTGAATTTTCTGCCAAAGCAGTTCGAACTCTTTTGTTGTATCGACCGGGATAGCCTCCAATATGCGTTATCCAAACGTCCAATCCTTCGCAATTCCAGCGCCAATCTAACGGAAATTCGGCGCGCATTTTGGCGTCGTCGATGTTTCCATAAACTGCCTTCAAAGGTTTGAATGCTCGTAATCGGTCCACGACCTCGAAGCTACCAATATCGCCAGCGTGCCACAGTTCGTCGCAGTCTTTGAAGTAGTCAAAAATTTGTTCGTCTAGGTGACTGTGGGTGTCGGATAGTAAGCCGATTCGTTGCATTTTTGTTATTCGTTATTCGTTATTCATTGCTTGTTCCTTTTTTAACACGGATTTTAGGGAACACGGACAGATGTTGACATTTTTTCTTTGGGTTTTTACTACTGCATCCTGCTACTGCTTACTTTTACTTGGACAACGGATACCGCACTTGATGTTGACGCAGACAGCGGATTTAGATGTTGACTTTGGCTTTTATAATTTTTGGATTCAGCTTCTTTTTTTTCCACTGTCTACTTTTACTTGGACAACGGATGCTTCGTTTGATGTTGACGTGGACAGCGGATTTAGATGTTGACTCCTAACTATTCCATCATTCATCATTCATAAAAGAGTAGCCATTCAAGAATGCTCGTACCTCCATCCGCTTTTTCCCCGCTAGCTGTAGCTCGTGTAGGTGAACGTAGCCGTCTTTGGTACTTATTTTTAGGTGTCTTTTGTTGTCAGAAAAGAATTGTCCAGGCGATTCTTTGTGTTCAATGATTTCTTTGGTGGTTTTGAAAATTTTCAATTTTTTATCGTCTAGTATCGTCCAAGCAGTAGGGTAGGGGCTGAGTCCACGGATAAAGTCGTGTACTTTTTGGGTGGCTTGATGAAAGTCGATTTGGCAAGTTTCGTGGTAGATTTTGGGTGCTTTGGTGGCTTGAGTGTCTAGTTGTGGTTGGGGTTGATAATCGTCCGTTTCCAATGCTTTTACGGATTTGAGTAGGACGCCTGCGCCCATTTCCATCATTCGATTATAGACTTCTCCTGCCGTCTCATTTTCGCCAATTGGCAAAGATTGTTGATTTAAAATATCCCCCGTATCAATTTCGTGTTTTAGCAAAAAAGTAGTCACGCCCGTTTCGGTTTCCCCATTGATGACTGCCCAGTTGATGGGAGCCGCACCCCGATATTTGGGCAGTAGTGACCCGTGCAGATTCATGGTGCCGAGTCGAGGCATATTCCAAATGACTTCGGGTAACATTCTAAAAGCAACCACCACCTGTAAATCAGCTTGCAAAGCCCGAACTTCTTCCACAAAATCGGGATGCTTTAAGTTTTTAGGTTGTAAGATATGTAAGCCCTGTTCGACGGCATACTGCTTTACTGCCGATTGAATCAACTTCTTTTTACCTCGGCCGCCCCGTTTGTCGGTTGACGTAATAACGCCAACGACATCGTAGCCGTTTTCTACCAAAATTTTAAGAGAAGGAACGGCAAAATCGGGCGTTCCCATGAAGATTATTTTTAGTGACATATTTTTTGTATTTAATCGGTTTACGGTACACGGTACACGGTTTGGATAAGCCCAAATTAGTTGATAAATTTTGAAATGGGTATCCTACTATTTTAGGGCGACTGTTTCTGTAAAAGTCTCAAATATAAAAGCAGAACTTTCATTTATGTTCGCATTCCCGTATTTTTGGAGTATTAGAGAATGCTAGATGAGCCATCTAAGGAACTCTGAAAAAATAAATTGACTAATTTTGAAATGGATTTTTTTTGTATGCTTTGAAAAGTATAGAAAAAAGATTCAATTCAAAATTTCTTTTGGTCAATTTATTTTTTCAGTAATACTAAAGGACAACCTGTATTATGAGAAAAACGAAAATTTTTGCTTTCCTACTTAATCTATTCTTTCTTTCTAATCTGATAGCGCAAAATGCCACCATCGAAGGCTACGTCTTCGAGAGTGGCAATCGAGGATATTTATCCGAAGTAGAGGTAACCATTGCCTCGCAATTATCAAATCGGTTGTTAACAACTATTAAGACTGACGTTAACGGGTATTTCTCAGCAGCCGTTCCCATTGGGCAAAACTATTTAGTGTCGGCGACAAAATCTTTTTTTGACCCTGTGCAAACGACCGTTGCCGTTCGAAACGAGGACAAGAATAAAAAGGTTTTTACAAAAATTAAAATGAATCGAAAGCCTGGGTACATTTTTGAAGTTACGCTGGCCGAAGTAATGATGGCCAACAAGCAAGAGGTAGATGCGATAACGGGAGCGAGAATTGAGGTAATGAACAATACAACCAAGCGGTTGGTATTGAATTACCCTAACCATCCACAGCCTACGTTTAAAGTGAATTTTGAAAGGGGGAATCACTATACTGTTTTGATTAGAAAAGCGGGATATTTTGCCAAAAGAATGGAAGCCTACGTCGATGTAAAGGGCTGTATCCTCTGCTTCGAAGGCGTAGGAAATGTCCGACCAGGCGTTTCCGAAGTATTGACCGAGGGCAATCAAATGGGAACGCTTTTGGCAAATGTGAGTATGCAGCCTTTACGATTGAATCAACCGCAGCGTCTGCAAAACGTTGATTTTGCCTATACTTTTAGTGCTACGCTCACCGAATCGGAGCGGCAAGAATTGGACGAATTGTCTCGGCTAATAAAGAGTAATCCCAATCTTACGTTTGAAATTTCTGCTCATTCGGATAGTAGGGGAGACGATGCGTATAACTTAGATTTGTCTCAAAGGCAAGCCGACGTGGTTTTTCAATACTTAAATAGAGATAATGACTTGAATGCTAATCAGTTGATTGCTAGAGGGTACGGTGAAAATCAATTGCTCAATCAATGTCGAAATGGGGTATCTTGTTCTGATACTCAACATTTACAAAATCGACGTATTGAATGGCAGGTAATTCGTCAAACAAATGGTGATTTATTGAATCGACGTTCTTTGGCACAAATCTTAGAGATTGAAGATTTTAATAATCAGTTGTCCGGAAAGACCGACGAAGTGCTGCGACCGAAAGGCCAAGAATTGTTGGGTGAGAAAGAACGCTTGACTGTTCAAAGCTACGGTATTGATACTGAAAAAATAGTGCTGACGGCTAACCCCGATGGGGTTGATTTACCCGATGCCTTGGCTGTGGACGACCCCTATGCACAAGTAACTAATGCTACTCGATTAGTGGACGAAAATTATGATAACGACGACCGAGAATGGCTAAAACGAGAAACGATACCAGCCGCCTACGAGCCTACTACTAAGATTAGTGACGCCAGAATCAGCACTACGCCAAGAAATAACCGAGATATTCCCACCATTTATGGCCAAAACGAGGACGAAAAAATTCAAGCAGCAGCAGCGCCTAAAATTGGAGAAACGGTGGTGGCAACGGCTACTACATCCGCTCGTACTCGGCCAATTTCTACCACTTTTACGGGATATAAGATTGAGTTTAAAACGGCTTTTCAAGAGTTGCCCGCTAATCATGAAATTTTCTCTCGGCACGGAAATATCGTTATGCAGCAACTACCTAATGGAATGTACAGTTACCTGTTGGGCAATTTTTCTTCCGACCAAGAAGCGGCCACTTTTTTAGAAGAAGCATTGCGCAATCGCTACCCCGATGCTCGATTAGTTTACTTTCAAAACGGTCGGCGTATGACCCAACAATCCGTCAAATTGCGTAAGACAAAACCTGCGTTTGCTCCTCCTCGCTAATCCTATTGATTTCTCTTTGAGTAATCTAATGCTCACAATCAACGAAAGGAATCTTTGGAGTCCACTAAAATATTAGGAACGGGGTATAAATAACTTTTACGGTTTAGAACGAGTTGTTTTTTCTTTAGACGACTAAAAAAATTGGGAGTTTATCGAGATAAATGACCACTTTTTTCTAAGAAGTATAAAGGAAAAAGAACCTTTTGTAAACGTAAAACTTATTTGTGCGTCGTTCCTTATTGTTAAAAGTAAAAAAAGTTTAAATTTGGTGCGCATTTAAGACCGCTTACCTTTTAATAGGGAAGTGAGCTTATACAAACTCAGACATTTCGGCTTAGCGAGAAAACCTAGTATGGAAAAAAACATTATTGAACTCACGGAAGCCTACGTACTCGAAATATTCGAAAACGATTTGCCGTCCGAATTGCGTTACCACGACTTGAAGCACACCATGTCAGTGCGGGAAACCTCTTTGAAATTGGGGAAATACTACGATATAGGCGCTTCGAATATGGAAGCAATGGACCTGGCGGCGTTGCTGCACGACACAGGGTACGTCAAAGTATATACTGGGCACGAAGCGGTCAGTGCCGAATTAGCCGAAGATTTTTTAACCAAACATAACTATCCTACTTCTCAAATTACGCTGGTCAAAGAGTTGATTGATGCGACGAAGCTAGTTTATGAACCCAAAAATTTGTTACAAGAGATTATTAAAGATGCCGACCTTAATAATCTCGGGCAAGGTAAATATTTGACAACGATTGCCAATCTTCGCCACGAAATGAAGACCTTTCTCAATATGGAGTATGACGATGAGAGCTTCATGGAAATGAACTTGAAATTCATGGATGGGCATACTTATTTTACCGAAAGGGCTAATGAAATTTTTAGTAAAAAAAAGGCGAAGAATAGAAAGAAGGTAGAAAAGGTTTTAAAGCGCATTCAATCGGGAGAAGAGGAACCTGCCGAAAAGAAGAAAAAGAATAAAAAAAAGAAGAAGAAAAACAGGTCAAAAAAAAAAGACGACAAATCAAAAACTGACAGTTTAAATGGTAATAAAAGCGCTCAGATGATGTTCAAAACCGCACTACGTAACCACATTGATTTGACCAGTATTGCGGATAATAAAGCGAACATTATGCTGAGTATCAATGCGTTAATTATTACAATCTCACTCCCATTACTGGCTTCTGGTATTTCTAGCGATGCTAAAATGATTTTTCCAACCTCTATTTTGTTAACCACTTGCGTCGCTTCCATTATTTATGCAACGCTGGCGACTCGCCCCATTAAAACAAAAGGATTGACTTCCATTAAAAATATTCAGACAAAGACTACAAATTTGTTTTTTTATGGAAATTTTTACCGAATGACTTTCGGAGAGTATCGTTCGGGCATCCAAATGATTCTGGAAGATGAGGCTAAATTAGATAACTCCATTATCAGCGACCTATTTTATTTAGGTAAAGCGCTCGGGAATAAGTTCAATCAGTTGCGAATTTGCTACCTTATTTTTATGGTCGGTACAACGTTGACGGTCTTTTCTTTCGCAGTACTATATTTTCTTACTCACTAGTTTTAGAC
>JBCCQK010000541.1:0-5545 GCA_039024375.1 Bacteroidota bacterium
CTCAAGCGCAGCTTTCCTATGCTTGTGACACCGACCCGTCCTACATTCGTAAAGTGGAGGCTGGTAAGGTGAATATTTCTATTAAAAATCTCGCCGAAATGGTGGCGGCTTTAGACCTTTCGCTGGCTACTTTTTTGGAGGGCTTATGATAATCTATTAGGATATTTTTGTTACAGAAGTCTTCTATAATTCCCACAAAGAATCCACAAAGTACTTCCTTTCATCCGTATAATTCGCGCGTAATTGAAAGCCACTTTTCTCAGCCAACGTTTCAATATCTTTTAAGCTATATTTCTGCGAAAGTTCCATATCAATAGCTTCGTGGGCTTCAAAATGATAAGTTTTGTTGAGTGCTTCGATGTGAACTTCCTGCTCTTTCGAACTGACCAAATAGCTTTTGGTAGCGCCCGTCAGTGGATTATAGGTAGGCCAGTGTTGGAATTGGTCGATTTCAAAATTAGCGCCCAATTCTCGATTGATTCGATAGAGTAAATTGAGGTTGAAAGCGGCGGTAATGCCCTTTGCGTCGTTGTAGGCGTCGAGAATAACCTGTGGGTCTTTTTTCAAATCGAAACCCGTCATTAATAAGTCGCCTTTGTGCAAATGACTGGCCAACACTCTCAAGAAAACGTTGGCTTCGTCCATGTCCAAATTGCCGATATTGCCACCCATAAAAAGGACGACTTTTCGAACACCGGGTACGTGTGGAATCTGCTTCAAACTTTTGAAATAATCGCCCTGCACGGGGGATACTTCTAAGGCGGGCATTTCTTCGTGGAGGGCGGTTTTCAATTCCGCTAGAATATTGCCCGAAATGTCAATGGGGACGTAGCGAAAATCGGCTTTTTCTTGTAAAAAATGACGCAGTAGTAGTTTTGTTTTGGTGCCATCGCCCGCCCCCAATTCAATTAAATCGAAGCGTTGGCCCGCAAAATCTTGGAGCAAATCTTTGCGGTAGGTGCTTAAAATTTCGTATTCGCAATTGGTAGGATAGTATTCTTCCATCGACATAATTTGCTGAAAGAGTTCGTCCCCTTTGGCATCGTAGAAATACTTCGAAGATAATTTTTTGGGGGTGCAAGACAATCCTTCGTCGATGTCTTTGGCAAATTGTAGGTTTTTAATTGGCGTAATTACGTGTGTCATTTTTGTTAAGTATAAAGTATGAGGTATGAAGTATTTCTTTATTTGATTCGAGGTAGTTTTCGAAATAGTGCAATCATTTGGCTAGGCGGATGCCCGTGAATTGCCAGCGTTTGTCCGTTTGGAAAAAATTGCGATAGGTAATGCGGGCGTGCGAAGCAGGTGTAGCACAAGAACCTCCTCGTAGTACCATTTGATTAACCATAAACTTTCCGTTGTATTCGCCCAAAGCCCCTTTGAATCTTGGATAGTTCGGGTAGGGCAGGTACGCACTTCCCGTCCATTCCCAAACGCTACCCATAAATTGGGTATCCATATTCGATTGGGGAGCAATGGGATGGAAGTTACCCGTTTCTAAAAAATTGCCCGTTGCGGGAATTTGGGAATGCTGCCGTTTGCAAGCCACTTCCCATTCAAATTCGGTGGGTAGCCGCCAGCCTTTCCATTGGGCGTACGCATCGGCTTCGAAATAGCTAATGTGGGTTACGGGCTCGTCCAAATTGATTTTTTCGAGTCCCCGTAGCGTGTATTGATACCATATTCCATCTTTTTGATACCAATAGAGTGGTGCTTTGACTTCCAAGTACTTGGCCCATTCCCAACCTTCGCTTAACCAATATTCGTAGTGGTCGTAGCCGCCCGCTTGCATAAAAGTTAAGTATTCTCCATTAGTTACCAATCGGTCGGCGATTTGGTAGTCGTGCAAATAGACTTTATGAACGCTTCCTTCGTTATCCCAGCTAAAATTGTTGCCTTCGTAGCCGATGGTGTAAACACCTTCGGGAACCGACAACCAGCCGAGTGACCTAGTTGCGGCAGTAGTCCTTTTCTCTTCGTTTTGATAAACGGGGAATAAAAGATTCGTCCCCAAGATATATTTGATGTCGGTAACTAGCAATTCTTGGTGCTGTTGCTCGTGTTGTAATCCTATTTCAAGGAGGTGGGCTAAGTTTTGGGGAATGGCGGTATCTGTCTCAAATTGCGCCAGCAGGTCTTCCATTGCGCTATCTACGTATTGTCGATAAGCCATCACTTCGGCAACTGACGGACGAGTCATATTTCCTCGATTGGTTCGCAAAATTCGCTCGCCTTGACTTTCGTAATAGCTGTTGAAAAAGTAATTTAATTTTTTATTAAAAAATTGATAGTCAGCTATTTGCTCGGTGAGAATGAAGTTTTCAAAAAACCAAGTGGTGTGTCCCAGGTGCCACTTTGGCGGACTAACGTCACCAGTGGGTTGGACCACGTAGTCTTCCGTTTGTAACGGTTGGCAAATTGCAACGGATTGTTGTCGAACACTTCGAAAACGCTGTGTCAGTTGAAGCGATTGGGATGGTGCGGCTACTGCTACCATATCTTTTATGTTTACTTTATTTTGACAATTGATGCTTACGTAAACATAAAGACTGGAGAAGAGAAATTGTTTTGAATCCGCTAAAATTTAATACAAACAGCTTGCTTGTTTTTGTAATTACTTAACCATCTTTTTTAAAATATTCTGGTCGGTTTTCCAACCAATTTCCGTAAGGACAAAATAGGCTACCACTAAGGTCGAAACAACCATGTAAATCGCTGCGAAGAGAGTTCCCCCGACAAATAAATCATCCATCAAAAACCAACCGCCCGTTAAGTAGATGATGGACAAACCAACGATGGATTTGAGGATTTCCATCCACAAGGCGTTAGGGTCTCTGTCCATCAAGGTAGTGAAGCTATAAATCATCAGAAACATAAAAGCCGCATAAATAAATAAGTCCACCCGTGGAATATCGGCGATTTTTAATAGCATGTGGGCCATGAAGAGATTCATGACGGCAAACTGCGTCCAAGTCCAAGCAGTTAAGCCTTTAGAAGCGGGCGTATCGTATTTGACGAAGGTCTCAGGTTTGGAAGAAGCTACGGGATATTTCTCTATCACATCGGCGGGTCGCCAGCCCGTTGGCATGAACCAAATGCGTAATTTGTCAAACCAGTTACTGGTGCGCCAAGCATCTTTTATCAATAGCCAAACGTGCTGAAAATTGATTCGAATTGGGTTCCACGTATTGGCTTGGCGGGTGACGCCATAGACGCAGGGGACATCGTCCAATTCTTCTTGGAAAGTACCAAATAAGCGGTCCCATACGCAGAAGATAGCCGCTAAATTCTTGTCCAAATAAATAGGATTGATGGCGTGGTGTACTCGATGTTGAGAAGGCGTTACAATGATATATTCCAACCAACCTAATTTGCCGATATGAATGGTGTGGTACCAAAACTGCATAAATAAATGAAGTGGGGCAATGACGGCGATTACTTTTGGCGGCAAGCCCAATAAAGCCGCTGGAAATAAGAAGATAAATCCTAAACCTACGAAGCTAGAAATGCTTTGTCGCAAAGCAACGGCTAAGTTAAATTCTTCACTAGAATGGTGAACCACGTGTCGATTCCAAAAAATATTAATGCTGTGATTAAGGCGGTGACTCCAGTAAGCAGCGAAGTCAATCGCAATAAAGCTTAATAAATAGATGACCCAATCGGTTTCAATTCGCACTAAGGCCACCCGTTCGTACACCCAATCGTAGCTAACGATGACAATGGTTAGTCCCAAAATGCTTTTTAAGGTATTGGTCGTTCCCGAGCTCAGACTAGAAATCGTATCCATACTTCGAAAATTGAACGTCCCTTTCCAATAGGCGTAGAGCGCCTCAATAATGATGAGGAGTATAAAACCGGGGATGGCGTAGAGTAGAACTTGGGCGTAGGCTTCCATGATAAAAAAAATATTTAAACTTCCGAAATCGACTGGAAAAATACGCTTTTTCCCTATTTGTTACAAAACGACTTCTTGTTTATTTACCTTTTGTTTACCAAATACCCAATAGGTAATCAATAAACCCGTGCCCATTAGGACAGCAGCGAGTAAAAAAGCGGAACCAGGAAAGTAAACGGGCGTATCTTCTTTGGTGGTAAAAAAGAAAATACTGGTCATAATAATGGGGCCAAAAATAGTGGTGAGGCTTTGAATGGAGGTCAGCCCGCCTTGCAATTCCCCTTGTTCGTTTTTGGCAACCTGTTCGACTAAATAAGATTGTAGCAATGGGCCGCAAATGCTACCTAAGCAGTAAGGAACGATAAACATAAACATCATCCAAGAAGCGGAGGCAAAGGCGAAGCAAAACATGCCCAAGCTGTAGAGGAAAATACCCAAATACAAGCCTTTTTCCGTTCCCAATTTGTCTTCGATTTTTTGTGCTAAAACAGCTTGTGCCAAAGCGATGAGAATGCCCGCCAAAGCTAAGGAAAGGCCAATGGTACTTTCCGACCATTCGAATACGTACATATTGAAATATGCCCAATTGGTATTCACGGCGTGGGCTGCTAAATTGAGTAGGAAAAATACAAAAAGCAGAAAGCCGATTTTTTTATAGCTAAATAATTGCTTTAAGGTACCAACGGGATTCGCTCTTTTCCAATCAAATTGCCGTCGATTATCAATAGATAGCGATTCAGGTAAAATAAAATAGCCGTAGAGAAAATTAACAAAAGTAAGTCCTGCGGCCACGTAGAACGGCAGCCGAACGGCGATTTCTCCAAAAAAACCACCGAGTAATGGCCCAATGATAAACCCTAAACAAAAAGCAGCGCCCAACATTCCAAAGTTTTTCGCCCGATTGGTTTCATCGCTCACGTCCGCAATGTAGGCGGAAGCGGTTGTAAAACTAGCGCCACAAATCCCCGCAATGATACGACCAATCAGCAGCCACAAAAAAGTCGGAGCGAGTGCCAAAATAAGATAGTCTAAAGCAAAGCCCAAAAGAGATAATAACAGAATCGGTCGCCGACCGTATTGGTCGCTCAAACTGCCCATGATGGGCGAAAAGATGAACTGGAAAATGGCAAAAGCGGTCAGCAAATAGCCACCGTAGGTACTTGCTTCGTTGACCGAAATCTGGTTCATTTCTGCTAGTAATTGAGGCAGAACAGGGATGATAATACCGAACCCAATGACATCCAAAAGAACGGTGATGAAGATGAAATTGACGGCGGCTTTTCTGGCTTTTCCCATAGTGCTGGTAGTAAATTTGTGGGTTGATTGAAGTAATGACTGTTGGTCATTCTAAGTTGTCTATGTAAATAGTAATCAGCAGAAAAAGTTTAGATAATCCAAGTTGAGAGTAAGGGGTAGAAAGCGATGCTTTGTCAGCATCTCTTTCTTTTAAGCGCTGGAAAAGCAGGAGATACTGACAAAGTCTAACGACACCCCACAAGTTTACTTTAAGGCAAAAAGGTACGGAGTACCGATAACATTTGTATCATCTGCTGCTAAAAATAGGTCTCAAAGGTGCAGCGCACCGTTCGCATTGAACCTTATTTTTAACAAATGTGGTCGGTGCGCTGCACCTTTGAAGCATTTTGACCA
>JBCCQK010000542.1:0-5544 GCA_039024375.1 Bacteroidota bacterium
AGAATTTGCAACGATGTCAAAGAACTAAAACACAACTTTATGACTATTTTGAAAACACAACTTGCTGTCGAAAGACATTTCCGTTACCCCGTGATTTTAGTCTCTTATTCAACCACCCAATTTTACTCGAACAGTTTATGGTTTTCAAGCTCGCAATTTGCAAAAGAATGTTTATTTTTAATAGAAAGCCCCCGTACACCGTGAATCGTATTTACCACCAACTCGGTCGTTGAGTCGTTGCATTTTCCAAGCGTTGGCAAGCGCAACAAAATCTATTATTATTAGCGAAAGGATTACTCAAATCAGCACAAACATTATTCGTAAATTTGTAAAATTCGCTAAAACCGCCTTCCGTTACGAAGTTCCTCAGACTGTCCGTGTTGGCCAGTTCAAAGAAGCCTAGAACCACTTCGTCGGGATTGTCCAAACTTCGGATATTGCCCGGCACGGCGGCGGGTGGTGCATCAAAGATACTACCCGTTTGATTAGCGATTAAGTTGATTCTTCGCCAGTATTCGTGGGCCGCTTGGGTGATACTTTGCTGATTGACTAAAAAATAATGCCTTCCTCTAAATTCCATATCACTAGCAGGAATTAGTTTTTCCGCTACTTTCCAACGAGGCAAGTAATCGGTGACAATTTCATCGCCACTCAGTAGATTGACGTTCTGTTGGTCTAGGCTACTGGCAAAGTAACAGATAATGGGAACGTGAAACGGGCCACAATCCGCTTCGGGGAAAGAGTAGAAAGTCGTCACTTCCCATTTCATCCAGTAATCTTGGTTACCAGCAGGTAACGGCGTAGCGACGTAGGCTTCAATCTGCGGTCGGCGAATAACGCCCGTCGGGTTGACCTCCTCAAAAAACGTATAGTCAAAAAAGATGCTATCGCCGTCAATTTTAGTGGGCATCACATCAGGGACAGATTCGTACGATTGGCCATCGCTCAATTGAAAAGTCAATTGATAACTTTTCCCCGTTTGACCTTGGATTTCCGTTCCTTGGAGTTCGTACATACCATTTCCTAACTCTACGTAGTCTTCTTGTTCTCCCGATTCGCCAACTAGCGTTACTGTTGCTCCTTCAACGGGACGTCGAGCTACCGTTCGTTGTCCCGTAGCGTAATACAAGGATAACTGATGGGGTCTGCCACTCGTAGAGAAATCGCCATCTACCACCAGAAACTCTTGGGTATCTTCGAGCGTCAGATTAATGGAATCCACACAACTACTTTGGCATAATGAGCCGAGCAGTAATACAGAAAAGAAAATGACGTATTTTAGTTCAGTACGGGCCATGGAAAAATGAGGTGTTTTTTATTTAGAACTCAAAATTATACGTTACCGACGGAAACGCCGTTCCTAAAATTGCCAAACGAAAAGCGTTCGCTGGCGTCCCCGGTACTCTTCTGAAAAAGACCGAAAAAGCGTTTCGACGAAAGTATAAATTATACACCGAAACGGTCAAACTGCCTTTGAACCGCTTGGTTCTCACTGCATTACGGGTGAAGGTATAAGCTAAGTCCAGTCGATGATAGTGAGGAATCCGGAACTGATTTCGGGGCGAATAATGCGGAATTTCCGTATTGCCAATTTGGTAAGCCGCTACGGGTGCAGTTACGGGACGACCTTCTCGATAGGTAAAGTTAGCTGCCAGTAAATGTCGTCGATTTACTTGGAACTTGAACGTTAAATTCAAATTATGCGGACTGTCAAAATTAGCAGGGAACCACTCGCCACCATTGATGATGGTATTGGGTGTTTCGCCGTTGGCTCTCCGCTCCGAACGGGAGTAGGTGTAGGACATTTGCCCTGTCCAGCGGCCCGTTTTTTTCTTGAGGGATAGTTCCGCTCCGTACGCCCGACCTTCCCCAATCAACAAGGCCGTTTCTAATTGCTCGTTAAGTAATAATTCGGGCAAATCTTTGTATTCAATAATCTGTTCGATGTCTTTATAAAACAACTCCAAGGATGTTTCCCACTGATTGCGATTAAAATTTTGAAAATAGCCAAAGGAGTAATTATGCGCTAGTTGTGGCGGAATGTGCGGCGTACTCACCTGCCAAATATCAATGGGCGTCGAAGCCGTCGTATTCGAAATCAAGTGGATATACTGTGCCATTCGGTTGTAACTCACTTTCAAAGAATTATCTATTCCTAAGCCCAACTTTACCGACGCTCGGGGCTCCCAAGCAGAGTAGGTCTGAATTACATCTCCGTCTCCAAATTGCGTAGAACCGACAGTATTGTCTAGCGTTAAATCGTTACTTTCAGAATTGTATTGGAATAATTCGTTGGGACCAATATTTTGGTACTGACTGTAGCGCAAGCCGACCGAAAAAGACAAATTCTCTCCCAAGTCAAAATCGTCGTTGATGTAAAAAGCGAGTTCTTGACCACGGTCTTTTTCCACTTGCCGACTGCCAACGCCCGACACCTCTCCTCTCGACGATAGCCTTTCGGGGCTTCCGATGGACCGAATGAAGGAAGCGCCCACGTGGATTTCGTGTCCGTCAAGCGCCGTAATGAACAAATCGGGCCGAACCTTTATGTGCTTTAATCCATTTTCCAAAGTGAACGCATTAAATCCTTCGGGTTCGAAAAAAGAGTTTTCTAAGTTACCATACGCTACATCCAAAGAAGCGGAAAACTGCTCTCCAATTAATTGATTATAGTTAAAAGTAGCTAGCTGCGTTCCCCAGTCGTAGCCGAACTCGTCCGAAAAGCGGAAAAAATCGTAGCTCTGATAATAGCCCAAAGCGAAGTTGGAGCCGTTTTTCATCACATGACTCAACTTGGCGTTCATATCGTAGAAATAAGCAGAACTCTTTTGTAAGTCGATATTTCTTGCTCGCCGCAAAATCCAGTCCGAATAGGAAGAACGGCCACCCAAGAGTAAAGAAGTACTCCCTTTAATTAAGGGAATTTCGGCGGTCACTCGACTAGAAACAATACCTACACCGCCCCGAATTTTAAATTCCTCATTGTCCGCATCCTTGGTATTGACTTCCAAAACAGACGATAGTCGGCCGCCGTATTGAGCGGGGATATGGCCTTTGAATAAGGTGACCGATTTGATAACGTCCGCATTAAAAATAGAAAAGAAGCCCAAGACGTGGGACGAGTTATAGACCAAAGCGCCATCTTGCATCACCAGATTTTGGTCGATGTTTCCTCCTCGCACGTTAAAACCACTGGCACCTTCCCCCGCTGTACTCACACCTGGTAACGTGAATAAACTTTTGATAACGTCCGCTTCGCCTAAGAAAGAAGGTAATTGTTTGATTTCCAACGGCGACAAACGAGCAACACCTATTTGTGCCGATGATACATTATTATCGTTCGTAGTCCCTGCGACTACTACTTCACCTAACTCATACACTGCTTTTTCTAAAGTGATAGGTAATTCTCCATCATTATATACCTCAACCGCTTGCTGGTAATCGGCATAGCCAATCGACTGCATTTCGAGCGTATGCTTGCCAATAGGCAATTCTAATTCGTAGTTACCATTGGCATCCGTTACCGTATTTCTATTGATAGCTTCAACATAAATTAAAACGCCGATTAACGGTTCTCCGTCGCCCGTTACCGTTCCACGGATGGTTGCTTTTCCAGAAGTAGCTGCTTGTTCGGACGTTCCAATTTGAATAACGGTGGCTCGTGGTCCTACTTCCTCTTCGGGTACTTCAACTTGGTATTTTGCGGAAAAATAATCGGCCGAGAACTGCTTTCCTAAAGCGTTTTTAGGTGCAATAATGATGGCAAAATTGTCGAAACGGCTATACCCCAAGTTGGTATTCGCCAACAATTTTTCCAGCACCGTTGCGATGGGTTCCTCTTGATATTGTAGCGTTATTTTTTCGGGGGTCAGCCAGCTTTCTTGATAATAAAAATCAATTGCGTAGTTCGTTTCTAGATAGGAAAAAATGGACGATAGGGATGCAGCTTGGTGGTCACCAGAAACCAGTAACTGGTCTTGGTTCTGCCCCCAAACGGAAGAAATTGCGGGTAGCCAAAAAGCTATCCACAGAATGGTGTGTTTTAGTTTCATACAATAACAGTGAGTAGTGTGGTGATTCGTTATTCGTTATTTGTAATTAGTTACTAGTGACTAGGGCTGTACGAAGTCCGCAAATTAGGACTCGATGCAACACTGATTGAACGGATTAGACTGATTTTCGTTGATTTTTTCAAGTATTTGAGTGGAAAATCAGTGGTAATCTGTTAAATCTTGCCCAATCTGTGGTGAATAAAGTATAATTTAGGCGTTTTTGAAAACTGGGTTTCAACCCATCCCCAGCTAGCCAGCCCATCCGCTTGGCGGTTCAAGAATTTACATTCCTTCATCTTGCTAAGGGAAGGCAGTCAAAGCAGACGAATTTAGATTCGAATAATCTGACTTTTATTTTAATCCTAAAACTCTCTCACCCAAATATTTCGAAAGCGTACTTGGTCTCTGTGGTCTTGCAACAACAACGGCATTTTCGTTGGATGAGCGGTGTATTCGGGCTGACCGATGTAAATACAAGGCCCTTTCAATTCCACGTGATTTTGAATCAAGACACCATTGTGTAGTACCGTAACGTAAGCGGGCTTTTCTAAGCTGCCATCTGTTTTAAAAATGGGGGCATTAAAAATGATGTCATAGGCTTGCCATTCTCCAGGCGGACGAGAGGCATTCACCATTGGAATATGCTGCTTGTACAACGACCCCGCTTGGCCGTTCGGATAAGTCGTATTTTCGTAAGAATTTAAAATTTGTACTTCGTACAGGCCCATGAAAAAGACCCCGCTATTACTGTAGCCTTGTCCCTCTTTGCCTTCATCGACGGGCGCTAACCATTCGATGTGCAGTTGCAAATTGCCGAAGGCCTTTTTCGTTTCAATCGCACCATTATTAGGATTGACAACCAGAGCACCATCTTTGATGTTCCAAGTAGCGGGACTATGCGAGGGATTTTCGGTCTTCGCTTTGATAATGGCTTCTACCGTTTCCATATTCACCCCATAGGCATATTTAGGTCTATGCCAATGGTCTAAGTTCGTCCCATCAAATAAAATAATAGCATCAGAGGGTGGCTGTGACCATTGTCCAACGGTGACTTTTGGTGGAACAGGCTCCCACTGTTCAGTGGCTTCCCAAGGTTTCGTTTTTTGTAATTCCGCCCAATTGACTTCGGGGACTTCTTGGGCAAAGGCTGAGTGAGCAAAAATAGATAAGAAAAAAAGCAAAGATAAGAGCAGTCGGTTCATTAACTAAAGAATATTGTTTTGAAGAATTGCTTTGAAACCTAAAAATAGGGCTATTTTCTAACATTTAAGTAGTTTGGGAAAATAAATTTGTTACTTTGGCCAATATTGGAAAGACTACCTTGATACCTAATTTTTCCTAAGTATTATCTAGTTGCTCGCTTCAGAAATAGAAGAAGTTTTTTAACGAATGGCCTTTATCTTTCTATCAGTACGAAAGAGGGAAGTATTTTTCAAAGAACTATCAATTTACATTTAAACTAAAAAAAAATGGCATAATCATCAAATACTTG
>JBCCQK010000543.1:0-5541 GCA_039024375.1 Bacteroidota bacterium
AAATGCGGCTAACTATTTCCTTTAGAATTGAATGTTGTAAAGTTAGGTTTTTTAAGAGTAATGCTGGTTATTTAACACCATTCAAAAATGTCTAACACGTAAATCAAAAACCAAAAGTCCTCGGCAACCATAAGCTCAACTCTGGAATATAAGTCACCAGCATCAAGGCCACCAACATGGCAATAAACAAAGGCATCAATGGTCGAATAACCTTTTGAATGGTCGTCCCTGCAACGCCAACCCCTACAAATAGAACAGAACCAACAGGCGGCGTACAAACTCCAATACAAAGATTCAACACCATAACAATCCCAAAATGCGTTGGGTCCATGCCTAGTTCGGTGACAACGGGTAGAAAAATAGGAGTAAATATCAAAACGGCGGGGGTCATGTCCATAAAGATGCCCACAAATAACAAAATTAAATTGATGATTAGCAAAACGACAATCTTACTATCGCTAACCGAGAGCAATGCTGCCGTAATGTTTTGTGGAATGTTTTCGTAGGCCATAATCCACGACATACTCATGGAGGTGCCAATCAAAAGCATGACAATTGCAGTGGTTCCAACGGAGCCCAGAAAGACCTGCGGCAATTCCTTCAAAGAAATTTCCTTGTAAAACCAAGTCAGCAACAGACAATACAAAACGGCTACGGCGGAGGCTTCGGTAGCCGTAAATATGCCCACTACAATGCCTCCAATCACTACCAATAACAACAATAAACTGGGAAAAGCATCAATCAGCGTGGTGAAAATCTCTCGCAATGAACTGCGTTTGCCCGTTGGGTAGCCTTTGCGTTTGGCCCACACAGCCGAGACGGTCATCAAAAATAACCCCGTTAAAATGCCCGGTATATAACCCGCTAAGAAGAGAGCAGCAATGGAAACGCCCCCGCTTGCCAACGAATAAACAATCAAGACATTACTCGGTGGAATGGTCAGTCCCGTAGTGGAAGAAGTAATGTTAACGGCTGCGGAAAACTCTCGACTGTAGCCTTCTTTCTCCATTTCGCTGGTCATAAAGCTACCGATGGCGGAAGCAGCGGCAACGGCTGAACCAGCAATAGCGCCGAACAGCATGGCCGCAACGATATTAACGTGCGCCAGCCCACCGGGTAAGGCCCCGACTAACGTTCGAGCAAAGGCAATCAGCCGTTTGGCAATCCCTCCACGATTCATGATTTGTCCCGCTAGGATGAAAAAAGGAATCGCCAATAGAGAAAAACTATCTAAACCCGTAGCCATTCGCTGCGCAATGGTGGTGAAAGCGGGAATGGCGGGAATGCTTACTAGCATTGTAAACAGGCTACTAATCCCAATACTCCAAGCGATTGGAACGCCAATACCAAGTAAAATGACGAAAGAGAGGACTAGTATGAGGACTTCCATTTTATGGTTGGTTTACGTTGAAATGATGCAAAAAAGCCTATGAGTCTAAAACGGTTGGTGTATGCTCTGTTAACTTATAATAAATTATCAAAAGACCGCTGATAGGTAAAACGCTATACACTATTGATAAAGGTAATTTTAACGCAGCGGAAGTTTGACCCAAAGTTTGGGAGATATAAATCAATCGACCACCACCGACGACCAATACTAAAAAAGCAAAAAGTATAATTAGCCCCTTTATTAATAAATCAATTCGTTGTTTATTTTCGTCATTTAGTTTGGGAGACAATAAATCAATGGCCAAGTGCATTTTTTGTCCTGAAGCGTAAGCGGCACCCAAAATCCCTATCCAAATCAATAAAAACCGTGCGAGTTCTTCCGACCAACTGGCTTGATTCCCCATGGCATATCTGGTAAATACGCCCCACAAAACATCGAGCGTCATAACAATCATCAAAATGGTGAGCAATCCGCCTAAGTATTTGTCTATTTTCTTTCTCATTTCCTAATTTTTATTATTTCACCGCTTGAATAGCTTGAATCAATCCATACACCTCTTCTTCCGACTGATATGCCTCCAAAATCCCTTTCGTTTTTTCAAAAAACTTCGATTTATCGGGTCGAATGACCTCTACGCCCGCTTCCTGTACGGCGGCAAGTGCCTCTGCTTCGGATTCTTGCCAAAGTTCTCGCTGAAACGTCGTGGCTTCGTCAGCCGCAGCTTGTAACCACTCCTGTTCTTGTGGGCTCAAATTATTCCACGCTACGGTACCAATGACCAAAATATCGGGAACGGCGGTGTGTTCGTTTAAAGAATAATATTTGCAAATTTCATAGTGGCGAGAAGTGTAAAAGCTAGGCGGGTTATTCTCTGCGCCGTCCACAATGCCCTGCTGTAAAGCGGTATATAATTCTCCCCAAGAAATAGGCGTGGGTGCTCCACCCAACGAACGCACCAAGTTCATCGCCGTCGCACTTTCCATCACCCGAATTTTCATTCCGTCCAAATCGCTAGGTGTTTTAACCATGCGCTCTTTGGTGTAAAAAGAACGTTGCCCCGCATCGAAGTAGGTTAGGCCACGGAGCCAGTATTTTTCACTTTGCTGCAACAACTTTTTGCCGATTTCGCTGTCTTGAACCCTGTAAGCGTGGTCTCGGTCTCGAAAAATATAGGGGAGACTAAGTACCTTAGTATTAGGTGCAAAATTTTCTAACACCGCCGCCGACACTTTAGTCATTGCCAAACTGCCAATTTGCAATAATTCTAAGGCTTGTCTTTCTGTTCCCAATTGTTGGCTTGGATAAATTTCCATGGTCAGTTGGCCACCCGATTTTTCGGCAAGACGCTCTGCCATGTATTCCATGCCTTGGTGGACGGGGTGCGTAACGTCGAGACCGTGCGCTAGCTTTAGCGATTTGGTAGAGGTGATTTCGCCACAGCTAAAAAGAAAGCATACAGTAAAAAGTAAGGTAATTCGTTTTATCATGATTAAAAATTCTTGTTAGTGCTAGGGTGAAAATAAACGTAACTCGACTCTCCAGAGTCGAAAACTATCTCAAAACTCAAAATACCGTTTAGCGTTGTAATAACAAATATTTTCCACCATTTGCCCCAACCATTTTACATCGTTGGGTAACTCTCCGTTTTCTACATCTCGACCCATCAAATTACACAAAATACGTCTAAAATACTCGTGCCGTGGAAAGGACAAAAAGCTGCGACTATCGGTCAACATTCCCAAAAAACGACTCAATAGCCCCATGTTGGAAAGGGCATTAATCTGCTTTTCCATGCCGTCTTTTTGGTCTAAAAACCACCAAGCAGAACCCCATTGAATTTTTCCCGCCATACTGCCGTCATTGAAATTGCCCGCCATTGTGGCAAAAACTTCGTTGTTTCTGGGGTTGAGATTATATAAAATCGTTTTAGCCAGTTTATCTTCTTTGTCTAATCTATTTAAAAACCTAGATAATCCCGTAGCCTGCTCAAAATCCCCAATAGAATCACAGCCAACATCAGCCCCAATGGCATTCAACAGTCGCTCATTATTATTGCGTAAAGCGCCTAGATGAAACTGCATCGTCCAACCTTTAGCGTGGTACATTCGTCCCAAGTAGTAGAGTAGGGCAGACTGAAATTGAATAGCTTCTCCTTGGTAAATTTCTCCTCGTAGTCGTTTTTGAAAAATAGCATCTACTTCCTTTTCCGAAAAATCGACGCCGTACAACCGACTCAAACCGTGGTCGGCTAATCGACCACCCAAGCTGTGAAAAAAGTCAATCCGTTCTTGCAAGGCTTCCACCAAATCTAGTAAGGTACGAATCGATTTATTGGTTACTGCTTCCAGTTTTTTAACCATTGTTGGAAAAGCAGCTTTTTCAATTTGTAGAAACTTATCGGGGCGAAAAGTGGGTAACATTTTAAATCCAGCCGACTGCTGTTGGAATGCTTGATGGTATTCTAAACTATCCGTTGGGTCATCCGTGGTACAAACGACCTCTACTTTTTTATTGGCCAACAATTGCTGCGTCGAGAAACTAGGTTGTTGGAGTTGTTCCGTGGTGGTGTCGTAGATTTTTGCGGCACTTTCCTTGTTTAATAAATGGGGAATGCCAAAATATCTTTGGAGCTCCAAGTGCGTCCAATGGTAAAGCGGATTGCGCATGGTGTAGGGAACTGTTTCCGCCCATTTTGTAAACTTATCTCGGTCGCTAGCATCGCCCGTAATGTACTCTTCCGAAATACCGTTAGCCCGCATCGCCCGCCATTTGTAGTGGTCACCTTTGAGCCATACTTCGGTAATGGTACTAAATTGCTTATTGTCGGCAATTTCATCGGGTGGTAAGTGATTATGATAATCAATAATGGGCAAATCGACAGCGTGCTGGTGATATAAATCTTGCGCCGTTTTGGTTTCCAGTAAAAAATGTTCGTCTAAGAAAGGTTTCATTGCTGCATATTTCTAACAATTCCTAATTCTAAGCCTCGTAGTTCTGCTAATCCTCGTAACCGTCCAATGGCCGAATACCCTGGATTGGTCACCTTCTGCAAATCGTCCAACATCTGGTGGCCGTGGTCGGGTCGCATTGGAATAGAGGTGGCCTTTTTTTGCTGTACTTCCAATAGGGCTTTCATTACTTCGTACATATCCACGTCGCCTTCGAGATGGTCCGCTTCGTGAAAGTTGCCTTCGGCGTCTCTTTTAGTAGCCCTCAAATGTATAAAATTAATACGATGCCCTAAATTTTTAACCATTTGGGGTAAATTGTTGTCCGCACGTACCCCAAAAGACCCCGTGCAGAAACACAGGCCATTGGCTTCGCTATCTACCGATTCAATAATTTTTTTTGCGTGTATCTCGGTACTTACCACTCTCGGTAAGCCAAAAAGGGGAAAGGGGGGGTCGTCGGGATGAATGGCCATTTTTATTCCTACTTCTTCCGCAACGGGAATGATTGCTCGTAAAAAATGAAATAAATGACTTTGCAATTTATGCTCATCAATATTGCGGTAAGTATTCAAAACGGCTTGAAACTTTTCTAAGGTTGCCACTCCTTCGGTGGTGCCGCCCGGCAGCCCCGCAATGACATTTTGGGTAATAGCCTTGATTTCTTCTTTTGACATAGCAGCAAATCTAGCTTTAGCTCTTTGTTGCTCCGCTGCCGAATATTCTTTTTCTGCGTTGGGTCTTTTTAAAATGTATAGGTCAAAAGCCGCAAAAACCGCCGCTTCAAAACGCAAAGCTTTTGAACCATCAGGCAATGGATAAGCCAAGTCCGTACGCGTCCAATCAACCACGGGCATAAAGTTGTAAGTAATGATTGGGATGCCGCATTTAGCCAAATTTCGAATGCACTGTTTGTAATTATCAACATATTCTCGATAGTTCCCCGTTTGCCGTTTGATGTCTTCGTGAATGGGAACACTTTCGACTACTGACCATTGTAACCCCGCTGCTTCAATCAACGCTTTTCGCTCCATTATTTCTGCTATTGGCCACACCTGTCCATTGGGAATGTGATGCAAAGCAGTAACCACTCCCGTTGCTCCCGCCTGTCGAATATCCGCTAAACTAACCACATCGTTGGGTCCGTACCATCGCCACGTTTGTTCTAATTTTCTCAAATTAAATTACTTTTTTAAAAAATGA
>JBCCQK010000544.1:0-5521 GCA_039024375.1 Bacteroidota bacterium
GAAAGACATTCCCGTTACGGGGTGATTTTAAGGAACCCCTACTTTACTCGAATACTACTAAATACTTTATTGAGTCGGTAAGTTCCCGATAAATCTGTCAGATGTCAGACTAGGAGCGTGTCCCAAATCTGACATCTGACAGTCCAAACGGACGGTCTGACTTCTGACAATCCATGAAATGGATGGTCTGACTTCTGACCTCTCCTTCACTAAAAACCCATCGAACGGCCAATAATCTCCTTCATAATCTCATTAGTCCCCCCATAAATCCGTTGGATGCGTCCGTTGGTGTAGGCTTTGGCTACTTCGTAATCTTTCATGTAGCCCCAACCACCGTGCAACTGTAAGCATTGGTCCACAACTTTGCACTGCAAATCCGAGACCCAGTATTTGGCCATGGCCGCTTTTTCTACACTTAGTTTATCCTCGTTCAATTCTAAGATACACTGGTCGATGAAGGTCCGAGCGATGGTAATCTCCGTTTTCATCTCCGCCAATTTGAAACGAGAATGTTGGAATTTGCCAATGGGCCGACCAAAAGCCGTGCGGTCTTTGCAGTATTGAATCGTAACGTCTAAAATTCTTTCGGCAGCAGCGCAAGCACCCGCACCGATAGACAATCGTTCCTGCGGCAAATTGTGCATTAAATAGTAGAAACCTTTTCCTTCTTGTCCCAACAGATTTTCAACGGGGACCTTAACGTTATCAAAAAATAGTTCCGCTGTATCTTGGGCGTGCAACCCAATTTTATCTAAATTTTTTCCTCTCGTAAAGCCTTCCATCCCTCTTTCTACCACCAACAAACTAATCCCCCCGTGCTTTTTAGAAGGGTCGGTTTTTGCTACTACAATAACAAAATCGCTTAATATACCATTGGTAATGAATGTCTTAGCGCCGTTTAAAACGTAGTGGTCGCCTTTCTTAATGGCTGTCGTTTGGACGCCTTGTAAATCACTTCCCGTACCGGGTTCCGTCATGGCAATGGCCGTGATAATTTCCCCTTTGATGATACCGGGCATCCACCGTTCTTTCTGTTCTTCGGTAAAGTAAGTCGTAAAATACGGTGCCATTACATCGTTATGCAATACAAACCCTGGCCCCGAAGCCCCCGCTTTAATCATTTCTTCGGCAATGATGGCATTGTATCGAAAATCTTTAATGCCTAATCCACCGTATTCCTCGGGCAAATCCATACACAAAAAGCCGTTGTCACCCGCTTTCGTCCACACTTCTCTCGAAACTAAACCGTCCGCTTCCCATTTTTCTTGGTGCGGTACACATTCTTTGTGGACAAAAGTTTTAAAAGCGTCTTGGAACATCAAGTGTTCTTCTTCTAGGATGTGATTTTGCATTTTTTATTTTTAAAGGTGAAAAGGTAAAAAGGTAGAGAGGTTGAGGTAGTAATTGAGCCTATCAGCCTTTCAACCTCTTAGCCTTTCAACCTGCTGGCCTAAAGAGCCGCCATCAAATGCATCCCCCCGTCAACGGGAATAACCGTTCCGTTCAAGAAAGAGCCCGCATCGGAGGCTAAGAAAACGGCAATGCCGCCCATATCGCCCGACCGACCGATTCGGCGCATTGGGTTGGCTTTTTCAATCATTGGCTGTACGTTGTCCAGCATAGACTTAGTCATTTTGCTAGGGAACGGTCCAGGTGCAATGGCGTTGGCCGTGATGCCTTTTCCCGCGAATTTGATGGCCATTATTTTGGTCAAATGATGAACGGCCGCTTTACTCATTCCGTAGGCTGAGTTGTCAATGGTAGAAACGCGAATACCGTCGATGGAGCCGATATTGATGACTCTAGCGGGAGTTTCCAAACTAGCGCCTTTTTCCAGCATTGGCATTAAAGCCTGTGTCAAATAAAATACGGGTTTAACGTTAATGTCCATCACTTTGTCGTAACCTTGTTCGGGATATTCTTTGAAGGGCGCACTCCAGTTGGCGCCTGCGTTATTGATGAGTACGTCTAGATGGTCTTCTTTCTCCATCAGAGCGTTGACTAATTTTTGTCGCCCTTCTCCCGTTGCTAAATTGGCAGGAATGGCTGTACATTGGCCCGTTTTGGAAAGTTCCGCTTCGACCGCTTCGCAAACCTCCGCATTGCGGGAAGAGATATATACATTCGCTCCATTTTTGACGAAAGTCGCCGCAATCATCAAACCGATTCCTCTCGACCCACCCGTAATCAAAACCGTCTTGTCCTTGACCGAAAAGAGCTCATCAAGCTGTAAATTATCCATATTGTTTTATTTAAATGTCAGTGAAAAATAAAAATTAGGTGTATCTATTTAGAATAGAGAGTAGAGACCATTTCATTGAGGGAACAGAGACTCAAACTCCAAGAAATTAGACAAAAATTTCGATTTCATTCCCGTTTGTCAACATTTTAAGTCTCTAATCCCTATTCTCTATTCCCTGCTCCGAATAGTTACAATTAGGTTTTTTATACTAATTTTTTACTGAGGCGAATATCGTTTTTTTATCTAAATTCACCCCATGAATGGCTGGTTTTTTTGCAAATGTTTTTTGTGGAGATATTAGGCGTTTACAGAAGACAATAAAAATAAAAAGTACCTTTGTTGAAAATGAGCGTTATGCAAGAATTACCATTGGGCATTCAGACTTTTAGTAAAATTAGAGAGAAGGGTTTATTGTATGTTGATAAAACTCGACCAATAAGTCGTCTTCTAGGAAAAGGGGATTATTTCTTTCTATCCCGTCCGAGGCGCTTCGGTAAGTCCTTATTATTATCCACGATAAAGTCTATCTATCAAGGGCAAAAAGAATTGTTCGAAGGTTTGTGGATAGAGAACAATTGGGATTGGTCGAAAGTACACCCCGTTATTCACATCGGATTTAGCAGTATGTCCTACAGACAGATTGGCTTAGATAACGCTATTTCGGAAGAAATGGATTTGATTGCTGAGGATTTTGGAATACAATTAAAAAGTAATAATTATAAGAGTAAATTTAGAGAACTTATCCAGTCGGTGGCTAAAGATAAAGAGGTCGTACTGCTCATTGACGAATACGATAAACCGTTAATCGACTTTTTGGGAGACGACGAAATTGAACAAGCTAAAACCAACCAACAAATATTAAAATCCTTCTATTCGATTATAAAAGATAGTGATGCGTATCTAGAGTTTTTACTGATAACGGGTGTTTCCAAATTTAGCAAAGTTAGTATCTTTTCGGAGTTGAACAATCTTCGAGATATTAGCCTAAAACCCCAATTCGTGGATTTAGTAGGGATTACACAGGAAGAAATGGAGGCGAACTTCGAACCCTTTCTACAAAATGCGGAAACCGTTTTTCAAATAGACCGAACTGAACTATTAACTAGAATTAAAACTTGGTACAACGGCTATTCGTGGGACGGGCGCACCCGCCTATATAATCCTTGGTCTTTAATGAGTTTTATGGAGTCCAGTAAGTTTTCTAATTACTGGTTTGAAACGGGAACGCCCACTTTTCTCATCAAACAAATCCGTAAACATCGCCTCATCAACTTTGAAAATAGAGTCGTCGATGAAAGTGCTTTTTTAAGTTATGATATAGAAGATTTACAGCTACTACCGTTGATGTTTCAAACGGGATACATTACCATTTTGCAAGAAGATGAATTTGATTTATATCGGATTGGCTATCCCAATAAAGAAGTGAAAGAGTCGCTATTACGGTTTATGATTGGTTCTTTTCGGCAGGGGGAAACGTCGCTCAGTACGCCTATTGCCATTGATTTGTATCGGGCTTTTGCAGCGAATGATTTGGAAAAGGTCATGCGCATTGTGAAATCTATTTTTAAAAACATACCTAACCATATTTTCATCGCCGATAGAGAATATTATTATCATAGCATTATATACTTAATATTTTTACTATTGGGACAATACGTAGAGTGCGAAATCAATACCAACGACGGCCGATTAGATGCCGTCCTGCAAACTGAAGAACGTATTTATGTGATTGAGTTCAAGTTAGACCAGAGCGCAGAAGTGGCTTTACAACAAATAAAAGATAAGAAATACTACGAAAAATATACATTTTCTGAGCAGCCCATTTATTTGGTGGGAATAAACTTTAGTAGTACAACCAAATCGGTAGATGACTGGGTAATGGAGCAATTGTGATTCAATTCTATTTTTAAAAACCATAAACCTTCCTCATAAATGAATAAAAATTTTCCACATATTTTCTTCTTACTTCTAGTTTTAGTAGTATCGGTCGCCTTTGTTGGATTGATTGGTGAATTTTTGATGGGGATTTTTTGGGCAATCGTACTCACCATTTTATTCCACAACACGTTTGCTAGAATCAAAAAGCGGTTACGGGGTAGGGCGAATTTAGCCGCCTCTTTAACTTTGTTGCTAATTATTTTAATTGTCATCATTCCCGTGCTGCTTATCGGTTCCTCGCTGGTGTCCGAAAGTATTTTTTATTACGAAAAAATGCAATCGGGGGAAATAGATGTGCGGGGTACTTTCGATAGCATCCGAGCAAGTATTCCCGTAAGTTTAGAATATTTAGAAAACTATGGGTTTAGTTTAGAAAAGGCTAAAGACCAGGTAAACGATGTAATTACAAATGGGTCGCAAATAGCCGCTAGTCAAGCACTTACGTTTACTTCCAACCTCTTTGGTTTCTTTCTACAATTTGTCATTATGCTCTACGTCCTTTTTTTCTTTTTGCGAGATGGACATAAAATAATTGAGGGCATTATTTGGGTATTACCCATCGGCGATGAAAAAGAACGGGCGCTCATTAGTCGTTTTGAGAGTGTGGCAAGAGCTACCGTAAAAGGTAGTCTATTAGTTGCCACCTTACAAGGCGTCATTGGAGGAATATTATTTTGGGCTGTAGGCATTCCTGCGGCAATGTTGTGGGGGGTAGTGATGATTTTTTTGTCCTTGTTACCCGTTGGTAGTACGGTCGTTTGGCTACCTGCCGCCATTATCCTAATATTCCAAGGGGAAATAGCGAGAGGTATTATTGTTTTAGTTGTGGGGGCAACGGTCATCGGTTTAGCCGATAATTTACTCAGACCTAGATTGGTTGGAAAAGACACTAAGATGCCCGATTACTTAATCTTAATCGCCACTTTGGGAGGTATCACTTGGTTCGGGTTATCGGGGTTTGTGATTGGCCCCATCATTGCGGCGTTGTTTATTACCGTTTGGCAAATGATGGGTAGAGAATTTGGGGAGTGAGGGAAAGTCAAAATGTAAAATTATAAATTCAAAATTTAAAATTTTAAAATACCAACCGTTTCTCTAGCCAGAATTTGAGAATTGTCATTGAAGGTACTCTGTCTTTCCAAATGGAATGATTTGCATACTTTTAACTTTCGGTAGTGTTCGACTAAAATAGGGTAGCCCTAAAATTACCCCGTAACGGGAATGTCTTTCGACAGCAAGTTGGGGTCAATAAATAGCCAAGAAGTTGTATCTTTAGTTCATTGACATTATTGCAAATTCAAAAAAGTCTAAATAATGGGTAAAGCTATTCCGTATGATTAC
>JBCCQK010000545.1:0-5493 GCA_039024375.1 Bacteroidota bacterium
ATAATTTCGGTTCCTACAATCGCTTTTATGGGTCTATTGGTACTATCATTGTACTGATGATTTGGATTCAAATCAACGCATTTATCTTATTAGTCGGCTATGAATTGAACGCTAGTATAGCTGTAAATCGAGATTTGAAAAAACGGGTGAAAAATAAGCGATGAGGATAGGGGTTGTGTAAAAAGTCACCAAATCAAATAAAATCATTTGTGTAATTAAAGTAAAAATTGCTGGATGGCTATGTTGTTAAATGGTTATACCCGCCCGACTGCTGCTAGGCGGGCTGGTTGTTGTAAGACAAAGTGTTACAAGAACCATATAACAATAAAACCATATAGCCATTATTTCAGTTTATACATTCAAATTTAGTTTATTGATACCCTTTTTACACAACCCCAAAATCATAATCAGTCAAAGAAAGAAAAAAATAGGTTTCACCTTTCCATAAAATACTCCGTTTCGTAGCAAGGCACTAAAAAAGCCCTTATTTTTGCGCCGATTTCGGCAAAGAATACTTCTTGTCCATAAATTGGTCTAGGCAGAACTTTTTTACTGCACCAGTCGTTTATGAAATTCTGGTAATAAATTTGCCACCAATACATTCCCAACCAATTTGTCATAAAACCAGTATTTATTCATCAAATACTTAGGAGTACAGAAAGTCAAACAATTCTACAAATGATTAAGTGACCCAAATTACGGATTGTACTCCACAAACCTTCTTTAAAATGAGTGTAGCAACTATTTCTCCCGTCTCCGAACGCATTCACAACATGGCGGAATCGGCGACTTTAAAAATGTCTCAGCTCGGTCGAGAGTTAAAAGCGAAGGGACACGATGTGATTAGTTTAAGTTTGGGCGAACCCGATTTTGATACACCCGACCACATCAAAGAGGCGGCCAAACAAGCATTGAATGATGGTTACACCAAATATACACCTGTTCCAGGCTTGTTGGAATTGCGAGAAGCTATTTGCACGAAGTTTAAGCGAGACAACAGCTTGGAGTTTACGCCCAATCAAGTAGTCGTTTCAACGGGGGCCAAGCAATCGCTAGCCAATCTCTGTCAGGTATTGTTGAACGAAGGAGACGAAGCGATTATCTTCTCGCCCTACTGGGTAACGTACTCAGAAATCGTTCGACTGGCGGGCGGGGTCCCCGTAGATGTATTTGCGGGTATTGAGAATGATTATAAAGTAACGGCAGAGCAAGTAGAAGCGGCGATTACGGACAAAACAAAGATAGTCCTCTTCTCTTCTCCTTGTAATCCAACGGGTTCTGTTTATTTGGAACACGAATTAGAAGCCATTGCCAATGCACTCGGCAAGCACGAAGGGATTTACGTCGTTGCTGATGAAATCTACGAATACATCAACTTTGTGGGCAAACACAGCAGTATCGGTACCTTCGACGCTATCAAAGACCGCACCATTACGGTTAACGGTTTCGCTAAAGGTTTTGCCATGACGGGCTGGCGATTAGGCTACATCGGTGCGCCTTTGGAAATTGCCAAAGCCTGTGCCAAGCACCAAGGTCAAGTTACTTCAGGCGCCAATGCTTTCGCCCAAAAAGCGGCCGCTTATGCGCTTTTGGCAGACATGACACCGACCCACGAAATGCGGAAAGAATTTTTGAAGCGAAGAGATATGGTGTTGGGTTTACTGCGGGAAATCCCCGGTTTAAAGGTCAACGAACCAGAAGGTGCGTTCTACGTTTTTCCCGATATTAGTAATTTTATGGGAAAATCTTTCAACGGTAAAACCATCGAAAATTCCGAAGACTTCTGTATCTATATGTTGAACGAGGCGCACGTGGCCCTAGTTCCTGGTGGTGCTTTCGGTGCGGAAGGATATTTCCGAATGTCTTACGCGGCTTCGGAAGCGCAGTTGCGAGAGGCGATTGAGCGGATTAAGAAGGCGATTGCGCAGTTGTCGTAAGAAAATTAATCGAGTGTCAAGACACAGCTAATATGTTTTATTAGACAGGATTTCAGAATTTACAGGATTACGTTTTTTGCGTATTAGATTCTGTCAATTCTGAAATCTGCTCGATTGCATAATAGACGAGTCCCATCAAAAAATTATACCTGTTAATTTTAGCTGCTTATTTTGTGGTTATGCTTGTCAACCAAAAGGGCTTTCGACGGAATCATTTCGTTGAAAGCCTTTTTGCGTTTGAAAGACCCTATTTGTCCTAAAAAATCATTGTAAATTTTTACCAAAGCGTTTATTTTCGCAGTCAAAACCTCGTAAACCTGATAAATCTTCTCTACTAACCGATTAAATAGAATTAAACAATGAATCACTATCTAAAATTATTCTCCGCTTGTTCTCTAGCGCTACTATTAACACACTGTCAATCCAATACGAACACCGCCGTCCCCGCCGATTTAACGGGATTTACGACGACTTCCATTGCGGGTGGTGCGGGTGTCAAAGCGACCAAGACCGACCAAAATGGTAAAGTCCTCGAAGAAGGTATTTTGATTAACAGTATGAAAAATGGTTCTTGGATTACCTACTACCCGAATAAAGATAAAGTGATTCAGACGATGGCAAATTACGTTAATAACGAGTTGAACGGGATTTATCTGACGTTTTCCGACCGTGGTCAAATTCAAACTTTAACCACCTACGCCAACGGAGTTTATGACGGCAACTTTGCTAAGTTCCGCTTCGGCAATATCGAAGAATCGGCCACTTACAAAAATGGGGAATTGGACGGTTTGTACCAAAAATACTATCCTTCCAGAAAAATCCAGACGGAAGCGGAGTATAAAAACGGCAAACAAGACGGTTTTTATAAGTATTACGACGAACAGGGGAAGGTGGTGATGGAATATCAATATAAAAATGGAGAAAAAGTAGCGGGCGGTTTGAAAGAATAGTGTACCTTGTTCTTCTTGCAACTAAAATCCTGCGCAAACTTGGCAGGGAATAGCCTTAATAAATTGTTGTCAAGAAGTCAGAAGTCAGACCATTTCATTGCCAGAAGTCAGACTTGGGACGTTGACGCTGCAACATTAAATACTTGTATATAAGTGGCTCAGGAAGTCTGACTTCTGACAGTCCAATCGGACGGTCTGACTTCTGACTTCTCATTCAGAGAAAACTAATCTACCGCAATCTATGGAAAATGACCATTGGGTATTACCAAAGCCACAACTATTTAATTCCAATTTGTTGGCCAGTTATATCGAAGCTATTCCTATAAATTTAGGAATTGTAGATGTATTCGACTTAGACCAATCGGGCTTTGATTTTGCCAACAAGTGGTTGACCTCCGTTTTTAGAAAAAGTGAACCCAATTTTTCTATTCTAACCACCGACCAGTCAACTGCTTCTCTGGAACACCTTTTCTTTGACGCTCGCAATACAGAGCGGTTGAAAGGCTATAAGAATATTGGTTTCGGATATCCCATTTTAACTAAAAAAGACCGTCAAGCTTCAAAAGGAGTGGTCGCCGCTCCTGTTTTTATTTGGGAAACCACACTAGAGCCCAACGCTATCCAAGAAAATAATTGGCAGCTTGCACTCAGACAGGGCACACTTCCTAAACTCAATCCTATTCTAGCGTCTATCATTCCTGAAATGGCAGACGAAATCGCCCGTTTTGAAAAAAATAGGACCAAAAAAGGATTGACGTTAGCTACTTGCCAATCCTTTTGCGAGAACCTAGCCAATGCATTGGGTTTCCAAAATAATCGACCTAATTATAGCATTGAAAAGTTTCCCGATATTGTAGAATTGGCCACTATTGAACAGTCGGGTGCTATCTTCTGGTCGGGAATTTTGGCTAATTTTCCTCCGCTTGCGCTGGACTTCGAGCAATCTACTTTATTAAATAATAACGATTGGCAGGGCAGGGTTCCCGAAAATAATCGACCTTATTCCTTTAGCTATTTACTCGCCGACCACTACCAAAAGGCTGCGTATCAAGCCAGTTTAGCGTATCCATTGGTGACCATTGAATCCGCACCGGGAAGCGGTCGGAGTCACTTGATAACCAACCTAATTATTGGTAATCTATTGAATGGACAATCTACTTTAGTTGTTGCCGATTCCGTAGTAGTCTTAGAAAAACTAAATCAACTACTTGATGTAGAAGGATTTGGAGACCACGTTTTTAGGTTTCAAAATCTGGCGTTAGATAAGAAGAATCTAGTAGATAGACTAGGGGCAAAAATCAGTAAACTTCAAAAAAATAGGACGAATAAAAAGAATGATTTTCCAGCGCATTACCTAAAATTTCAATCCACCGAAAAGCAATTGAAAAGTGGCGCCGAAGCCTACCAAAAAAACGTTTTTGATATTCACAATTGGACAGAAGCTATTGGCCTTTTTTTGCAAAGCAACCGACTAGAAGGTAAGGAACAGTTAGATACACATTTGCAAATCCAAGATTTTACTTTTGACTTTTTGGAATACGAACGGCTAAACGAGGTCATTGCTAAAAGTGTTAAACACTTTAATGAAATTTTTGCCTTTCCGCATCCGCTAAAACAAATTTCGGATATCCATTTTCAACTGTCGAACGAGCGGGAAGCGAAAAATAAACTGGCGGCCTTGCTCCAAAAAATGATTCGCAGAACGAGGAAGGTTCAAAAACAATATTTGCAGACAGTTGGACAGTACAAAAATGCACTGGAAGTATTTTACGGGCAACAGTACGAAACGGCAAACAATTGTTTATACAAACTCCGACAATCGATAGGGCAACTGACGGAGAAGTTTGGTGTCGAATATCACAAAGTCAGTGTTGGTAATCTTAAAATACGGAAAACATTTTCGGGAAAATCCAAAACAGCATTGCAACTAAAATCGGCGATTTTAAACCAATACGAACACCTCCAAAAGACCCACGATAATCAACCTCTTTTTGACTTTACCTTTTTGAATAGCACGGAGGCAGAAAATATTGACCTTCTGGAAACACATTTAGGCCAATACGAAGAATCTTGGGCGAACTGGCTAAATCAGCAACCTTACTTCATCCAAGAAAATGTAAAGAATCTAAGTAGTAAAACGGCGTTTGCTCCCCTAAAAAGAGCAACTGCTATCAACGATTTGGAAGCAGAATTTGCGGGTTTGATAGAAATGCTTAATGAGCATCAACTTTTTACCCATACGCTTAGCAACAACGCTATGACTTTGCAACTAAAGGCGCAAATGGTAGAAGAATTGTTAGGGCGTTTATTAGAAAGTCAGTATCATTTAAGAGACTTCGAACAGTTTTATCCGTGGCGACAATTAAGTGCCAATTGGACAGCGCAGGAAGAAAAAGTAGTGAATACCCTGATGAAAGTGCAACCAAAAGATTGGCAGAAGGCTTTTGACGCTTGGTATTTTCATCACTTATTGGTTCAGCAAAGTAGGCCATCGGATAGACTAGACCAATTGTTAAAACAGTATCTGCAAGCCATCGAAAAAGTTAGAAAATCAACACCGAATTTCGTGCAGGTAGAGTGGCATCGAAATGGATTAGCGGCCCTTC
>JBCCQK010000546.1:0-5489 GCA_039024375.1 Bacteroidota bacterium
AAAAATGAAAAATTATTGGAAAAAAAGTTGAGAAAAGTTTCTCATCAAAAAAATGAAAACTTAAATGCTTATTTTTTTGATAAATAATTTACTGCTAGATTTTTACAAATTAAAAATAATTATTACATCTCCTTTTTTGTATAAAGTATTCTGTCACAGATAGTTATCAAAAATAGATTTTTGATTTTTTTTCAAAAAAAGATTTCAAAACGCTTGACAGTGACACGAACCCGCTATATATTTGTACCATCAGTAACAAACACACACACTTCCTCCCAAACTATTCCCCTCTTAATTTACAACTTTAGGTTCACCTAGTATAAAACATATACAACATTCACTCTGAGCAATAACTAGAACAAACACTCTCCCAAAAGTTCCCCTTAAAGTATCGGCAGACACACTGACAAAGACTGCGAACAAACACCCATTAAAGTTTTAAAAAATTGTTAAAGGCCTTGAGGACAAGCACAACACAATATTAAAGGCTCTAAGAACAAACACTCGAATAGCAAATACAACGTACATTAAAGGCACTAAGAACAAACACTCGATTAGCAAACACAATGTACATTAAAGGCACTAAGAACAAACACTCGATTAGCAAACACAACGTACATTAAAGGCACTAAGAACAAACACTCAGTTAGCAATCACAACGTACATTAAAGGCACTAAGAACAAACACTCGAATAGCAAACACAACGTACATTAAAGGCACTAAGAACAAACACTCGAATAGCAAACACAATGTACATTAAAGGCACTAAGAACAAACACTCGATTAGCAAACACAACGTACATTAAAGGCACTAAGAACAAATATTCGAATAGCAAACACAACGTACATTAAAGGCACTAAGAACAAACAATTCGATTAGCAAACACAACGTACATTAAAGGCACTAAGAACAAACACTCAGCTAGCAAACATGACACACATTAAAGACACTAGAACTGAGCACTCATATAACAAACACAATACACATTAAAGGCACTAGAAACAAACGCTCAAAGAAAGTACAACAGCAGGTGCATCTGCCAAGAAGAACAAGACTTAGCGTTAAATGGAGGGAACAAGCACAATAAATCACTGATGTTTTTGTCTTCCACTATTTAACCGACGAACACTTTAAACTTTTACCGCATATATAAAGAAAAAGGCTAGAGGAAAACCAATTGAAGGCCATCAAATATCCCGAGTTGTGATTCTTTCGCTGGTGGACAAGCAAAAAGCTAAATCTAAGTAACGAACACTTTTCCCTCACCTAGAGGAACACTTAACAAATACCCAGTTTTATCCTAAAATTTTGTAAATAAAAAAGTAATGAAGATGATAACGCTTTGCTTTACTGTAATTTTGATAGCCCTTTTTACGAGTCTTATTTATGCTGATAATGGACCACAACTACAACTGCAAGGAGTGAATATGACGTTGGATGTGGAAAGCGTTGGGGAAATTTTTTACACCGACCCCGACAATAATATACTACTGATTGATTTTAAGGAGATTAATAGTACGTTACTGAAAATACAAATTGTAAAGGAAACAACGATTCTATTGGATGATACAGTTGATGATTTGTCCAAAGATAGTATCTACGAAGTTGATTTGAATACTTACGTTCGAGGAGCCTACATTATAACTTTGGTGACAGATACGGAAGATATTACCAAAGAATTTTTTATCAAATAGCTAAGGAAAAGCACTTTACGAGGAGGTCAATGATTGTCAAATCCCACTTTCGGCAATTAGGATTCTGAAAGGAGTATTTCTGGCCATGAGACAGCCTTGCTTCATTACATAGCAAGTTAAACTAGCCGCAAAGAGTGAATCATTACCTAAATGGTAAAACGAACTATCTTGCTGACAAATTCTCGATTAAACACTTTATGAAACGTGCAATAGAGAAGCCCTCATTTTACGGATAGTTGATGGCTAATGCTGTTTTTTTAAGTAGGATTAGCTGTCAACTTGACGTAAGCGAGAGACCTTACTTTTTCTGCTTGCACTTATCGATTAGAAGTGACGAATTTCATTTTATAGTCCGCCGATACTTTTCCCTTACGAATATTTTCTAACTTGCGCTTGACCAAGCGCTTTTTGATGGGTTTTAACTTTTCGGTAAACAGAAGCCCTTCAATATGGTCATATTCGTGTTGAACGACTCTAGCGTTAATGCCCGTAAAGGTGGTCGTATGTTCTTCAAAGTTTTCGTCCAAATAACGAAGTATCAGCGTTTCCTGCCGACGAACATCTCCGCGAACATCGGGGATGCTCAAACAACCTTCTTCGTAGGCCCACTCTTTACCCGATTCTTCTATCTTTTGGGCATTGATAAAAACCTGTTTGATACCATCCGCTTCTTTGCCTTCTTCCATTGCTTGTACAGAATCTACTAAAAAAAGGCGAATTCCTTTACCAATTTGGGGAGCGGCCAGACCAACGCCTTGGGCATTATACATGGTGTCCCACATATCCGCTATCAACTTTTCTAGTTCTGGATAATCCTTCTCGATGTCTTTGGCAACTCGTTTTAGGACAGGATGTCCGTACGCATAAATGGGTAAAATCATTATTTTTCTAACTTTTAGTAGCTAGTGACTGGGGATTAGTGATTAGTAACTGATGATTAGTAACTAGTGACTGGTTTTGCGTCAACGTCTAAACTAGTCACTAATTACCAAGCACCAGTCACTAAACATTTCTATTAATACAGTTCAAATCTTCGAAAGCCGTGGTTAATCGCTTGACAAAATTTTCTTGTCCCTTTCTTAACCATTTTCTAGGGTCGTAGTACTTCTTATTGGGAATATCGTCACCATCGGGGTTACCAATTTGCGCTTGCAGGTAGCCAGAATTATCAGCGACGTAGTTTTTAACGCCTTCCCAAAAAGCCCATTGCATATCGGTGTCAATATTCATCTTGACGGCACCGTATTCGACGGCTTCGGTAATTTTTTCTTTTTCGGAACCAGAGCCACCATGAAAGACAAAGTTGATGGGGTTGTCGCTAGTATTGAATTTTGCCTTGACAAAATCCTGTGAGTTCTTCAAGATAATAGGGGTCAACTCAACGTTTCCAGGACGGTAAACGCCGTGCACATTCCCGAACGCCGCTGCAATGGTGAATCGGTCACTCACGGCACTCAGTGCTTCGTAAGCCGCCGCAACTTCTTCGGGTTGCGTGTAAAGCCGTGCGCTGTCAACGTCCGTATTATCTACCCCGTCTTCTTCTCCACCCGTTACCCCTAATTCAATTTCGATGGTAGTTCCAATAGCAGACATTCGCTCCATGTAAGCTTTCGAAATGGCGATATTTTCTTCTAGAGGCTCTTCCGAAAGGTCCAGCATATGTGAGCTGTAGAGCGGCTTACCCGTTTGCTTGAAGAATTTTTCCCCTGCTTCTAGCATTCCGTCCATCCAAGGTAGCAATTTTTTGGCGCAGTGGTCCGTGTGCAGCAGCACGGGAACACCGTAGGCTTTGGCCATATTGTGAATATGTAGCGCACCCGAAATAGCACCTAAAATGGCCGACTTTTGGTTTTCGTTGGACAATCCTTTACCAGCAAAAAATTGAGCCCCTCCGTTGGAATATTGAATAATAACTGGAGAATTGACTTCACGAGCCGTTTCCAAAACGCCGTTAGCAGATTCTGTGCCGACTACATTGACCGCAGGCAGTGCAAAATTATTTTCGTTCGCAAAATTCAGCAAATCCGTTACTTCATCGCCGAACAAAACGCCAGACCTAAATCGAGCCATACTATTGTTGTTTTTTTAGTGAATAAGGAGCGACCACAACGCCTACAAATGTCTTTTAATTGGGTAATTCTCTTTACTTAAAAGAATGGAAAACCAGATGTCGTAGAACCTTTATGTGGTCGAGAATAATAGATTGGTCAAAGTTAGTGTGTTTTTTACAATAACTATCCCACTAGGCGGACAAAGTTAAGGATATTTTGTTGATTGGAAAAAATTATTCTGTTCTTTGGCGATTCCTCACTTCTACGCGGGTACTTATACGACCATCCATTGCGAAATTTATCGAAAGTGCGACCGTTCTTGGGACGTTACGATGTGCGTTGCTATTGTTCTGCTGGTGGACTTGTTGCTTGATGCTGGAAAAGTAATGGCTCGAGTTATTTCAATTCTGGCAGAATTTTCGCTTGAAATTGGGCTAAATTGAACGGTTTTTCAATAAAACCCTTGATGTGTGGATGTTTTTCAGCACGTTCTTTGTCGGAGAGTTGGGTCGAAGAACTAGTAATGTAGAGAACGGTATTTTCCTTCGTATTTTGGAAATGTTCGAGGTATTTTTCCACGAATTGGAAACCATTCATCAACGGCATGTTGATGTCAACCATAATGACCTTTGGAAAATCGGTTTCGTCGCATTTGAGGAGGTAAGAAATGGCTTTGTGGGGACTGTATTCAAAGTGCGGTTCAATGGGCAACTTCTTAATCCTAATGAGCAAAGACAAGTATTTATTGTCTGTTGGCGAATCGTCCACGAAAAGGAACTTGTGCCGATTTGCACTTACATCTTTTAATCCAAAATTTGTAGTTTGATTAATAAGGCTCATTTGTTTGTTGGCTAAAGTAATTTATGGCGTATTGCTACAACGAAGTAGTAGCCTTCTATGTTCAATTCTGTTTAGGGAAAAATTCATTTTTTTAAACAAACAAATAAGCATCTGATTTTAAGTAGATTATATCACGGATAAACGTTCTTTTATCATTCATCACCTGTCATTCATCATTCATTACGGTTGGCGACCACATTAAAACTCATACGGTCTTAGATAAGCGGTATCAAACTCTTAAAATCGGGGGAAAGGTGTTGGACAACAATAAATGCCATTCCTGTATTTGGATCAATATGGTCAAAAAACTCCATTATGGCCTCTAAACCACCTGCCGATGCACCGACTCCAACGGTAATTAATTCTTTTTTCATGTTACGATTGATAGGATTTTTTTAGCTAACGTACGGGGTTGGCTAAGTGTCTAGTTGAAACGGAGCACTGAGCGAACAAGAGGAACAGTTAGATTAGGAACTGAAGTGATAACTTTTTATGGCATCAAAAAGGAAGAAAGTAACTCGGGGTTGTGTAAAAAGTCTTTATATGCAAATAATTATCTGTGTAACTGCTAAATAGCTTTAGGTATGATTGTTTGATTGCTTGATGGTTAGATTGTTGTTTTACAGCATGTTACATTAACAATCAAACAATTTTAGCAATCAAACCATCAGCCAAAACTATTTGATTACACATTTTATTTTCATTTATTTATACCCTTTTTACACAACTCCAAACCAACTGTATTATCCCATTGTGCTATTCAAAAGAGTACTTAGTGGCTAGTCAAGATAAAGTTGTCGGATAGAAGAGGGAGATTCCTTGAGGGAATCTTTCTCTTTCAACGGTTAAAAGAATCCCGAAATCCTTCGGGATGAAAGAATCTCCTTCTCCTGCTCAGTTTG
>JBCCQK010000547.1:0-5465 GCA_039024375.1 Bacteroidota bacterium
CGCCCCCCGAATTACCAATAGAAGACCCCGAATTAGAAAAAATGTGGGCGATTGCTCAACAACCGATTCCCGAGTCGATTGATTTGGAGGAATTGAAAAAAGAGCAAGGGTACGACCCTAAAAGTCTTTCTAAGACATTGGAAGATTGGGATTACAGTCTTTTTGAAGACGACCCTCCCGTTGAAGAACTAATAAAAATGATTGGTAAATGAAAAGATGTAGAGTTTTTGAATGTAGCCGAGTTTTCCTAACACTAAAAAATTAACCCTCCGTCGTCACTATGGATTCTGAAATACTCCTTCAACTAGTTCGTATGCCGATGCCTTTCGGCAAATATAAAGGGCGATTATTATGCGATTTACCCGTTTCTTACCTCGAATGGTTTCAACGAAAAGGTTTTCCCAAAGGGAAATTGGGAATGTTACTGCAAACCATGTACGAAATAAAAATCAATGGATTAGACCAGTTGCTGGACCCCATTCGGGAGTTTAAATGATTTTATCCTTATCTTGCCAACTCTAACTCAATCCTTCATTCAATCCTCGTACGTATATGAAGCAACAAGTAACCATAGACATTATTTCGGACATCATTTGTCCTTGGTGCTACATCGGAAAAAGTAGGCTGAGTCGAGCCATTGAAGAAGTACAAAACGAATTTAACATCACTACTCGGTTACGTCCTTTTCAATTATATCCAAAGATTCCGAAGGGGGGATTACCCAAATCTTCTTTTCCTGCCACCAAAAAACCCGGTTTAGGAAGTGCTTTGAAAGCAGCCGCTGCGGAAGAAAACTTGGTCATGGATTATAAAAATATTCACGTTATTCCCAATACCCTGGAAGCCCACCGCTTGATGTACCTGTGTGAACCCAATAACGACTTAAAAAACGCTTTGGGGCTTGCCCTTTTTGAAAGCTATTTTGAAAAAGCGGAAGACGTGGAAGACCCGCTCGTTTTGGCTAGAATAGCCAGAGATACAGGAATGTCTAAGGATAAAATTGACCAATTTTTGATGTCCGACCACGGTCAATTAGAAGTAGAAGCGGAAATCCAAGAATTGAAAGCAGATGGAATTGCTGCTGTTCCTAGTTTTATTATTAACGAAGATATTTTGGTTATGGGCGTGCAGCCTATGGAAAAATGGCTACGCTTTTTTCAGCGGTTGCGGCAGAAGGCGTTGAAGTAGAAGAGAGAAGTCAGAGGTCAGACCATCCACCTGCCCGACTGCTCGGGCGGGCGGGTTTCACGGATTGTCGTCAGATTACATACAGAAAACTAACAGTTTATTTTTTGGTACTGTGGCGAAATTTGTACGACTCTGGAGAGTCGTGCTACGGTTATCTCCATCTTTTTATCCATCCTAAATGCTATGGGAAAATACGTCCAACAACTACTCGAAAATTTAGAGCATATCAAAAAAGTGCCACCACCTCAAACGGATTACGCCAACCTTTATCCCAATCATCCAGCATTGGAATACGGTTTGGACTACATTGTGGAGTGGGAAATGGCACCTCAAGTGTCTATGAACGAATTATTCCAATTTGAGGCAGCGAACTTCCCACCCGCAGAAAAATTAACTTCGCCGCAAATGCAAGCCCTAGTCGATAAAATCCTAGAAGTTTGGGCAGCTTTCAACTTTTGGGCGACGCTGCACGAGGGGCTTCCTATCGACAAAGTTTACACCGTGCTAGCTAAATTTTGGAAAGAAGAACCCGTTACTTACGTTAGCGAAGGGCACTGCGAACTGGAGTTATGTAATTATGTGGTAGAAAATTGTCCGTGGGGCGAAGCATTTTGTGATTGTAAAAAGAATCTTGCAGAAATGGAAGATTTCGAAATGGAACCCGTGGACGAGGAGTGGTGGAACAAAGGGCTACAAAAGAACCCCGATGGTAGTAGTGCTGGTTGGATTAATCCCGATTTGTTGGATGAGAATGGGAAGCTAAAGGATTTTCCGAAGTGGAATAGTGAGGATGGGGATTTGCCTTTTTAGGGAGATTTCAAAAGTTAAATTAATTATTTTTAAGTACCTAGACGGAATTAGTATTAACTTTCTTTTGACAGGATGAACAAGATTTACATGATTTAACATATTGATAATCAGAACTCTGCAAATCATGTCTATCCTGTCTGAAAATATGAATTAATTCTGTCCGAGTACTTATTTTCGAAAAGAACAAATCTTCAAGCATCTTTTAAGGCCACGCATTTGTTGCGAATAAAACCATGCTAATTGCCCCCTACTTATTCGGCGTTGACAGGAAGAACTCTCCAATTTTTGAAATTAATCAAATGGAGAATCCCTCCTTATATGCTAAGTATTTACAGTCCATTGACGCCATCAAATCCATCTCAAAAAAAATTGACTAACCCCTTTCACTCCACCTCAAACGTCTCAACAACCTTTTCTCCACCGAGCACCACCTCCACTTGATACTCCCCCTTCGGCAAATAAAACCGCTCGTCATCCTTCGCCGCTTCCAGTGTCCATTTTTCCCCATCCGCTTTTTTAGCTTGATTCTTCATTTTTTCCAACACTCGAACGCCCTTTTCTTCAATGGTTAAATCGTATTCGGCGTAGTTCAAACCTTTGGCACCGTCAACGGTCATGGTGTGTAAAGTGGCACCGTCGGCCGTTTGTACATTAACCGTAACCGAACCGCTATTTTTAACATAAAAAGGAACCGACATTTTGGGTTGTACCATTTCAGACCACATGCTACGACGAGTACCCCAGCGAGTACTATGCTTCGTATTTTTGAGGTCAAAGGCAACGATATTTTTGTCCAAAACTTCGGAAGTTAAGACCTGCAATTCGGCGACATTAGCAATATAAATGGAGCGACCGTGCGTCCCGACAACTAAGTCTTTTTCTCTCGGATGCACTACTACATCGTGTACCGCAACGGCGGGTAAGTCCTTGTCCATCAGCATGTAAAATTCGCCTTGGTTAAGAGATACATATAAACCATTATCGGTTCCAACGTAAAGCAATTGCCCGTTTTCGGGGTCTTCTTTGATAACGTTAACGGGTTCGGCGGGAAGGTTTGCCGTGATGGATTGCCACGTCTGACCATAGTCTTTGGATTGGTAAACGTAGGCGTTGAAATCGTCGCTGCGATAGCCATTCAAAGCGGCATAGACGGTACCTTCGTCGAAGGCGGAGGCCCACACTCTCGTTACCCACAAGTCTTTGGGTAAACCGTCGGTAATTTGCTGCCACTGGTAGCCGCCATCTTTGGTCACGTGAATTAGGCCGTCGTCCGTCCCAACGTAAATTAAACCGAATTTGAGGGGCGATTCGTGGATGGTCGTCAAAGTAGAAAAGGCGACGTCGCCCTTTTTGCCGCCCGTCGTTAAGTCGCCCGAAATTTCTTCAAAATCGTCCCCTTGATTCATAGAACGGTGCAATTTGTTCGAACCGAAGTAGATAATGTCTTGATTGTGCGGGGAAATTAGAATCGGCGACTGCCAGTTCCAACGCAACGGTCGCTCGCCCAATTCGTGTTTGGGCGTGATGCGTTTTGCTGACCTTTTGTCGGTATTCAAACGAAAATAGTTCCCAAATTGGTAGCCTGTGTAAACGGTTGCATTATCTCTAGTATCGACGGCAACTTGCATTCCATCGCCTCCCATGATAGAACGGTAGGGGTACTGCCCTTGTCCTTGCCATCGAGTACTAGCTTTGTAGGTACTCGGCCCCATCCAAACGCCGTTATCTTGCAGACCGCCATAGACTCGGTAGGGTTCTTTCATGTCCACCGCTACCGCATAGAACTGGCCAACGGGCGGGGTATTGCATTTTGTCCAGTTTTCTCCGTCGTCGTAGCTGATGTTGATACCACCATCGTTACCGAGAATTAGATGTCCAGGTCGGTTGGGATTAACGTACAGCGCATGGTGGTCAGCGTGAACGTTGTCGCCGTTGATGGTTTTAAATTCGGCGCCGCCATCGTCCGAACGAAGTACTTGGTAGCCTAAAATGTAAATTTTATTAGCATCGGTCGGCGCTACTCTGACTTGACCAAAGTAGTAGCCGTAGGAAAAATGCACGGCTTCTAAATAATCTTCGTGGGTCTTTTGCCAAGATTGTCCACCATCGGTAGAAGCATACACTTCCGCACCTGTGACGGGAGTATCAAAAAGCAAGGAATTGGCATCTTCCAGATATTCTACCAACGCCAAAGGTTGAATTTTATCGGATTCAACCATCGACTGTACTTTCTTAGCCGAATATTTTTTAGGAAAACGATTATCTTTTAAAAATTTGGCCAGTTTCTTTTCTTCTAGTGCTAAGAAATTAGCTTTGGTCATCTTTCGTAGGTCGTCCTTCGTTAGCCCTTTTTCTTTGTCCTCTTCCTCCTTTTTAGCCCGTCGAAAGTTATTGTCCAAAATAGCATAGACTTTGGTTGTCCCGCCATTTGCGTGAATAGCTAAACCGATTCTACCCGTTCCTTCTCCGTCGGGAAAACCACTGGCTTCGGTCGTTATTTTTTGCCAATCGTTGCCCCCATTGGTACTTTTATAAATCCCTGACCCTTCGCCCGACTCTACAAAATTCCACGCTCGACGTTCTCGCTCCCAAATTCCCGCATAGACCGTATTCACGTCGTTGGGGTCTAGTACCAAGTCGATACCTCCCGCATTTTCATTGACAAACAATACTTGCTGCCAATTGTCTCCACCGTCAGTTGTTTTGTAAATTCCTCGTTCTCTATTGGGAGTATATAAATGTCCCAAAACGGCTACCCACAGCGTATTGGGGTCGGTCGGATGGCGAATAATACGGCCGATATGGTGACTTTCCAATAATCCTTTTTGCTGCCAAGTTTTTCCACCGTCTTTACTATGATACATACCTAGTCCAGCGTAGGAAGAACGACTAGAGTTGTTTTCTCCCGTTCCAACCCAGATTTCGTCCCGTTCCCAATCGACGGCAATATCTCCAATCGTCAACACGGCTTCCTTATCAAAAATTGGCTCGAAGGTAGTACCATTATTAGTCGTTTTCCAGAGACCGCCCGATGCGTAGGCTACGTAAAAATGACTAGGGTCGGTCGGTGAGACATCTACATCCACTACTCTACCGCTGAATACGGACGGTCCAACGTTACGGAATGGAATCGTGTTAACGATGGATTGCTTTTTTAATTCGAGGCGTTGCTCGTAGGCGTTCAGTCTCTCCCCAGCAGTAGTGAATGCAGGTTGGAATTGGCCAAATAATAGGAGTGGATTTACAGCAAGTAGAAAAAGTAGGCAGAATTTGTTCATTTTTTACAGTTGTAATTTCTGACAAAGGTAAGTACTTAGACAGAATTAGTTTAAATTTTCAGTCAGGATAAACAAGATTTACAAGACTATGATAATGAACTTTGAAAGAATTGCTTAGATGTTGGGCTATAATATGAAAGTATCGCCCACCATCTAAGCAATTCTTACTATCGAATTCCCCAAAAAATC
>JBCCQK010000548.1:0-5465 GCA_039024375.1 Bacteroidota bacterium
CTGTCTGGTGCGCCGAGCATGACATACCTCTAAAGGGTGCAAGTCCCTGAAGAGCCTAAACGACGAGGAATCTTAGCTGAAGGCAAGGGTGTCCGCCGTGAGGCGGAATCTGAAGGAAGCTGTAAGCAAAACTAGGTTTTGACGCACAGAAATCAGATAGTAGGCTTTTGCAACGGGGTAACCGAGCCAGAAATCGGGAAGCCCAAAAGTCGTTTGGAAGTTGCAAAGGTAAATCTGGCAGAGCCTAGTGAAAGAGTTATGTCTTACCTCGGGAGGTCTTGGACTAGTTTCGTTGTACTAGCCGCCAAGAAGTCAGCAGAAGTCATAGTAGGAGCGCAAACCTTGTCAAATGTACCCTCCTTCGCTAGAGCGAAGTCCATCAGAGGGAATAAAAAAAAAGAAATGGGACAAGAGAGGCCAACTCCGAAGGACTGAATTTTCTAACAAAAGGAGCAGACTTGAAGATGCGTAAAAAGCAAGGACATCAAATAAAAGGTAAACAATTGAGCTTATTTCCAGCTCAAAGAGTCAACCTACGCCCCAGTCTGAAAGCCAGCGGAACTGTGCCATCAAGACAAAGGGAGTCTAGTTACTTTTCGCTACTCGCAAGGAATCGAGCCTTTACCGAGACCTTACTAGAAGCAGTAATGTCGGTACAAAACCTAAATCGAGCGTATGAAACAGTGAAGCGCAACGGAGGCGCATCGGGAGTTGACCAGATGGATATAAAGTCATTGAAAGACTGGTTAGGCCTCAATGGGCAAAGCCTAATAACGAAAGTACTAAGCGAGGCTTATCAGCCAAGCGAGGTACTGGGGGTAGAAATACCCAAGCCAAACGGCGGGGTACGACTATTAGGCATACCCACGGTACTAGACCGTCTAATACAACAAGCCATTCATCAACAATTGATGGTGCTATATGAGCCATTGTGTAGTGAACACAGCTACGGATTTAGACCAGGGCATAGTGCACTACAAGCCATAGAACAAGCGAGTAAGTATATATCAAGAGGCTACCACTGGGTAGTAGATATAGACTTGAAAAGCTTCTTTGACTGGATAAACCAAGACCGCCTGATGCAGCGACTGCACAAAGGAATAGGGGATAAACGCTTATTGCGTCTCATCCGCAAATACCTACAAGCAGGGATGCTACTAGGCGGGATGAGCCAACAGCGCACGAGTGGGACACCACAGGGCGGACCGCTATCGCCGCTACTATCTAATATCGTGCTGGATGAACTAGACAAAGAATTGGAAAAGCGAGGACACGCTTTTGTGCGCTATGCGGACGACTGCAACATCTACGTAAAGAGCCAAGCCGCAGGGGAACGAGTACTAGACTCCATCAGCAAGTTCATAGCGCAAAAATTGAAACTCAAAGTGAACGAGGAAAAAAGCGGAGTGAGACGCTGCGAAGCGGTTAAGTTTTTGGGCTACAAGATACAACCCGATGGGGGGATACGAGTAGCTGACAAAAGCAAAAAACGCTTCAAAGACAAAGTACGTCAAGTGACCAAGCGCAACCGAGGGGTTAGCTTTAGCAAGGTAATTGAAGACCTTAATGCCATCCATCGAGGATGGGTAGGCTACTTTAAACTGGCCAATTGCTGGCTACCGTGGCGAAGTTTAGACGGCTGGATAAGGCGTAGACTAAGAACCTATCGGCTCAAGCAATGCGGCAGAAGATATACCATTTTTAAGTTCCTGCGAAGTTTAGGAGCCAATCCAAGAGCATCTTGGAATGCGATATTCTACGCAGGAGGCTGGTATAAATTATCAGCTAAGATTGTATGTCAAAGAACGATGAATAAGGGATGGTTTGACCAAAATGGTCTTCATTCCCTTACGGATTTGTACACCAGAAAACGGTTCACCTGTTAGAAGAAACCGCCGTGATACGTTAAAGCGTACGTCCGGTGGTGTGAGAGGTCGGAAATAAAGATAAACACCTTTGTGGTGTAACCGCAGGTTTAAATGGGTATCTTTATTTCCTCCTACTCGATTAGAAAATAGTTGGTTTGTAGCATATAGGGCCTTTAGGTTCGACTCCCAGTGCCGCACCTAAAGGCGCTAAAAGTCTCTATGCCAATAAATTACTACAGACAGAGCCAGGCCTAAAGGGCTTTCAGCTTATCCAAAACTCACGTTCAATACTAACGCTCGAAATAGTCAATGCTACCGCTCGAAAAAAACTTTATGGACTCTATGAACTGTATGGACTTTATGATAAAAGTGGTACTATTCATTAATAAAAAAACTCGATGCCCAACCAACTGGACACCGAGATATAATGCTAAATACTTTCCTACAAAGACCTAAAGTAATAAATGTCCGTTCGGTCCACTCGTTTATCGTGGTAGTCGTTCAACATTTCCATTTTTATCCGTCCGTCTGGCTGCTTATGTAGCTTGATGTAGCGAGTAGCAAACCCGTGGTCGTATTCTGCCTGGTAACATTTACCATCATAAAACAGACTCGTCTTTCCCCAGTCGCAATCGGTTGGGCTACAAGAACCGAAAAGATGGATGGTATTCCCGTTTTGGGTAATACTCATCTTCGTAATGCCCCGAGTGTTACCGTCCACATTGACCCAATTACCACCTACAGAATTACAGGGACCTTCCGTCCAGCTGGTAATGCCGTTGACAAAGGCGGTACTTGGATTACCGTATTCCTTTCCGTCACACCCGCAGACTGGTGCATATTCGAGGGTAACAATACCGTCCGCCGCAGGATATTCTTGGCAACTTACCGTGGTGAAGTAAATGGATAATTTAAACTTTGTATTGGTCTGGGCGTAGGTACCCATGTGCATGCGCTCTTCTTCGTATTTGATGCCCGTTTTTCGGAAAGACGCTCTCTCTGTGCTGTTCGTTCTGCTGTCTCTAACGGGTCGGTAAGGGTGACTGGAACCAACGTCGTAACCAAAAAGGTACAAATCGGGGTTACCATAAACGGGTTCGACCACCACCTCTACTTTCCAAACGGCAGGGTCTGGCAGACTATTTTTTGAGTAGTACAATTCGAGCCATCTTCCTCTATTGACGGTAAAAGTTTTATGGAACACTATGCTAGTTGCTGACCTCGATTGGGCGCTTCCCTCTTCGGGTAAATCAATCTGCAATTCAACGACTTCTGCATCGGTGGGAATCATTTCGGCGGCATCAGTTTCTGGACTGTACTTTTCAGTGGTAGCGCTCGAAGGGGCCATTTCCTCTAAGCTCTCCTTCTGACAGGAGGTCATCAAGAAGGCGACGCAGAGGGCAAGTAGAAAAATAGTAGGGTTCGGTAATTGGAACTTTAATGAAATCTTTTTCATCGGAATTTGTTTTTTTAGAGTTTGAAATTAATGTAGAACACTCTTTAATATCAAACTTTGGAAAAGGTGACCCTTCCGAAAAGATTTTTTTTAGAAAAATAAAAATTGGTTAAAAAAGTAAGCAAATTCAATGCTTGTAACTAAAGTCAAATGTCGTTATCTTTACGACAAATGACTGTGTAATGACCAATGCTATTAAAGAAATTTTTGGAGAGACCTCCGCCCATTCTCGAATGGATTATGTAGCCCTCAGTCGTTCGGGCATTCCAATGACTACATTTCAAAAAATTTTGGAATTTACGTCCTTGCAGCAAAAGGAAATGGCGGCATTATTGCCCATTTCCGAGCGGCAAATTGCTAGATACGACGATAATCATACGCTAAAAAAAGAGGTGTCGAGTCATTTGATTCAGTTGACTGAATTGTTCGACCGAGGGTACGAAGTGTTTGGGGAAGAAAAGTTTCAGATTTGGATTCGGACGAAGAATCGGACATTAGGGAATGTCACTCCTTTAACTTTATTAGATACCTCGATTGGTATTCAAATAGTAACCGATTTGATTGGCCGAATCGAACACGGGGTTTATTCCTAATCATGCTACTATTTAGAATTGCGAAGCAAAAATACATCAACGATTTATCGGGTACGGGCGCTCGGCTGTACGGCGGAAGATGGAATCCAAAAGGCTACGCCATGCTCTATAATTCCGAAAATCGAGCGTTGGCCGCTTTGGAAGTTCTGGTACATTTGAGTCCCGAAACGATACCCGCCGACTTAAAAATACTTACCATATCTATTAGTGACGGAGCTGTGCAAGCTTTCGAAACCGACCGCTTCCAAACAATAAACGAGTTACCCGATGCGGTCGCCCAATTCCAAGAAATGGGTCGAGTTTGGCTCAATAATCAATCATCTGTAGCCTTAAAAGTCCCTTCCGTTTTAATTGAGCAAGAAGCGAATATCTTACTGAACCCATTGCATCCCGATTTTTCTGCTGTGAAGATTATCGAGGTTAACGATTTTACCTTTGATGAACGTTTTTTCGGGTGATAAAAAAACTTAGTAGTAAGATAAAAATAAATGTCCAAATTTTAGAGTCGAAGCATTCGTTAGAACACTGGACTGAATCGTTTATCCAACGAATACTTCGACAATTTGAACATTTATTTTTATCACTTTTCTTACAGCTGAACCATACGCTGTCGCAGTAAATGGTCGGCAACAACTAAGGCGGCCATGGCCTCTACAATAGGTACGGCTCTCGGTAAAACGCAGGGGTCGTGTCGCCCTTTTCCTACTACTTCGGCCGCTTCTCCTTGCATATCGACGGATTCTTGCGATTCGACGATGGTAGCAACGGGCTTAAATGCCGTTCGAAAATAGAGGTCCATACCGTTAGAAATGCCGCCTTGTACGCCGCCCGAATAGTTGGTTTTGGTCTTAATGACACCGTTGTCGTTATAGAATCGGTCATTATGTGCCGACCCACGCATCGTTACGCCGTCGAACCCCGAACCGTATTCGAATCCTTTGCAGGCGTTGATGCTCAGCATGGCTTTACCCAAATCGGCGTGTAATTTATCAAAAGCAGGTTCGCCTAATCCCGTTGGACACCCTTGAACAACAGCCGTTACGACGCCGCCAATCGTGTCCCCCGCCTTCCGAACTTCTTTAATCAAGTCAATCATCGACTCGGCCACTTCCAAATCTGGACAGCGAACGGGTGTTTTTTCAATATTATCAAAGTCTAGTTCTTGGTAAGGTTTATCTATTTTTAGGTGCCCCACCTGACTAACGTAGCCCCGAACGGAGATGCCCTGCGCTTGCAGCAATAATTTAGCAACGGCCCCCGCCGCTACTCGGGCTGCCGTTTCTCTGGCCGAAGAGCGCCCACCTCCACGATAGTCGCGAATGCCGTATTTTTCTTGATAGGTGAAGTCGGCGTGAGAAGGGCGGTATTTATCCGCAATGTGACTGTAATCTTTCGATTTTTGGTCGGTGTTAAAAATGACCATTCCAATGGGCGTTCCCGTTGTCTTGCCTTCAAAAATACCCGAAAGAATCTCTGCTTTGTCGGGTTCTTTGCGCTGAGTGACAATTTTAGACTGCCCGGGACGTCGGCGGGCTAACTCTTGTTGAA
>JBCCQK010000549.1:0-5448 GCA_039024375.1 Bacteroidota bacterium
GCAACCACTAAACCCATTTAGAATAAAGTCCAATGAATAAAGTAATTATATCGGGAAGTGCTAGAAAAAATGGCGATACTGCGAAAGTCATTGGTAAGTTGACCCACTTTACGGGTTGGGATGTCATTGATTTGAACGATTATCAGTTTGGCTTCTACGATTACGAACATAATAATAGAACAGACGATTTTTTACCTTTAATGCGGAGTATCATCGCCAAGTACGAAGTACTTATTTTTGCTACGCCCATCTACTGGTATTCGATGAGTGGATTGATGAAGGTATTTTTTGATAGAATCACGGATTTATTGACCATTGAAAAAGACTTAGGTAGAAAACTTCGAGGTAAAGGCATGGCGGCGATAAATTGTTCAGTGGGCGACCCAAATCCACAAGATTACGTTTTTAACGAATTTTGGCTCCCTTTTCATAAAAGTGCGGAATACTTAGGTATGACTTATTTAGGTAACCAACATTTCAATTCATTGGAATTTCAAAAACAAGACGTTCAAAAATTAATTGATGCCATCGAAAAGTTTTAGTGCCAACGGGAAATTATTAGTAACGGGTGAATACGTAGTGTTAGATGGTGCGTTGGCCTTAGCTTTACCAACTAAACTAGGTCAGGCCATGGACATTGAGGCAATTTCGAGCGATGAACTAATTTGGGAAAGTCGAGATGCAGATAATTCGGTCTGGTTTCAACATAGTTTTCCACATTTCCACAAAGAAATAGTGAATAGTGATATAACGGAACGACTCCGACTAATTTTGCGGCAAGCACAGCGGCAAAATCCAACCTTTCTAAAAAAATTAGGCTTCAAAATAACAACAAAACTAACTTTTCCCAGAAAATGGGGGTTGGGGACTAGTTCAACACTTATCCATTTGATTGCTCAATGGGCAAAGGTTGACCCTTTCGAATTATTGTTCCACGCTTTTGGCGGGTCGGGTTACGATATTGCTTGTGCGGGTGCAGATGGCCCAATTACTTACCAACTAATCGAAAAAAATCAACCCATTTTTCAACCCATTTTTCAATCCATTCCTTTTAATCCTCCCTTTAAAGAGCAATTATACTTTGTCTATTTAGACAAAAAGCAGGACAGCAAAGAAGGAATTGCTCGGTATAGAGCGAAAAGTGGCAATAGCCAAAAGGTAATAGAAAAAATTACGCAGTTATCCACCGAACTTGTTAACACCTGTGAATTATTTGAATTTGAGCAACTACTGAATCAACACGAAGCAATCATTTCGGAGTTGATTGAACTACCAAAGGTGAAAGACCTATATTTTAGGGATTATTGGGGAACCGTCAAATCTTTGGGCGCATGGGGAGGTGACTTTGTATTGGTTACGAGTCATAAAAGTGAGACGGAAACAAGAGAATATTTCAACGAAAAGGGATTTAAAGTGTTCTTGAAATATAGCGAATTGATAAAAGCAGAATGAATAAAGCCAAACCAAAACTAATTATCATTGCAGGGGCCAACGGCTCGGGAAAAACGACTTTCGCCGTACCCTATGTAAAAGAACTGGGTTTTCAATTTTTGAACGCAGATGAAATCGCCAAAAAACTGGAAGAAGATGGAGTGGAAAATGCAATGATAGGAGCGGGACGGATATTCTTCGCTAGGTTGAACGAAAATTTACAAAACCATAAGAATTTTGTAGTTGAAACTACTTTATCGGGAAGCTACATCAACAAAGTAGCAGCGAAAGCAAAAAGTAGGGGATACGAAGTTCAAATCATTTATATTTTCTTGGATAATCCCGAACTTTGTGTTGAAAGAGTAAAAAGTAGAGTAGTGAAAGGCGGACATGATGTTCCCAAAGCGGATATAATCCGCAGATTTTACAGAAGTAAAGCAAACTTTTGGAATAATTTTGTAAAACTTACGGATACATCATGGACACTATTTTACAATGGGGAAGCGGGCTATCAAAAAGTGGCCATTGGTTTAGCATCAACATACAAAATTGACCACCCAATCTTATTCAATTTATTCAAAAAGGATTTATGAAAATAGTCGAAAATATTGAAGATATAAGTTGGGAATTAGAAACTAATCGGATGCTACGCATCGCCAACGAAGCCGTCCAAAAGGCGAAATCAGAAAATCGAAAATTTGGATTACCCGAAGTATTTTGCAAAAATGGAAAAATATATTATCTGTTACCAGACGGTGAGATAACGACCCAAAAACCTACTATCTTAAAATAATCACAACAATTTTGAATAACTAGGTAAAAGGTGACGCTTCACCGACTACCGCTAACCGAATAAAAAATGAGTACAGCAACCAAGAGCCCAGTTATGTTATACACGGAGCAAACGCCTAATCCCGAATCTTTGAAATTCGTGACCAATCGAATGCTGTTTCAAGGAACGGCCGATTTTCGGGAAGAGGAATTGGCTAGAGAATGGTCGCCCATAGCCACTGCTTTATTCGACCAACCTTACACCAAAGGGGTGTATGTCTGTAATAATTTTGTGACCATCACCAAGCACATCAACTACGATTGGGCCGACATTATGCTACAGGCCAAAAAGTTTATTAAAAACTACATAGAAGATGGGGGCGAAATCATCAAAGAAGGATTCGAAGAAGCAATGGCCGAAATTGAACAAGAAAAGGGTGTCAGTTACGAATACACAGGAGACGAGGCAGAATTAGTCAAAAGAATTAAGGATTTGCTAGATACTTACGTGAAACCAGCCGTAGAAATGGACGGTGGAAACATTGCCTTCAAATCGTTCAAAGATGGGGTAGTGACCGTAATTCTTCAGGGTTCTTGCAGCGGATGTCCTTCCTCGACGGTTACGTTGAAATCGGGTATCGAAGGAATGTTGCAACGAATGATTCCCGAAGTAAAAGAGGTGGTTTCAGAAATGGAATAATCTAAAAATGGATTGTCGTTTATCGGTTAAAAAATAAGGGGACATGGCGGACAGCCATGTCTTTTTTTTTATATCTATTTTCCTGATTATAACGGATTGCGGTGACTGCGAAAACCGCCTAAAGAGGCAGCAATCAGCAAATTTTGCAACCAATCATCGTGATAAGTAAATCCATTTAATCTGGCTGCGGGGCTAGAAAGTTTTTTAGACTCATCCCAAGCAGACGGACAAGATGGAGCAAAATTATATAGTAGGGCAAAAGCCCTAAAGTTCTTTGATGTATTAGAAATAGTCGAGTGAAACATTTGCGAATTAAAAGCATGTCGATTCATCGCCCTCATTAATCGGTCCATCATATTGGAAGTTTTATGAGCATTTGGAAAATCTAAATGCTCCATCCATCTTTTTTTCTTTTTACAAAGCTTTAAGATATTTTGCTTCATTGGACAATCAGGCAAATTACCAATTGTCCATTCTCTCAATCTTCTGATTTGTTGAGCTAAGCTTGCTTTAGATTCAGCTCTATAGCAATCCCAGATTTTATCTGCTGCAAGGTCGAAATAGCTGGCTAATTTTTTAGTAGCTCTATCTCGAACTTTTAAAAAGGCATGTAAAAAGCATTCAATAACCTTAATTGTGGGGTAAAGCTTCTGCCAAGTATTTTGAGTAGCCCACCAACCATCTGTATTTACTGTATCAGGCTGATAATGAGCATCTAAATCTGCTGCCTCTTCTTTGAAATCAGCATATCCTACGGTTAAGGAAACTTCATCAGCCTTTGGACATACACTCATTCCTAGAAAGCAGTTAGCTCCAGCAGTAGTTGCTACATAAGATTTTTCACCTTGAACTCTAATATGGTGTTCATCTGCTAATAAATCTGTTGGCAAAAATTCTTTTTTCCGAATCGTTGTGCCAACTATACTGAATTGATGAAAATGTAAATAAAGTCGATACCACCACATTGCATTTTTACCGAAAACATAAGCTAAGGCCCAAAAGGGAACACCAAATTTTAGTAAAAATAGTGCTTTGGATACATCCCTAGTCTTTGCTCTAAAATAAGGCAAGATAAAACTTGGACGTATTCGGTAGCTGATATTGGCCACTTTTATCTTTCGCATTTTGAATCCTAACTTTTTAGAGATTCGCGTACAACCATTCAGCATATATCCATTTTCCATTTCTTTTGGAAATAATTCTGGATATTGAGCATAATGTTGCCTTATTGTCTCATGTGCTATTTCATTATCTTCCATAAAGGAAGAATACATCTTTTCGGTAAAATTTAGAACGATTGTTCGATTTTGCTTAACTTTAAGTGCCATTGAATTTGTACGTTTTTTGATTCGCACTTAAAAGATAAGCATTTTCAATGGCTTTTTTATGCTTTTTTCATTCACCGCAAAACGTTACAATCAGCTATTTTCGAATTTCAAAACTTATCTAAAATACCAACAAACTTACCAACAGATGTTAAAAATCATTTCCTATAACGTCAATGGCATCCGAGCAGCTATCAAAAAAGGCCTAGTCGAATTCGTTGCGGCCAACGATTACGACATTATTTGCTTACAAGAAACCAAAGCACGTCCCGAACAAGTGGACATGACGCCTTTCGAGGAGTTGGGCTACCAGCATTACTGGGAAAATGCCGAGAAAAAAGGATACAGTGGAGTAGCAACTTTGTGTAAAGCACAACCCGATTTAGTAGTCAATGGAGTAGGTATTGAAGATTACGACAATGAAGGTCGATTGATTCGAACCGATTTTGGCGACTTGACTTTACTAAATTGTTACTTTCCGTCAGGAACTCGGGGTAGTATCCGACAAGATTTCAAATATCGTTTTCTCGATGATATGTTTACTTGGATAGAAAATTTAAAGAAGGAAAGACCTAATTTAATTTTAGTCGGCGACTACAACATTGCCCACACCGAAATGGATATTCATAATCCAAAAGGCAATAAGAACAATTCGGGCTTCTTACCCGAAGAAAGAGCTTGGATGACCAAATGGTTCGACAGCGGCATGGTCGATAGCTATCGGTATTTGAATCCTGAAAAAGTAGAGTATAGTTGGTGGAGTTATCGAGCCAATGCCAGAGCTAATAACAAAGGTTGGCGGATTGATTACCAGTCAGTCAGTGAAAACTTAAAAGATAAATTGGTGGAATCTTACCATATTGAAACTGCTAGGCAATCGGACCACTGCCCCGTTTATTTAAAAATTAACGTAACTACTTAGCACTTTTTTTACCATAAAGTCCACACAGTTCATAGAGTCCATAAAGTTTTTTCGAGCGATAGCATTGACTATTTCGAGCAGCAGTATTGACTATGTTGTACTGTTTTAGGCGTTTTCGATACAAGGTGGTAAATAGTTAAAAAATAACTTGTAAATCGTTCCATATTCTAAGGTCACTCGAAGTCAAAAAACTCAAAATGTAAAAGTATTGTTTAAAGTCACTCTCCTTTAATTATACTGACCTATGATACAGATTGTGTATAAATAAGCGATTCTCAGAGCGATTTTTTATTAAAAAA
>JBCCQK010000550.1:0-5438 GCA_039024375.1 Bacteroidota bacterium
CACCTTAATCCATAAAAAGTCAATGTGCGGTCTGCGATACCATTCCTACTCTATTCACCAAACGTGTACCTATTTCTATTTAAACTTTTTCAAAAAGTGACTACTGAAAGGTTATGAACCCCTTTGCTAGTAAAGCTTCTTTTTATTTTTATTGTAACTACTTACCACCTTATATTGAAAACACCTAAACAGTACAAAGCAGTCAATACTGCTGCTCGAAGTAGTAAATGCTACAGCTCGAAAAAAAACTTTATGGACTTTGTGAGCTGTATGGACTTTATGGTAAAAAAGTGCTAAGTAGTTACTTTTTATTCTAAAAAAAACTAATTTAACCGACTAAAATTTTCATAAACGCCATATTTTACCTAAATTAAAACCTAAAAATCGTTGGATTGCAAAATAGTTGCTAACTACGATTTAACTCACCAAAGTTTATTTCCCATTGTTTTTTCATAATTGCGAACCGCAGCAAACTCAATTTGAATGAAGGTAAAAATACGATGGCAGGTATTGAAGGTCTTATTAGATTTGATGAAAGAAAAGTACGAGCAATCTAATCTATTCCAACCTTCCCCTACTAATTCGGTAACGGACTATTTCTTTCTAGCCGACAGAAAACAAGCACCCCATAGTAATCATAGTACCATCGGTTGGGCATTGCAGCAAACCTTTTTAGACGCTAACATCGCCGAAAAAAGTGTTTATAATTATTTGCACATTCCCGTTACCAAACAGCGAGACCAGTTTTTTTTACTGGATAAAAAATACCCAAAACTCTTTTTTCAGTACGTTGGATTTAAGAATTTTCGGGCCTTTTTGGATTGGTGCGCAGAAAATGGTAAACTGCCCAAAGCAATTATTGAGGAACAAACAAGCTACTTGGAGGAACATCAAGAACAACAAAATCAGTATTTCTACTGTTATTTCCCAATTCAAAATAAAGTCACCAAGGCTATTGGCACTTTCACCAATTGGAAGACGCTTCACTTGAGATACCTTGACCAATACAACGAAGAAATTCACTTAAAAGGAAAAGTAGAAAGTAAGAAAAAACAATTTTGCATTACGCTCTACAAAGACCACACTATTGATTTAAAGCAAGACCGTTCCATTACTTTTATTAGTTTAGCCACGAGAAATAGCGGCCCCGTTCCGTTTCGAACTATTGGCACCTACGCGGGGGTCAACAATCTGGGCTATCCCATAGCGGGTGAGATTATTTTTGAAAAAATTTCGGAGTCGGTCGCAAAAACTTCTTCCCCTCATATAGGTGTATGCGCTTATCCTAGCTTGGTGAATAAAAACATTGTCATTGAGCGCCCCGATAATAGCCAGCCTCAGCCATCCATTTTTCCTAATTACCGACGTCAACAGCTCAAAAAGTTATCAGGTATCTACATTGGATATATCTACGTTTTAAAAGACAATCAACCCACCTTCGTGGAAGCGATGACTATTTTTCGGCCAGACGGCACAGCAGATTGTAAAGGGTATTCTAACATTTTTTACAGTGGCCAGCTTCAGTTGTTCTCAGGGGGCGCCTACGCAAAATTGGTGACTACTACCGACGACGATGCCCACCATTTCACCTATTTATTTGAATTGAAATACCAGAATGACCAAGTGGTCAATTTAGAGGGCTTTTACGTTGGGTCGTACAAAAATAAATTAGTCAGTGGAAAGGAATATTTACATCGAATAGCCAATTACTCCGTAGAAAACGAATTAAAAATGGAGCAGGATTTGCGCGAATATACCTATACCGAGCTTTTTAACGAACAGCCCGAACTGGCTTCGAAACTCAAAAGTTTTTTGATAAATCCAAAAAAATTAAAACTACTTAGCCGACTCAATCAACCCGTTATTGACGAACGTCAACAGAAAAGACTTGCGGGCACCTACTGGATGTATTTCTACAGTTCTACCAGAGATATTCGTCAATACGTGCTAAAAATTGATAAAACCAGCAATAGAGCCTATCTAAAAACCAATAATAATCAACAGTTTCAAGGTATCTTCTACCTTAAAGACCATTTTTTGTTTGTCCGACTAGAATCGTTGCTCGATTCTTCCGAATACCTTATCCAGTTATTAGCCTATGTTGGTGCGCCTAACCAGCAAAAGTCGGTTCACTCCGTGGAGGGCATCGTAACGGGACTAAGTAACGATGACCGAACCCAACGTCCCGTTAGTCTCAAGACGGTTTTAATCAAATCCAAGCAGTTATTCGAATCCATTGCCTGCGAACAAATCCCTTTAGCTAGCAAAAGATTTGCACTCCTCAACCAAAATAAAAACTTTCCCGATTTGGGTTACTATCTAGCAGGTAGTCGTAATAATTTACTTGAAACACGCAAAGGCATTAACTTAAAAGAGTGGAAGACGCAGAAGACAACCGATATATTGGCTCGACCTTTCCCAAATCATGCCAGAGCTATGTTTAAGGCTGCTTGTTTTACAGCGTCAGAAATACGTCCGTACCTAACTCAACCCGAAAAATCGGAGGAAACGGTTCTTAACGAATTGGCCAAAGAATTTTTGAGTCAAATTCAAGAGGCTTGCCATCACGGATTTGGCTACCTAGAAGAAGACCGAATTTATTTTGAAAAACAAATAAAAACGACGCTTTCCCCTTTTGCCAGTATTTTCCGTTTTCAAGATGATTGGCTGCAGTTAGACCTCTACCAATTTTTCCGCATTTTACCCGCTTTTACAACGCAATCACCAGTACCTACTCAAGAATTTTTCAGCTAACCCTAGGGCTCTTTTTTTGCCTTTTTATTTATTTTTCTGTTTGAAAGTTTTGGAAAAGTCATTTTTAAAAAAATAAAAAATACTTATTCTTTGGAAAATTAGAAATAATAACCTATATTTCCGTTGAATTACGAAATAAGCGTAAAGCTTACACAAAAAGAACACAAAGAAATTTGGAATGAAAAAAACGAAGACAGGCAGCTACCAGTCTTGACTTGTTTGTACCAAATTCTCCTTCCTTTAGCAGAAGAAATTTTCTACAAGACAAGTTTGGCTATGATTTTTATTGAAAAAAGTACCGAGGATTAAGTACGGATGTTGAATAAGTTGAGGAGTAAGGGATTGAAGATAGTGTGACCATCAATACTTAACACTCCTATTAGGCTTAATATTTCTATCTGCTCTTACCTTATTACGAATTGCAGGTACAGTACTTAAAATTTAATAAAATAACCGAGAGTAGCACAAGTTGTGCAATCAGTTATCGTCTTACTTAATGACTGATGGTAGTTATTGGCAGGGTTGCGTGCACGTTCACGAAGCCTAGTTTTCCTTAATTTGGATTATTTTTATCAAAATAGTCAGTTTGTTGTAGGTAGGCCCGTCTTTTGGTCGAGATGGCCTACCCCATTGAAACTTATTAAAAAGTTTGTCTTTTCACGAATCAATTATTCCAAATGATGACTTTTGTGTTCTTTTTATGGGTTTGTCAATTAGGTTTGGCAGACCTTTTTTATTATTAAGAACACTCTTAGTGTAAGCAAATCCCATGCTGAATTTAGGGACATCATAGAATACGACGCAAAAAAAGTAAAAATATTTTAAATAGGGTAATTTTAGGAAAAAAACTTTCCGAATTGACATCGTTCCGCTCATATATGCTTTAGGGTGAAAAGGTAGCTTAGGCATTCTTGCCTGGGTAAAAAATTAAGAGAAATTTCTCATGCAGGAATGCCTAAGCTACGATAACTTCACCTTCATTCAGCTATGGGCGAATCGTTTTCTGTTAGGTATGTGATTTGACCGCAAAAGGTTACATGTACGGTTCACAATTAAGGTTGTACGAAGTTTTGAATATGCTTATTTTTTGATTCCGCTTTTGAGCGGAAACGGACGCTGAATGTTATGATTTTTTTTATATTTTCTTAGTGTTTCGAATACTAAACATAAGGTAAACATAAATTTTCGCAAGAAAACATAACCTTAACATAATTGAAACAGCGTAGGTCAGCGTCAAAAAGAAAACTTCGTACACGCCTGGTTCACAATCGTAAATGCAAGACACGGCGCCCCAAAAAGCGTTACACACTTGTAACGCATTAGCCGAACTCGCCATATCTGTAAGTAGCAGCATCTATTTTTGTTCTTAAAGCTACTTGCATGAAGTTTATCCATTTATACATTGACAGCATTGGCGCCAATCTGCGGGTAAAAGACCAAATCTTTGAGGTAGAAATTTACAAAGGGAAGCAACTGCAAAAAGTGGAAGCCTACGCTGCGCCGCAGGTCAAATCCATTCGATTGAAGCGCGGCACCACCCTATCCATCGAGAGCATTCACCTAGCGACTAAATTTGAAGTAGACCTCTTGATGGAAGACCAATTCGGTCATCCACTGGCACGTGTAGTGAGTCCCAAGCCTAATTCTACCACCCGTATCCTAAAAGCACAAGTGTTGGCCAGTTTAGACCCCACTGGACTGGAGTACGTAAAACATTGGCTTACGCAAAAATTTAGAGAACAACAGCAATTTTTAGCACAAAGTGGAAAACATTATAAATCTTCCTTGCAAGAACAAATCCAATCGTTTGTTGTGCTAAGTAACTTAAAAATAGAAAGACTCGCCCAACTAAAAAACAAGGATGTGCGCTTGCTACAACAGCAAATCAGAGGCGTCGAAGGAGAATTAAGCAAACAGTACTTCCAATTACTCAGCGCCATGTTGCCAAAAGCGTACCGATTCGACCAACGAAATCGACGCCCCGCCGTTGACCCTTTCAACGCTTTTCTCAATTACGGCTACGGCATTCTTTACAATCGAGTCGAAAGCAGCCTGTTTCGAGCGGGCCTTTCGCCCTACATCGGTTTCTTACACCGAGACGGCTACCAATTCAAAAGTTTAGTATTTGATTTTATCGAACCTTATCGCATAGCGGTGGACCGAGCCATCTTTCAACTCTTCAGCAGAAAAAAGATTAAAAAACGTTGCTTTGGACTGGAAAATAATGGGCTTCAAATCAAGAAGGACGGTAAAAAACTGATTGCGGATGCGTTTACGGAACACTTTGAACATCAAAAAATCTCGTATCAAGGAAAACAGCAAACTCGCCAACAGATAATGCGCTTAGAAGCCCAACAGTTAGCGGGGGAATTGAAGCAGAAATATTTTGGCACCTATTCTTAGAAAAATGTAAAATTTAAAATTACAAACCCGCCCGACTGCCTCTAGGCGGGCTGGTTCGAAATCTAAAAGTATTGACAATCAATAAGTTAAAATTTTTGAAATGGTAAATTTCTTTTTTCACTGTTCCCTAATCCTTAAATCGTAACAATGTATCTCTGGGCAGCATACGACATTAGTTCCAATAAGAATCGGCGGAAAGTAGCCATACATTGTAAGCAGATTGGGCTGGTTCGCATCCAAAAATCGGTCTTTATGGGGCGGATTACCAAAGTGAGTTTTAG
>JBCCQK010000551.1:0-5423 GCA_039024375.1 Bacteroidota bacterium
AACAAACTCTAGGCACTAAATTGCGAATAAAACCGTAATTATGACCACTTTAACTATCAAAGATGAAACTGCTTTAGGTGATGTGCTTCACGAAACGCAATTGCACTTCGAAACCACTTCCGTAACCATCGCCGACATCATCAAAAATCGAGTAACTACCGAAGTTACTGCTTATAACCAACGACAAACTGCCCACTTTAAAGGTTTTGTTCAACCCACCGCCGCCGAAAAAATATTGAACGGCTATCGCCTCAAAAAACCCAAACCTATCGACGTTGAAAAGCAGGTTTACGTAGCTTTGGATGCTTTTCAAAAGAATGGCTTTTTTATACTAGTGGATAATTTACAAGCTGATAGCTTGACGCAAAAAGTGGAGATTCGACCAACTACTACCGTTAGTTTTATCAAGCTGACACCACTTGTCGGTGGCTAGTCGACAGACCATCATCTATCACTTATCATTCATCACCCATCATTCATTATCCATGTATCTACTCAGCAAATTCAAAAAAGTATTTAGTACTAGCGAAAACCACGAATCGACCAAAGCCATAGACACACTGATTACTAATATATACGTCGAAACCGAGGCGGACAACGACTATTACTACGGTCAATTGAAGTTAACTAATTCGACGACGTATCAAGAATTACGAGCGAAGAAGCCAGAGAAGAAAGTTGAACTGTTATTTGAAGTACTGAACTATTTTATCAAAAAGCGACAAACTCATAATGGAAACATTTATTATCACAAAGATGTATCTCGCCGAAAACTAGCGGTTGCGGATACCATCATTCAATTACTACTCCGTCAGAAATTGGTCTTTACAGAAACTCAACTTCAACAACTCATCAATACTTTTCTACATCCAGTAAAATCTAATTTCTACGTTCAGTATCCAATTGGACTTGCTTTCAAACAAGTAGAAAAGTATGTCTCAAAGCACGGATTGAATGATAGCTTAAAGCAGTTTTTAATCAAGTTGAAAAATCATAAAACCCTACAGAAAGACTATACCTACGGACCCGATTACAAAAAACTACGATTAAAAATTGACCATCTTTTGCAAGCGCAAAGTGGCGAAAAAGTAGTACCCATATTTGCCCTGTCCAATGACGACGCCTGGGGCGTAGCGGTCAATAAATCGGTACATCCACTCCCCGAAGTACAGCGCAACGAATGGTATCAACTCTTCCATCTAGCCGTAATGGTCAACGGTGGCAAACCCACTAAGAAGTATCTTAAAACGGCAAAAGTGCACGTCGATGCTTTGGGCAAGAACTTTAAACCGTTGATTTGGCAATGGTTAGAAAACTTCGTGTTTTTAAAAGAAGTCAAAGAGACACATACCTATCGGTGGGGTACAAGGACACACGAGTACGACAGTTACACCTTTATAGATAGTAAAAATAGCAATTTACTGAAAGGATTGGTGTGGTCGCTCGTTCAATTTCACGATAAAAAAACACTAGATTTACTAGCAAGAGTGACCGAACGTGCTTTCAAAAAAATACCATCGGTGGGACCCGCAGCGGCGGCCGTGGGCAATGCGGCAATTTATGTATTAGCGCAATCGAAAGGCTTGGTGGGCGTAAGTCATCTATCCCGTTTGAAACTAAAAGTTCAGCAAAGTAACACTCGCCGATTAATTGAAAAATACGTTACCGAGCAATCGGAAAAATTAGGTGTCAGTGCCGCCGAAATCGAAGATATTGCCGTTCCCGATTATGGGTTGGTAGATGGTAAAAAAGTGTGGACCTTCGGTGATTATCAATTTGTGGTAAAAATTGCGGGGATTGGGAAAATCGCAACTACCTGGATTAAGCCCGACGGAAAAATACAAAAGTCGGTTCCCGCCTTTGTCAAACAAGCCAAAAAATACCGCGACCGACTAAAAGCTGCCAAAGCGGAAGTCAAGTTGATTCAAAAATACCTAACGGCACAACGAGACCGCATCTACCGCAATTACATCCAAAATCGTCGGTGGACTTACGAGGACTTTAAAAACTACTACCTCGACCACGGTTTGATGGGGTTTATAACCAAACGGTTGATTTGGAATTTGCACGATGACGAAAATACAACGCCCGCTTTTTATTCCGAAAGTGAATGGCGAACTATTGACAACCGAGCTATTGAAACAACGGATAAAACATTCGTTACCCTATGGCATCCCGTCGATGCAACGACCGATGAAGTACTAGCGTGGCGCGACCAATTGGAGACTTGGCAAATTCGGCAACCGTTCAAACAGGCTTACCGTGAAGTCTATATTTTAACTGATGCGGAGGTGAACACCCGACTGTACAGCAATCGAATGGCGGCGCATATTTTGAAACAACACCAATTCAATGCACTAGCGGGACTCAGAGGTTGGAAATATTCCTTAATGGGCGCTTACGACGACGGACGCTACGACGAAACGGCGCAGATTAAAATTCCCGCTTACGGACTAACGGCGGAATTTTGGATTGGGGAACTGAACGAAGACGACGCCTTCAACGATGCGGGAATTTGGAATTACGTGACAACGGACCAAGTGCGTTTCAAGAACGAAAACGACACCGTCAACTTAATCGACGTCCCCAAATTGGTCTTTTCGGAAATCATGCGAGATGTAGATATGTTTGTCGGCGTAGCAAGTGTCGGCAACGACCCGCAATGGCAGGACAATGGCGGCTTACGTCAACATCACGATTACTGGCAGGCCTATTCGTTTGGCAATTTGTCGGAAATGGCCAAAACCCGAAAGGCCGTTTTGGAAAAATTGATTCCTCGTTTGAAAATTCGGGATAAGGCAACTATTGATGGCAAATTTCTTCGAGTGGAAGGAAAACGGCGTACTTACAAAATCCATATTGGTAGTACCAATATTTTGATGGAACCCAATGACCAGTATTTGTGTATCGTCCCCTCTCGAAAAAAAGATAGTAAAACCGAAGGGATTTTCTTACCTTTTGAGGGAGATAGAGGGCTGTCCGTCGTATTGAGCAAAGCGTTTATGCTGGCGGAGGACGATAAGATTACGGATTCGACGATTACGAGTCAGATAGGTCGAAGGTAGTTTCATTTTACTTTTTTTGTTATACCTTCCAAACGAAGAAGAATTGAGAGCCGAACTAGAGCAGATTCTATTAAAGGAATCTTAACTCGCTTCGACAATATTCCTCAAAATAGCGGGATGAATCTGCGAGTAGTAGGCCTTTGGTAGGTCGTGTCCCATGCCATCAATGTAGAGTTTTTTGGCTTGAGGAATCAACGGTGCGTATTTCTGACAATGTTCAAATAGTACGAGAGGGTCCGATTTGCCGTGAATAATGAGGGTCGGTACTTTGATTTGTCCTAACTCGTCGAGGCGAGAACCAGACGCTTGGATGGCAGCAGTGTGGTGGTCGCCAACGGAGGGATTGAATCCTTTGCGCTTACGCAATTCGTAGAGGGTTCGGATGGCGGTTTTTTCGTATTCGTTGACGTAATCGCCGCTACCTCTTAGCAATTCAGGAATACCAATAGAGAAACGGATGGCACCTTCTTCCGTCGGAGGAATCAAATATTTTAGCCCCAATTTGATAAAGTCTTGCATGTCTTTGGGGTCCGCTTGCGGCATTTCGGGGTCAAACATGTAGCCAGACGACATGATGGAAGTCAAGGAAGCGACTCGGTCAGCGTGGGAAATAGCGACTCGTTGTGCAATCATACCGCCCATAGAGGCTCCTACAATATGTGCTTTTTCCACGCCCACAGCATCTAAAACAGCCATACCGTCTTTGGCCATGTCCTCCAAATCATAAGGATTATCTTCATCCCAATTGTCTATCCAATCCGAGTTACCCACTCCTCGATTATCGTAGCGAATAACTTGATAACCTGCATCCAAAAAGGGTTGACAGAAATCATTACTCCAAATTAGCCCCGTTGAACTATGCCCCATTATTAGAAGAATAGTGCCCCGCATAGAATCGATTGGCGTCTTTTTCTCGTACCAAATTTTCACCCCTTCATTTTCGGCATACCCCGATTCTCCCGTTACTAATTCGGGTAGCGTTTCCATAGCCATAACCTTTTCCACTACAGCGTCGGTTTCTGGTGGCAACTCCATACCACTGTTAATGTAGAAGAAATAGCCCGCTACTAAAATAGCGAGGACAACGGCGAAGCCGATAAGGAACTTCTTAAGCATTATGGAAAAGTTTGAGGAAAATGTAAAATTTAAAATTACAAATTCAAAATTTAAAAATACTGACAATCAACAAGTTGAAACTTTGAAGATGTAATTTTATTTTTTTCCGTTTCTGAATGTGAGTTTTATTGGAATTTTTTTTTGCAACAGTGGCAAAGCCAACTAAATTTAATAAGTAGCATTCGTCTAGTCACTGGCATTCTTCAGAAATTTCCCGTCTTCAACAATTTCCGAATCAGCACAATTTGTCCCAAATGATAGTAGCAATGCTCAATCATTCCCGTCAAATTGCGAAAATTAGTCCCATACTGTGGGTCAACGAAGTCACCATACAGAATCTTATTCGGCAGTTGCTCAACCAGTTGGGCAAAACGTTCACCATCTTGCCACATTTGAGTTTGTCGCTGTTCCCAATCGGCTTGTGAGGTCAGCATTGGTGCTTCGAAACTGTATTTATCTCGAATGCTTAACGGCTTTCCTTCTAAAACTTCGGCAACTCCTGCGACGTAATAGTTCAGATGATAAGCTAATATAGCAATCGTGTTTAAATCGCCCACTTTTTGCTGGGCTTCTTGCCAAGTAACCTGTGACAGTTCTTGTTTTAAATTAGTACGAGCAATCCACTGACCGCTGAGATAGACTTCTCGAAATTGGTCGGCTATTTTTTTAGCAGGAGACATAATGTTTTCTGTAAATAAGCCACTTAGTCTGTCGAAAATAACGAATAATCCTTATCATTTATCATTCATCACTCATCACTCATCATCTATAAAAAAGGCTACACTTCCTCTTCAGGCATTTCAATCGGTGTAAGCATCGGCAAATCAATCAGCGCTTTTTCCTCTTTGGAAATACTCCACATCTTCAGAAAACCACCGTCTGCCCGAGCAACGTGCTTGGCAAAAGACGTTAGACTTTTGTATAATTTAGCAGCAATACTATGTGGCAACTTAGCTAGAATTGGATTCAAATCGGCCAATTTATCCACAATGATTTGCGTCCCTTCGTCGGTTTCTGCGGGAATTGTTTTAGACAAGTAGCTTACTCTATCGGAAAAATTGGTGTGCACTTTTTCGTAAAAACTATTCAGCTCGGGTTCGTTAGCGTAGCTTCTAATATCCGTCAGTTTCTCTGCCCAACTCGTTTCACTTACTTCAATTTTTCCATCGGCGCCCGCAATTAAAACCGTCACTAATGGCAGCGTGTCTAATAAAAGGTCTTGCTCTTCTTGGGCAAGGTGTT
>JBCCQK010000552.1:0-5414 GCA_039024375.1 Bacteroidota bacterium
CTCACAACTCTCCTTTAATGCAACACATTCACACAAATGGACCATTGAATTAATCATTTATTAAAAAACAAAGAGAGCGAACGACACACTAGGCCACTATTTTTGCGACTTGCAGAATTTGGAGCATATCTTTTTTATGACTGCCTAATCCATTGATTTTAAATTATTTGTAATGGAATTAGGTTGGGGAATCGGTAAAAAAAAACCTACCCAAAAATTGACGGGGGCACACCGAAGTGACCCCGTCAATTGGGTAGATTATTTCTTACCTGCTCCCTAAATAAAATAGAAAATATGCCAAAAATAAAAGTTGCTTTTTTTGCGGAGACTTTAGAAGAAAACTACGACGGTGCCGTTCGGACCATGTATCAAATCATCAATCGAATCCCCCAAGAAACGTTCGAGTTTTTGTTTTTTTGTGGCGTACCACCCAAGCAGGCTATTGGTTTTCCCGTTCGTACCATGCCCGCTTTGACCATTCCCTTCAATGCCAGTTACCGCATAGTGCTGCCTTTTTTGTCCAGTTTTAGTACGACGCAGCAATTGGATGATTTTCAACCAGATATTATTCACATCGCCACGCCTTCTCCGATGGGGCATTTTGCGCTGCGGTACGCCGACAAAAAAAATATTCCCGTTATTAGCATTTACCATACGCACTTTTTGTCTTACGTGGCTTACTACTTAAAAAGTACGCCTTTTTTGATTGAACCGACGGTCAATCGAATTGCCAAACGGTCCAAATATTTTTACGATAATTGTGACTTGGTATATGCACCTACGCAGGAGATGGTGGATTACTTGGCGGGCTACGACCACGAAACGGGTCACATGAAAATCTGGCAAAGAGGCATCGACCAGCAGTTGTTTTCGCCGACTAAAAAAGATAAACCTCGATTGCAAAAAATAACGGGCAACCATAAACCTAACATCTTGTTTGTCAGTCGATTAGTTTGGGAGAAAAACTTAGATACCTTGATTCGTTTTTACCAACTAAACGAAGCCAAAGGTCGCCCCTACAACCTGCTGATTGTGGGCGAAGGAGTAGCCCAAGCAGCCTTGCAAGAACAAATGCCCAACGCTTATTTTTTAGGCAATCAAAGTCATACTGACTTAGCCTTTTATTACGCTTCGGCGGATGTTTTTCTCTTTACCTCCATTACGGAAACTTACGGAAACGTAGTCGTGGAAGCGATGGCTTCGGGATTGCCCTGCGTGATTGCGAATGGGGGCGGTTCCAAAAGTTTCATACGGCACGGCATCAATGGCTTTTTGTGTGAACCCAATCATCCGCGGGACTATTTTGACCACATTACACAACTGCTACAACAGCCCCATTTATACGAACAATTCCAAGCAGAAAGTCTAGCATTGGTAGCACCTTTTAATTGGGATAGTTTGGTGGCGCAGTATTTGGAAGATTTAAAATTATTGCAGGGACGGCGGCAGGCAGTTGCAGCTTAGCATCCCTAAACACAAACGATTTGTCAAAAAGAACCATTTATAAATTAATAGCCTTACTACTGGGCTGCACCTTTCTAGCCTTATTCGTCGGGCAGATAGATTTCCAGCTAGTCAGCCTTCACTTAACAAAAGTCGGTTGGCAATTTGTTTGGCTGTTACTCGTCTCTGGTTCGGCGTATTTGATGGCGACCATTGCTTGGTATTTGTGTTTACCCAACGCCACCCATTTATCCCTTTTTCAACTGTTCAATTATCGCTTAATCGGGGAAACGCTCGCCGTGATAAACCCAACCAATATCATCGGGGGCGAATCGGCCAAAATCTATCTATTAAAAAAAGCGGGGGTTGCTTACAAAGCGGGGGTAACGTCCATTTTGCTATCGAGAATACTGATTATGTTGTCGATGGTTGCCCTTTTCCTACTCCTCCCTTTTGGATTAATCGACCCATCCGTCAATATCGGCACCTTCGGCAATTACCTTTGGCCGCTATTCGTATTGGTGCTTTTTTTTGTCAGCATTTTTTTAGCCTTTGTCCACCCTTCGCTGTGGCTATTTCGGGCGTTGAGGTATTTGGCCAAACGGCTCGACTATCCTTTTTTGCACAAAATGCTACCGAAAGTAGAGGAAATCAACGAGTTGATGGCAACATTTTACCAGCGGTACCGAGGGCGATTAGTCCTTGCCTTTTGGCTCTCCTTTTTTCATTGGATAATGGGCGCCGTCGAAATGTACCTCATTCTTTCCTTCTTGGGAATTAAAATTACGTTATGGAAAGCCATTTTGTTGGAAGTGGGCATTACCTGCTTCAAAAGTATGGGCGCTTTCATTCCAGGACAAATTGGGGTAGAAGAATACGGTAATAAATTGATGCTCACATTGGCGGGGATTAGCGGCGGTAGTACGTGGGTAGTCGTTTCCATTTTGCGACGAACGCGGCAGTTATTTTGGTTAGGACTAGGTTGCCTAAGTTGCTTACTGATTTACCCTAAATTGACGAAAGTCGAACCTCAAACTGTATGAAGATTTTATTCATTTCGCATAAGTTTCCGCCCGCCATTGGTGGCATGGAAAGACACGCCTACGAACTGCATTCCCGTTTGTCGCAGCAGCACGAACTCATTGATTTGATTTATGACAATCAAGAGGGGCGCTTTCGTTTTTTTCGGAAACTCCAAAGTCGTATTCGAGCTATTTTTCAACAACACTCCGACATTGACTTGGTTTACGTCAACGAAGGGCTACTAGCCAGTTTTGTCGCTCCCATCAAAAAGTGGACAAAGGCTAAAATTATAGCGACGGTTCACGGTTTAGACGTTGTTTTTCCCAATCGGTGGTACCAACGATTTATCCAGAAACGCTTGAACTTATTGGACGGATTGATTGCCGTGAGTAAAGCGACGGCGGAGGCTTGTGAAGTACGAAACATCGGGGTCGGTAAAACCTTTGTTGTGAACAATGGGGTGGACCACCAATTAGCCTACGTCCCCAAAGACGAACATTTTCTCGCCCATTTCCAGCAAAAACATCGGATAGATTTGGGACAAAAGAAGATACTGGTCACTATGGGGCGGCCCGTTAGACGCAAAGGATTTTCGTGGTTTGTCAAGAAAGTAATGCCACTTTTGGAAACCGATACCATTCTGCTCATCATCGGACCGAACAACAACAAAACGCCAGCACTTTTCCAGTATTTACCCCCATCTATGCAAAAACAGCTCGCCATTCTTTTTTCGATGGAAAGCGATGCCGTTGATTTGGCGGCGGCTGTTCAATTGCCCGCCAATAAAAATCGAGTGTTCCAACTGGGAAAATTACCTTTTCTAGAAGTCCAACAACTCCTACAAGCCGCCAATTTATTCGTTATGCCCAACCGCCGCATCGAAGGGGATATGGAAGGCTTCGGCTTGGTAGCTTTAGAAGCGGCCATCATGGGGACGCCCGTCGTCGCATCGGGCATTGAGGGTATTACCAATGCAATTCAAGACGGTCAAAATGGGTATTTGTTACCAGCTGAGCAACCTAGTGTTTGGGTCAAGACCATCCATGATATTTTGCAGCAGCCTGCAGCACTTCGGCAGTTTAGTCAGCAAGTGCAGCAATATACTTTGGCTCATTTTGGTTGGTCTGAAATGGCGGGTGCTTACGGGGAGGTTTTTGATGATGTAGCAAAATTTAGTTCTTTAACTCACTATTAATTGAAATTAAAATCTCCTCCTGTTGTGTAAAAAAAAAAGCTAAGAAAACCCACAAAAAGCCAGTCTAGTTTAACATCCATCCAACCTAAATTTCAATAAACCTTAATGCGTTTTCCGTGCGTTGCTCCGTCGTCCCTACCTAGTTTTGCATTTTGATTTAACTCAAAAAAAATAAGCGTTCACACTAGTTTTCTAACGAAACCTTAAACAATGATTTTGAACTTACATTTACCAAAACCGCCCGTTTTAGTGGGGGGCTTACTAACGTTGTTTTTACTTTTAACGATTAGTTTGCAAGCACAGTACCGCATTTCGGGTACGATTACCGACGAAGCGGCGGGCAGCCCACTCATCGGGGTCAACGTGTACGAATTGGGGCGTCCGACCCAAGGAACCGTTACCGATTTTGACGGAAAGTACGAACTGGAAGTCTCCACTTTGGAGGGCACTTTAGTAATGTCTTACATTGGTTTTCAAGATAGGGAAGTACCAATAGATGGCCGAAACGTAGTAGATATTACCATGACCGAGGGGGTCGCTTTGGAAGAAGTAGTCGTAACGGCCTTGGGCATCGAACGAGAGGAAAAGGCCTTGGGCTACGCCGTACAGACCGTCGATAGCAGGGCATTAAATAATGTCCGTGCGGGCAATAATATGCTTGACGGCTTGACGGGAAAAGTGGCGGGCTTACAAACCACTTCCGCCAGCAACGGTTTGACCAGTAGTAATCGTTTGGTGATTCGGGGAGAGAGTTCCTTGAATATCAACGACAACAGCCCCTTGATTGTCGTGGATGGCATCCCGATTAACAACAATATTTTTGGCGTAGGAGGCGGCAATACCGACCAAGCTAATCTACCCACGGATTACGGCAACGGGGCAGCAGAAATCAATCCCGAAGACATCGAATCCGTTTCGGTATTGAAAGGGGCCGCGGCTTCCGCTTTGTACGGTTCCCGAGCGGGCAATGGGGTGATTTTGATTACCACCAAATCGGGTAAAGGACAGCAAGGTTTAGGCGTTTCGATTTCGTCTTCCACCATGTTCAGCCAACCTTTGGTCTTGCCCGACATCCAGCGGCAGTACGGAGGTGGTTGGGGATTGACTTACTTCCCTGATTTTGGTACCAACTTCGGTCCTAAGTTGAACGATGGAAACGTGCTTGCCCAAGATGGTAGCCCCAATTTTGAAAATGGCGAAGAATTACCCTTTGACCAACGGTTTGATTTCAACGACTTTTTCCAAACGGGATTGGCGTTGAACAACCAAATTTCGGTAACGGGCGGCTACGATAAAGGGAGCTTTCGCTTGTCTTACGGCAACTCTTATAACGAAGGGATGGTACCAAATACCGACCTAAAAAGAAACAACCTAAGTTTTAATTCTTCCTATAAAATTTCCGACAAGTGGACGGTAGATTTAACCGCCAATTACATCCGAAGTGAAAGTGACAACGTACCCGTGGCGGGCTACGGTAGCCAAGGCGTGATGTACACGTTATTGTGGAATTACAATAACGTGGATTTGGATTGGCTACGCAATTACTGGGCGGAAGGTGGCGAAAACTTTTCGCAAAGAAATATCTTCTCTTGGGCGGACAATCCTTGGTTGATTGTCAACGAAAATCTGAATGGATTTAGCAAAGACCGCTTGTTTGGTCGAGTGTCCACTACCTACCAAATTACCCCTGCATTGTCTTTGATGCTACGGGCTGGAACGGATTATTTCGACGATTTGCGGGTGTCTCGCCGAC
>JBCCQK010000553.1:0-5378 GCA_039024375.1 Bacteroidota bacterium
AAAACATTAGCCATTTGTTTCTCTATCAGAGAAAAATGCTAGTGCTACTGTTCCTCTCCTTCCTTGGAACGGGACTCTATGCGCAATTCAAAGTAACGGGACAAGTTACTTCCGAGGGCGAACCATTAATTGGGGTAAACATCCTCGTGGATGGCAGTAGCGGTGTGGGTACTGCTACTGATTTTGACGGTAATTATGAGCTTGACCTAAAAGACGGTAATCAAACGCTCGTCTTTTCTTACACGGGTTTTTTGGACCAAAAAATCAGCGTTAATGGCCAAAGTACCTTAAATGTCGTTATGGCCGAAAATGCTACCCAATTAGACGAAGTAGTCGTCGTGGGGTATGGTGCCGTGTCTAAACGAGATTTAACGGGTTCTGTCTCCTCTATTAAAGGGGAAGAACTAACCAAAGTTCAATCTATTTCCTTCGAGCAAGGCTTGGCGGCTCGAGCAGCGGGCGTACAAGTGGTGGCCTCTGAAGGTGGCCCAGGTGCCAGTATGAAGGTCAGAGTACGGGGTGGTACTTCTATCAACGCCAGTTCTGACCCATTATACGTGATTGACGGTTTCCCCATTTTCGGTTCTAGCCAAAGTACCAATGTGGGGTTGGGGAACAGTTCCACCTCTCCCCTAGCCTCTATCGACCCGAGTGACATTGAGTCCATTGAAGTACTAAAAGATGCTTCTGCTACGGCAATCTACGGTGCTAGAGGAGCGAACGGGGTGGTTTTGATTACTACCAAAAGCGGTAAAAAAGGTAGAGCAAAAACCAGTTTGGATGTTTTCTTCGGTGTTTCTGAAATTGCTAGGAATATTGATTTATTGAATCCACAGGAATACGTCGATTTCTGGCACGAATTCTTTCCTTGGGACCCAAATGACCCGACTAACCAATATACCACGCAATATCGAGATAACTTGGGTAATGAGGTGCAATTGGATGACCCACGGTTAATTATTACCGATTGGAGAGATAAGGTGTTGCGCCGAGCCAATTTGAAGAATTACAAAGTATCCGTATCGGGTGGAACGGACAAAACGACCTACTCTGGTTCTTTCGGGTTCATTGACCAACAAGGGATTATTAATACTTCCTTCTTTGAGCGGTATTCTGGTAATTTAAAAATCAATCAGAAAATTACCGATAAATTAAGTGGTGGTATTAATATTAATATCGGATTTAGCCAAAGAGGTGGCGTTATTTCTGCGTCCACAGAAAGTAGAAATGGTAGAAACGGACTCTTGACGAACGTTTCTTTATTCTCTCCTGTACAAGGCTTACGAAGACGGGGCGAGGCCGAATACGATGAGAATGGTATCTTACTCTCCGATAGAGACGGAGACATTGTAAACCCAGAAAAATTGGTCAATGAAACTTTAAATACGAACAACGAATTCAATTCTTTCGGTGGTGCTTTTCTATCTTTTGAACCCATTGAAGGGTTAGCGCTGCGGACTTCTTTTTCTGGAAACTTATACGCTTATCGAGGTAAGGCATGGTATCCAGGAGATTTTGGTTGGGGACAAGCTACAAACGGTCGAGCCATTATTGGTTCGAACCAGCGTTTAGGATGGTTGAACGAAAATACTATCTCCTTCAAAAAGGACTTCGGTATTCACAGATTTAACGTTGTAGGTGGATTTACGCAACAAGGAAGTACTTCGGAATCTCTCCGAACGGAGACGATTGATTTCGCCATTCCAGGTATCAACTTAGATAATTTAGCAGCGGGTGCGGAAGTTTTACCCTCTCGCTCTAATCGTAACGAATGGGGTCTAGTTTCTTACTTGGGTCGGGTGAATTATACCCTAGACGAAAAGTACTTATTTACGGTAACGGCTCGATATGATGGTTCTTCTCGTTTCTCCGAACGTGCTAGATGGGGATTATTCCCATCGGCCGCCATCGGTTGGAGAATTGGAGAGGAAGACCTTATTAAAGATATTGATGCGATTAGTAGTATGAAATTGAGAGCCAGTTACGGTCAATCTGGTAACCAAGAAATTGGTTTATACCGCTCACTAGCGTCTTACGTGTTAGCTAATTACATCACAGATGATACTAGACAACCAGGTTTAGGTCCCGATAGATTGGCCAATCCCGATTTAACTTGGGAAACAACTTCCCAATTGGATGTAGGTTTGGAATTGGGACTATTCAAAGACCGAGTCTTCTTAAACTTGGATTACTATAATAAGCAAACCGAAGACCTATTATTGGAAGTACCTGTACCTTTTACCTCTGGATTTACTTTTGCGTTCAAGAACTTAGGAAAAGTAGAGAACAAGGGTTGGGAGTTTTCTTTGAATACGCAGAACATTGTTAGAAATGGCTTTAACTGGTCAACTAGCTTCAATATCAGTTTCAACCGAAACAAAATATTGGATTTAGGTGACGCCGAGAGCTTTACCGTATCTTCCATTGGAGAACACCGAAACGATTACATCATTCAGGTAGGTCAGCCTTTAGGTTCTTTCTATGGCTTCGAAGTAGATGGCTTGTACAACTACGAAGATTTCAAAGAATTTGAAGGATTATCCGTAGAAGAATCGGCGGCCATTATGGAAGACTTCAGTCGAAACGACGAAGAGTGGTTCACTTTAAACGACGGTGTTCAGACTCGTGCGGGGGTATCTAAGTATCGCCCAGGAGTTATCAAATTCAAAGACCTCAACGGTGACGGTGTGGTTGATGCCAACGACAGAACGATTCTAGGAAATTCACAGCCAGATTACTTCGGTGGTTTAACGAATAATTTCTCTTACAAAGGATTTGACTTATCTGTCTTCACTTCTTTCAGCGTAGGCAACGAGGTCTATAATAATAACAAGGCAAGAGGTTACTCTACCGCTATCCCTTTCTTTAATAAGTTTGGCCCAGTCCGTGACCGATGGACACCTACTAATCCCGATACCGAGATTTGGAGTATTTGGGGTACTGGTGATGGTGGTTCAGGTGACGATAGTAACTCTTTCTTCATCGAAGATGGTTCTTTCCTTCGTCTAGCGAATATTACTTTTGGTTACACCATTCCAAAGGTTCGATTAGAAAAATTGGGTATGAGTACGCTAAGAGTTTATGCCTCCGTTGATAACCTCTACGTATGGACGAACTACACAGGCTTTGACCCCGACGTAAGTGTTGGCTTTAACCAATTGACGCCCGGTTTGGATTTCGATTCTTATCCTAGAATGAGAACTTACCGAGTGGGTGTTAATGTTGGATTCTAATTTCAAGAATAGAGAATAGAGACCATTTCATGGAGAGAAAAGAGACCACGCAAGTAACTGAACAGTCTCTACTCTCTAATCTCTACTCTCGGTTCTATAATCTAAAAATTAAGATATGAATACTTTTAAAAAACTGGGTTTAGGGTTACTCCTCGCACCAATGCTATTATTGAATAGTGCTTGTGTGGACGAGTTATTAACCGAAGAACCCACCATTTTTGTTGCTCCAGAAACCTTCTTTAACGATTTTCAAGATGCCGAAATCGCTTTGATTGGAGCTTACTCTTCCTTGCAGTCAGGTGGTGCTTTTGACCTTACGGGTGTGCCCATCCATTGGAATATGAAAGGAATTGACGAATTGAATACGCCCGGTTGGGCAGGTGGTGGTCGTCGAGAGCTGCACTTATCTCAAATCACGCCCTCTTTAGAGCCCATTGAGCGCATCTGGCGAGAGCATTACAAAGGCATTAATACGGCAAATGGTGTCGTAGACAGAATCAGTGCAATGGATGCCGATAAGATTAGTCCCGAATCGGCGCAGGTATTAATTGGCGAAGCACGATTTATTCGGTCTATGTACTACTTCAGTTTGGTAAAAACTTATGAAAATGTACCGTTAATTAAGAACGAAGTATTGAGTTTGGAAAACTTAGATATTCCACAAGCGACGCCGCAAGAAGTGTACGATTTTGTTATAGAAGACCTAAAATTTGCGGCGAGTGTATTGCCCGAAGGTCAAGGTGGTGGACGTGCCACCAAGGGAGCAGCACAGTCTTTATTGGGCAAAGTTTATTTACAAATGACGGGTGCACCTTTGAATCAATCGGATAAATTCGCTTTAGCGGCAGCAGAGTTTAAAGATGTTATTGACAGTAAAGTATATCGTTTATTGGACAACTACGGTGACGTATTTATTTATACCAACGATAATAACGACGAGATTGTCTTTACCATCGGTTTTGAAGGTCCTGGTTTGGGTGAAGGCAGTACCGTTGGTAGTTACATGGGGCCTAATGGTTCGCAGCAAAACGGCGGTGGCTGGGGAACGGAATACATTAGCCACGACTTAGCGGATAGCTACGAAGAAGGTGACGTACGTTTTGAGCAAAATGTAGCTAGAATCAATGTCAACAACGATGACGGTGCCATTATTGGTAAGGCAGCTTGGAGACCTTGGAAATGGCAGAAGCCAAAGCCTAATAACTTCTTGTACGATTCTCCTTTCGATTTCCAATATTTGCGTTATGCCGACGTATTGTTGAGCTACGCCGAGGCTTTGAGTGGTGCCAATAACGGGCCAACTCCAGAGGCATTGGATGCTATCAACCAAGTTCGAGCGAGAGCAAGAGGTGGTGACGGTAGTGTTGTTCCTAACTTTGAGATGATGAGTCAAAGTGACTTCATGTTTGCCTTACAACAAGAAAGAAGAAGGGAGTTGTGCTTTGAAGGACATCGTAAGGATGACTTAATCAGAATGGGTATCTACGAAGAAACCGTAAGAGCCATTGACGAACCACAATGGAGTAATTCTGGTAACCCGGGAGTGAATTTCCAGCCTTTCCACGTTAGGTGGCCCATTCCCCAAAGAGAATTGGATTTGAATCCTAGTTTGGTGCAGAATCCGGGTTATTAGACCGCTACGCTGTCAGAAGTGAGACCATCCTTCGGATTGTCAGAAGTCAGATTTTAGAACCGAGCTATCTGACTTCTGACAACAAAGCCCGCCCGCCAGAAGCATTCGGGCTGGTGGTCTGACCTCTGACCTCTAAAATCAATCTATGAGTCCATCATTTTTTCAAACACGTTGCTTTTATCTAGTACTTGCATTAGTGCTGTCGCTAGCGGCTTGTCAGAAAAAAAAAGATTCATCGGATGATATAGTAGAAACTGCTGCGAATCCTTTATTCCAATTGGTTGATGCGTCCAAAAGTGGCTTGCAATTCAATAATAAGATTGAAGAAAATTTTGATAATTTTTTTGCTCAATTCAACTACGTTTATAACGGTGGTGGAGTGGGCATTGGCGACATCAATCAAGATGGACTAGCGGATATTTATTTTACGGGAAATGATGTACCCAATAAATTATATCTCAATAAAGGCAATTTGCAATTTGAAGATATTACTAAAAAAGCGGGAGTAGAAG
>JBCCQK010000554.1:0-5363 GCA_039024375.1 Bacteroidota bacterium
AGGTCTATCGTTTTCCACGGGTTTAGATAGGCGGATGGGGTATAAATTAGGCCGTTGCTGCCGAGTTGGTTGGGGGCGGTGTAATTTTCATCGTTCCCATTTGATAAATCACTGCTAGCTTGTCCATGCAGTAGGCAGTAATTGAATAACAAGTAGAAAAAGAAAACTGTGCTAAATCTCATCGAATTTTGTCTTTCGATTCCCGTAAAAAATCAAAGTAGCCGACAAACACCTCCCGTCCATCAATGCCAAATTTGCTCTTACCCAGTTTGTATTGATAACCTACTCCATGATTGATACGCTCAGCGTCGTATTCAATCATGGTACGTATTTGTCGCTACTTTGCTTGTATGCCTCCGAAGATGCCTTGTAGAATATGGCCCTGTGCTTCTTCAATTTTGAAGCCGTAGCCTACATTAGCATTGAATTCTAGATTTTTGAGTTGGTATTTTTTGGATAGGACCGCATAGTTGGTATTGAAGAAAGAGGAAACGGCGAAAGGGTCTTGGGTACCGACTAAAAGTGCGGGGCGATTTTTTGTTTCTTTTAAAACTTGTAGTCGGAAGGACACCGACCTATCACCTATGCCGTAGTTTTTATCACTAGAATTATATGGTTTGGTTAGTTTCAATGTAAACTCTCCGAAGGGCAAAAAACCAAGGTGTGCTAGGAAGGACCGTTCCGCACTTTCGCCTTGCTCAAATGTGTAAGAAGTCTTCGCAGGATAATGAGTAATACCGATGTACAAGTCTCCCCAATTTGTCAAATAAGCTGAGGGGGTATAAATCAAACCAAGATTACCGAAATGAGATACATCTTGAGCAAATATCGTAAAACATCCAGTGTGAAATGCTAGTAGAATAGCGAAATACTTTTTTCTAGACTGCATTTTTTTCTCCTCTAATCATATTAATAACCGTCATAATAACGCAGCGAATATCCATGATAATGGTCCAATTTTTCATGTAGTGTACATCGTATTGCACTCTTTTTTCCATTTTATCCAACGTTTCAGTAGGTCCTCTGTATCCATTTATTTGCGCCCATCCTGTGATACCTGGTTTAACTCGATGCCGAACTAAGTAAGTCTCAATTAGGTCAGAATACTCTTCTGTGTGCTTTTGCATATGTGGTCGAGGACCGACCACTGACATATCTCCTTTTATAACATTAAAAAATTGCGGCATTTCATCAAGGCTCGTTTTACGCAAGAAACGTCCAATTTTGGTAACTCTGGTGTCATTACGAGTTGCCTGTTTTACATTTGATTCATCGTTGACCGTCATTGAGCGGAATTTAATGAATCCGAATGGTTTATTCCAATAACCTGTTCGAGACTGTACAAAAAAAGTAGGCCCTTTGGATTCTAGTTTTATTAAAATAGCAACAATTGGAACCAACCAAGGAAACACCAATAGTATTACTGCTAAAGAAAATACAATATCAAAAGTTCTTTTTACGATTTTATTCCTCAATCGCTGTAATGGTTCGATTTGTGGTGCCAGTGTAGGTAAATTTGATTCAGAAATTAATCTTGTCTCTCCCTCAATTAAGTCAATCTCTCTTGGAACTATTTCGAAATCAATGAATCGACTTTCACATAGCTCCATAATGCGCTTAATTTCTTTCTTCTTTAAGTCACTGTAAACGTAAAATAGCTTATCAAAAGGGTTTTGCTTGACATACCGCTTAAGTTGTGTATAGTCCCCCAACCACAAACAACTAGTAGTTGGGTCGTTGGCAAACCCTCCCAAACAGACACTTTTCTTATAGGTATTTTGGTAAGTTTGCTGAATATAGTTTAACGTCCCTGGTTTTCCCCCAACGATGATGTACTTGAATAACGGCATTTTACGCTGAAAGTGTTTTCGGAACAGTAAATGGCTAATTGTGTTGACAATAAAAAATAACAACATTGCCGGTAATAAGAAATTAACATAAAAAACAGGAAAAAACACGTAGTAGTATAAGCTAGATAAAACAGCGAAAAAGATACCATTCACGTAAAGAATTTCTCTGACTTTTCGGCGAGGCTTGATAATTTCGTACCATTTATAAAGATCATTATACATGGCGATTGTTAACCATATAGAATTAGCCGAGATAAAGAAGGCTATCCAAACGAAATAGTTTGCCACAAACATTGTTATATCAAATCCTGCAATGAAAAGCCCTACAACTAAACTAATGTTTAAGCTAAATACATCGGTGAAAAGCGTACTTTTTTGGAAGCGTTCAGAGAAAAAATTACGCTCAGAATGCTCAATTGAAGTTTTACGGGTATCAATTTTCAATGAAGGGTGTATGTCTGTTGTTTTTGAAGCAGTCATAGCTAAGCGGTCGCTTTTTGGATGTAGGGTTTTAGACTCAGCAATTGGCAATTATTGGTAGTATTTATTCGTATTCATTTTTAATTTCAAAGCCTGCAGCTTTCAATAGTTGGTCCCTTCGGAATAACTCTATGTCTGCCTGCACCATTTCACTACATAATGCCTGCAAATCATATTTAGGCTCCCAGCCTAGCTTTTGCTTTGCTTTAGAAGGGTCACCAATTAATAGTTCTACTTCGGTAGGTCGAAAGTATTTAGGGTCAACCATCACTAATGGGTGGCCTTCCTGCAATCGAAAGCCTAGGTTAGTAGGAATTTTACCTAAATCAATATTTGAGATATATCCAACTTCTTTCACCCCTTCGCCCTCAAATTGTAGTTCAATTCCAATCTCCCGAAACGACATTCGCACAAAATCTCGGACGGTAGTTGTCACGCCCGTAGCAATAACCCAATCTTCTGGGGTTTCTTGCTGTAATATTTTCCACATACACTCAACGTAGTCTTTGGCGTGTCCCCAGTCTCTTTTGGCATTTAAATTACCCAAGTATAGTGCATCTTGTAAACCTAAAGCCACTTTTGCTGCTGCTCTCGTAATTTTACGAGTAACGAAAGTCTCTCCTCGCAAGGGAGATTCGTGATTGAATAAAATGCCATTACAGGCGAACATCTTGTAGGCCTCTCGATAGTTGACCGTTATCCAATAGGCGTACATTTTGGCTACTGCGTAGGGCGACCTAGGATAAAAAGGCGTAGTCTCCGATTGAGGGACCTCTTGTACTAAGCCGTATAATTCAGAGGTGGAAGCCTGATATATTTTCGCTTTTTCCGTTAAACCTAATAAGCGTACGGCCTCTAAGATTCGTAAAGTGCCGATTCCATCTACATCCGCCGCGTATTCGGGCGCATCAAAACTCACTTTTACATGGGACATCGCCCCCAGATTATAAATCTCGTCGGGTTGTACTTCCTGAATGATGCGGATGATGTTCGTAGAATCGCTTAAATCGCCGTAATGCAACACAAAACGTCGGTTTTGCTCGTGCGGGTCTTGGTATAATTGGTCAATTCTACCCGTATTGAATAAGGAACTTCTTCTTTTGATGCCGTGGACTTCGTATCCTTTTTCTAAAAGGAATTCGGAGAGGTAGGCGCCGTCTTGTCCGGTTATGCCGGTTATTAGGGCTTTTTTCTTCATGCTTTATGCTTTAGAATATTTTAGTTTTGGGGTAGAAATAATCGTTTTTAAGTCTTGTTCAAATTTTGAGAGGATGGCATCTTTTGCTAAGAATGTTTGGGCATATTTTCTGGCGTTTTTACTAATCTGGGTAGTATCAGTAGTAAGCCCTTTTTTGATGCCATCCACTAAGGATGGTATAAATTCAGGTTCAACTAAAATGCCCATTTCATACTTATCCACAACTTCATGTAAAGTACTACCTGCGCTTGCTGTAACAATGGCCACTCCTCCAACGGATAAAATACTCGTCAATTTAGAAGGTAACACTAGATCTGCTGCTGCTCGTTTTTGTAAAACCAAATGTAAATCGGCCGTAGCCAAAAGGGCTGATAATTTTTCGTAAGGCTGGAGTGGGTAAAAATGAATGTTTTTCAGCTTATCTTGCTCACTCAAATCTATCAGTCGCTGCTTTGTTCCTCCTTCACCGACAATTAGAAAATGTATATCTTTTTGGACTTGAAATTGTTTTGCTACCTCAATCAATAGTTCCAATCCTTGCTTTTCTCCTAAGTTGCCCGAGTACAGAACTATTTTATCCGCCTCTTTAAATCCCCACGCTTTCCTTAATGACGCCGATTTGGGCAATGGTTGTATAAAAGAAGTATCCACCCAATTGGGAAACAGTAGTACTTTTTCCTTTTCTATTCCTTTGGCTAGGATTTTTTTGACCATTCCTTCGCTAATCGTTGATACCAATCTACACCTCTTTAAAATCCAGCTTTCTAGCTTCACTAGTAGATTGAGTAGTTTTCGATTTTTAATGATTCCTAAATCCTTGGCTGCATCTACTTGCAAATCTTGTATATGATAAATAACGGGTATGTTCCATAGTTTTCCATACAGTAAAGCAGCAAAGCCCGTATGAAAGGGGGGACAAATGGCAATGATCACATCTGGTTTGCGAAAGAGCATTTTTAACCAATGTATTTGTGAACCTAATAGGAAAGAAAACTCATGGAGGATTCTTGATTTTCCCGTCACTTTTTTGGGTACGTAAAATGGCGTTCTATGAACTTTGACTCCATTTATCCCCTCTGTAAACCACCATTTTTTTCGATATTTTGTTGTTATCTTCCATTTTGGATAGTAAGGCATGGCGGTGATTATTTCTACTTGATGACCTTTTGGGGCTAGCCATGTGGATATTTCGCCCGTGTATTTGCCTATGCCTGTTAGTTCAGGAGTATAATTGATGCCGTAGAATAAGATTTTCAATTATGTTATTTCCTTTTGTAAAGCATATCTAGCTGTACGATTTGATTATTTGCTTTCAGGGTACCAACTGGTGCAACAATTGTGAACCCTAGTCGAGTCACAAACTCATGCATTTCTTCGAATAAAGGTTCCTCATCGTACATTCTCACGAAAGAAGTTTCAAATAATAGATAATCTACTTTCTGCAAAAATCTAAGTCCACCTTCTAAAACTTTCTTTTCATAACCTTGTACATCCAACTTCAATAGTGCTGGTGGAATTATTTGCGCCTCAAATTCATCCAATCTTCGAACGGGTACTTCAATCTTATTGAACTGCTGTGTTTGAGGTATTTGAGCCGTTTGAAAATCACTAATAGCCAACGCAGAACTCGCATGACTATGTTGATTATGATAGAAAGTCAAGGTTCCTTTTTCATCACCAAGTGCACAACCATAAGTCGTGATATTTTTTTTGTTTTCGGTGTTTTTTTTCAATAGACTAAAGCTTTCTTGTACAGGTTCAAAACTTATAATTTGTGTCTTAGGATAAAACATGGAAGAAGCGATAGCAAATTGACCTATGTTGGCTCCAACATC
>JBCCQK010000555.1:0-5358 GCA_039024375.1 Bacteroidota bacterium
GGTAAGTCTCCTGAGCATAATATTCCTACTCGTTTCACGGTTCTGTTATTTGAAGTGTTGCGGGTTTTCCCTCCGATTCTAGGGCCACTTTGTAAAATAAATCTCCAGAACTATTTTGCTTGTTCCTACTGTGGAACCGGTCATTCACGCTGTTGTTCTTTAGAACAACAAAGGGGAGAATCTGGAATTTAAAGGCGGTGCGTCAGATATAAGGCGGGACGTTTACTGAACTTTAATAAACGTCTGGCTCCCAATAAGCATTATATTCGCTACACCGCTAATTTAAAAATCCTAGATTCCCCCCTTCAAAACTTTTAAAAAGCACCCCAAAAAGGTACTTTACATCTACAAAGTTAACCTTGTCCACCTCTCCTTCAATAAATATGCACTTAATACAGTCGTTTAATTAACACTTTACGAGTCAACGTTTTATTTTGGTCGATTTGTAAATTGATGAAGTATAGTCCATTTTCAAATTCAGCCGTATTAATTTGTAGTACTGGATTGTCGATAGTTGATAACGATTGTTTTTTGGCTACCTGTCCATATTGATTAAAGATGGTTAAAAGTCCTTTTTTGCCCAAATAGGGTTTTAGACTAATAAACACCTCATTTTGTGCTGGATTTGGAAAAACCGAAAGTGCTTCTACATCAATCGCAAAATCTACTTGTTGAATCTCTGTGTAGTCATAAGTGCCATCCCAGTATATTTGCTTAATTCGATAATAATTGGTACCCGTGATGGGTTGACTATCAACATTTTGGAAATAAGCCATTTCTTCGGAATCATCATCATTCGTTATTTCCGCTATTTTGTCAAATTGAATCCCATCGGTACTTCTTTCTATTTCAAATCGTTCATTTTTATACCCTGTATTCGTTAACCATTGCAATTCTACTTCGCGATTGGCGGGGAACGCGGTAAAAGATAACTGCGGTGCTTGTCGGCTGCTCGCTGCGGCTTGCGCATTACCATTACTGTCACAAATATCATCGCCATTTCTATCATTGGCATTCCCCGTATCTCCTACAATATAATCTATCCAAGTGTGAATTTGCCCTCTAGTATTCACTGGAAAATCAACTCGAATGGCGGTAATCGTATGGTTTTTCCAATCGGGGTGATTGCTCGGGTCAAATACTATTTCTACCCATTTATTAGCTTGGGGGTAAGATACCGTTACACTTCTACCACCTCTGAAGCCACCCGTTTCGTTCCCCCAAAATAGCTGATAGACGCCAGCAGTTTGACATCGAGTCCATACCTTTATTTTCTTAATCTTATTGCCATCCATCTTTAGCCCCGTTTTATAGATAAAGGGGTCATTTTGGAAATCCGAACGCAACAGCCAATGGGTTTTACCACCCAAGGTATTGGCGGTAATTTTATTCATTTTGAAGCCTTCCCGAGTGTTGTTGAAGTTCAAGGCCAAATCTTTCGGGTCTAACGGATTACGGCAATTACTCAACTCAAAAGCATCCGTTGCACCGTCACCGTCTGAGTCCTCTTTATCGTTGCAAATACCGTTGCCATTCACATCATTAGCGTTGCCTCCCTCGCCCACAATATAATCGACCCAAGTATGAATCCGACCTTTCGTATTAACGGGAAAGTCCAAGCGCAGTGCAGTAATAGTCTTTCCATCCCAGTGGGGATTACCCGTCATATCAAACTCCAATTCGACCCATTTCCTGCGGGTGGGATAGGATACCGTTTTGCTAACGCCTCCCCGAAAGCCTCCATCTTCGTTGCCCCAAAATAGTTGATACGTGCCTGCCGCTTCCGAATACGTGCGCACCCGAATCTTTTTCACATCACTACCTTTGAATTTGAACCCTCCCTTGTAAATAAACGGGTCGTTCTTGAAATCGGCACGCAGTAACCAATTGACACCACTCGCTGTATTATGTGCCGAAATTTGGTTCATTCTAAACGCTTCCGTTGTGCCATTGAAGTTCAAAGCTAAATCTTTTGGGTCTAACGGATTGCGACAATTGTTCAGTTCGAAGGCATCCGTTGCACCGTCTCCGTCCGAGTCATCTTTATCATTACAGATTCCGTCTCCATCTACATCGTTTTCGCCACCCCTAGGGCCTTTGATATAATCTACCCAGTAATGGTAACGGCCATTAGGCCCCGCTGGAAAATCTAGCCGAAGCGCCGTGATGGTTTTTCCTTCCCAATTTGGGTTCCCCGTCATATCAAATTCTAATTCGACCCATTTCCTGCGCGTAGGATAATTAACCGTTTTACTAACGCCTCCCCGAAAACCACCATTTTCATTACCCCAAAACAACTGATACGTACCCGCCACCTCCGAATAAGTCCGAACTCGTATTTTTTTGACTTGGCTTCCAGGAAAGGAAAGCCCTGTCTTGTAGATGAAGGGGTCTCGCTTAAAATCAGAACGCAGCAGCCAAGATTCAGAACTATTAGTATTAGTAGCAGAGATGTCGTTTTGGGCAAAGCCCTCCGTAGATCTATTGAAGTTGAATGCTAAATCGGAGGCATCATTTCCATTTCTACAGGTCAAAGCTTCTATAGGGTCTAATACGCCATCTCCATCGTTATCAAAGTTGGCGGGTCTGTAACTTCCTGTACCCGACCATCCGATGTTAATCGTTTCAACTGCGTTAAGACTTGCGTTTACTTTGACTCTTTTGATGTATAAGTCACCATTCGGTTGAATATAATAAGCGTTTTGCCTAGCAGCATTTAAAGCACCGAGGCTATTTACTCTAGTGATGCTTACATTACCATTGACTACTCGTAGTCCACTGAGCTTTCCAAAACCTTGGTAGCGCGTCGTGTAAGAAGCGCCGCGTTCTGCTCTTCTCAAGAAATTATCAATAGACCGATTAGCCGGTAATGTTTGATAATAGAGGGTATAAAGAAATCCTTGGTCGCAAATTAAAGGGGCTTGATAGTGGTGATTGAAGGAGACAGGTGGGACGAGTACTTCCTGCGTGCCCGGCTTGGTTCGCCCAATCGCAATAGAGGGCTGTGCTCCCCCCCCACTCTTATTATAAAGCATGGCAAAATGGTAGTCGGAGCGTACTCCATTTTCCCAAGAAGGATGAACGTATTCGTGTCCATCCACATTGAAAGGATGACTTAATACAAAAGTCGTTCTGGCTTTTCCTAGAAAACTTCCGTCTAAATCTCGAAACGTTAAACTGAGAAATCTAGAGTTTGAGGTCAAACCATAGGGGCGGTGAACAAATTTTCGGACCCCTAGTTCTTCCCAACTCGTGTTTTGAAAAGTGGGATTCATAAAGACCGTCGCACCGCCAATTCCATCTTTTCCGATGAGATATTCATCGGGTTTATTCCAACCCGAAAAGTGGCAATTGCGATGAATACCGGGTCCGTCGTAGAATCGGTAAAAAGCACGATACCCAGTTGGAATACCTACATTGCTCGTAGAGGCAAAAACACAATTGTCTAACACCATATCCGCCGCTAGCATGGTAATGGTTTTGTTATCGGTGAATACACAATTCTGAATTATTTTCCTGTTTGGATTTCCACCAACGTCTAATCCACAGTATATTGCTTGGCCGTTTGCATAAAATAAGCCATTTTTGAATACAGCATCTTTATTAATTGCCCATCCCCAATTGGTCTTCAAAGAATGGTCTGGATTTAAACGGTCAAAAAAATCGAAGCCGTTCGCACAAGAATGCACCACAAATCCATCGAAGCTGCCGAGTGGCTCCGTGTGAGGTCTTAGATTCGCATAGTAAGGTATATTTTTCGACGGTCCCATCGGGGTTTCAGGTTGAATCACCCAAAAGCCCGTCCCCTCTGTACCTGCTGCCACATTGCCAATAAAATAATTATTGGCATTAGTAATCCAATAAGAAGAAGGCGTTCTGTTTTGAGCTTGGTTTGCTTGATTATCCGAGGGCGTTAATTCTTCGCCTTTCTTGGGTCGCCGAGTAGTAAAGACCAGATTGCGTTTGATGGTATTAAATCGCTCCCCGCCATCTTCCAGAAAGATACCGTGTCCAATATGGTCATAAGCTACATTACCTTCAACCGTAGTATAATCCGTTCCATGAATGGTGATGGCTCGATTGAAGGATTTATTCACACTATTATTTTTAAAAAATTGTCCTCTAGCTTGATTCTCGCATAAGTGCCAATGGAAAGGATAGCGACCCATTTTAGACTTTTGTCCCATGTGGTACAACTCCGCATTTTCAATATTGGCTACGGAGCCTTTCATTGCCATAATGTGACCGCCGAAGCCATTGCTTGCACTTGTCTCATCGCCTTGAATGGTGATATTATGGCTTAATAGGCCCACTTCGGCAAAAATATTGGCCGTCCAACGTTTGCCATCTTTTCGACGGGTAAAAGTTTTTTGTCCACCTATGTGGGTGAACTTCAAAGGGGTCGTCAGCGTAATTACTCTTTTGTTACTGCTGATTCTTTTGATAGTTACCTCATCTACTTCCTGCCAGTTTTGACTGCTAGAAGTTAAGACAAGTTTATCCCCAACGCGCCAGTTGACGGGCTGTTGAAGGGAAATAGAAGTAGCGCCTTTGGGAGCAGTTACCCGCAAATTGGTCCAACTGATTTGTGGCTGACCGTGTATTTCTACTGTTCCCCCAGCCATTGCACCAATAAATTTGGTGCCCATCGCCGCACAAAGTTCTTCATTAGGATTATTGCCTGTAAGAATAATGTTACATTCCGCTAAGTAGGGGCGGTCTTTAGTACCAATCTCGAATCGGCCTCCCCGAAGCACATGGACTGCCTTGGTCTGTAGATTTATCCAAGCCCCGCCCGTTTGCCAATTAACGGCTCGCAAAACACCTTGTATCTCAATTTTCCTAGCACGACAACTGCCAGCCATCACCACATTTCTACCGGCAGGAATGACAACGTTATCATTAATAGTTGGTAATCTCCCATTAGGCCAGATTGATTTTTGATACCAAAGTCCATTAGCAATCGGTCGAATAGTGGCGCTATAAGCCGCCTCATTGGACATAGTAGCGCACATAGGTAACTCTTCTTTCCAATCCCAGTTATTTTTAGAATTATCTGCATAACTGCTGATTAAGAAAAGGAAGTTTAATAAGAAATAGAGTAAACTTTTCTTGTTCATAAAGATGGGTTTAGTAAAAATGAGTTAAATAGGAGGGAAGAAAAAGTAGGAGGAAGAAAAGTTGAAAGGGGAACAACTTAAGATGGAGGATTAATTTACATTTGTAAAAATAAAATTTTGGAATTGGAGAATCCAGAAAATAGTCTAAAAATCCAATTTAAATGAGCTATTTTTCATGTCACTTTTCTAAAAAACCTGTCATTAGGACGTTTTCTTACAATATTACCTTAATTGTGAC
>JBCCQK010000556.1:0-5342 GCA_039024375.1 Bacteroidota bacterium
GCGAAATTACCGCTTAACATCCCCCTAGCCCCCTTCGAAGGGGGAAAATTCTGTGCAAAACTCCAGATTTTGGGTAAAAAAATAAATGCTTCAAAATTTGCAAAAATAGAACTTAACAGCCCTGACCCCACGGGGGCTGTCAGAGGTCAGATTAGCCAATATAAGTAATTGAGAATACAGATTTAAGATTAATAAATCACGTTTTTTGCCACTAATCAAATCAATGTCCGCTGATAACTCCATTAGTTTAAATAAATTTATTAGTCAAACGGGGATTTGTTCGCGTCGCGAAGCGGATAAATGGATAGAAGCGGGACGAGTCAAACTCAACGGCGCAGTCGCCCAAAAAGGAAATCGAGTCCTACCTAATGACACCGTTTTGGTAGATAATCACCCTATTCTCACGAAACCTAAGGCCGTTTACTTAGCCCTGCATAAGCCACCTGGCATCACCTGCACAACCGACCGAAAAGACAAAACAAACATCGTCGATTTTGTCAATTATCCCAAACGTATTTTTCCCATTGGTCGCCTCGACAAACCTTCAACGGGCCTTATTTTACTGACCAATAATGGAGATATTGTCAATGATATTTTACGAGCAGAAAACAACCACGAAAAGGAATATATCGTGACCGTCAATCGGCCGATTACTTCTCAGTTTGTGAAAAGAATGAGCGGCGGTTTACCGATTTTAGGAACGAAAACAAAGCGTTGCAAAGTAGAAAGATTAGATAAATTTACGTTCAAAATTGTCCTAACGCAGGGGCTGAACCGCCAAATTCGCCGAATGTGTGCGTTCCTACAGTACCAAGTCGTCACACTCAAACGAGTCCGCATCATGCACATTCACTTGGGTCATTTAAAAGTAGGAAAATGGCGATACTTAACCGCTAAGGAATTGATTACTTTAGAGGCTGAGCTTCTAAATAAATAGGTCAAGAAACGACAAGAAGTACGTCCTAGGAACTCGGTTTGTACTTCGCCTTTGCTAGGATATTTTGCACATCTTCCATGGCCACCAGTTGTGGCAAGGTCACTTCGGGATTTCTCCGCATAAACGCTTTTACAATTTGCCAACCCACCCAATTGCCTACCTCTCCAGGTGCCGTCTCGGGCATGCCGTCCGACCGAGGTGCCGGATTCACCAGGGATTTGAAGTTTTGAAAATTATCGGAGAACATCATTTTCTCTTTGAGAAAGTAGCCCCATATTTCCAACTCATTGGCCTCACACCAGGCTAACTGTTCTTCTGTAAATCCTAATTTGACACTATCGGATTGGTAGGGAAGCAAGTGGTCTAAAACGTACAGTTTTTTACCATTGTGAATAATGTGGTCAATAAAACGATTACCTTTCACAGGCCCCGCTAAGTCTTCGATGATTCCTTTAAAAATTTTACTTGGCAAATGTTGAGCATCTTGTGTTCGTATTACGTAGTGGGGTAAACTCAACGGTGGGTAGGCGTAATACTCAAAGTCTTTTCCTAAAAATAAATCTAGTCCAACTGCCATAGTATTGTCTTCGGGCGGCAGGACAATACCGTATGTAAACTCCGAAATAAACGTGTAGAACTCAGGCACCGTTTTTTCTGGAAAGTAGTATTTATAAAATTGAAAACCCTGCGTTAATTCTTTTTCAATGGGTCTAAAATCACCGTAAACGGAGTCCACTTTTTGGGCTAATTCTTTTACAAACGGAAAGGTCAAAAAACCTCTGACGTATTCTCGATAGGCGCCCGTAGTGTCCCACGGCTTCTTTACTTGCAACGCCCTCGTCAAGTAAAAATCGGTAAATTCGGGGTACTTTTCTTCCAATTCTGCGATACCTTCGGCGACTTGACTTGTATCAATGGCGAACAAATCTTGCTCGAAACGATTTATGGTTAAAGACACTTCAATGTCACTTACATCTGGAATGTTCTTATCTTTGTCGTTCAAACAGCTAGTAATGCCAGAAGCAACGATAAAAAATAAGACAAAGAGAAAAAAATTATTTTTTGATAGCATAAAGTATTGCTTTTGTGCGTTCTGCTGAGATACAGATTAGAGGGTTTGCAAAAATACAAAAGAATCAACCATCCGACGATGAAAAAAATTGCCTTAGTTATCACCTTTTTTTCTGCGCTGACGACGCTCAGTTTTGGACAATTCGATTTTGACGAGAACGAACTGCGGTTAGGTTTCCAGCTAAGTCCATCGTTTAGTTGGATGTCCACGGACGATAATTTAATCAACGGCAATGGCGCTAATTTAGGAATTAAATTAGGGATGATGAGCGAATACTATTTTCGGGAAAATTACGCCATCGTCAGTGGAATAAATTTTGCCTTCAACCAAGGGGGCAATCTCCGACACGTGGAAGGTGGTAACCTATGGTCAAAATCGGAATTGAGCGATTTAGCTTTGAGCGAATTGCCCGACGGAGTAAATCTACGCTACCATATTCAATATTTGGAAATCCCTTTTGGTCTAAAAATGCGCACCAAAGAGTTTGGCTATCTTCGCTACTTCGCCGAGATGCCCGTTTTTTCCTTGGGCTTCAAACTCAAAGCTAGAGGCGACATCAGCGGTACGCCTAATTTAGACCGAGACCGAGAAAATATCACCGAAGACGTCAACTTATTTAACCTCACTTGGGGATTTGGCGGCGGTGTTCAGTACGCTTTATCCGAAAATACGGCCTTGATTGGTGGGTTAATTTATCGCCAAGGCTTTGCAGACGTGACGGACGATGGCGGCGTCAAATCGGATGGGATGACCAGAGAAAACTCCAAGGGGGTTATTAAAAGTTTAACGGTTCGAATTGGTTTTCTTTTTTAGCTTCATTTGCAATAGCTTGCGACTATTTCCTCTATGACCATCGCCATTAATACTCGTTTCCTGTTAAAAAATCGGTTAGAAGGAATTGGTTGGTTTACTTTCGAAACCGTTCGAAGATGGGTAGAATGGCATCCAGAACACCAATTCCTATTTTTCTTCGACCGCCCTTACGACGAACAATTTATTACAGCAACTAACGTTCGCCCCATTGTTCTTTTCCCACCTGCCCGTCATCCCGTCTTATTTTATTGTTGGTTCGAAATAGCCGTTACCAAGGCATTAAAAAAATACAAAGCGGACATTTTTGTTTCAACGGATGGCTTCTTATCGCTCCGTACTACCGTTCCAACGCTACTAGTCATTCACGACCTGGCCCATGTCCATTTTCCTAACCAAGTCAAATTTTGGGAGCAGAAATATTATAATTATTTCATGCCCCGATTTGCCCAAAAAGCGGCTAGAATTGCGACCGTTTCTGACTATTCGAAACGAGATATTCACCAGCAATACGACATTCCCTTATCAAAAATTGACGTAGTACATAATGGCGTTCGACCCATTTTTCGACCTTTGGACGCAACTACTAAAAAATCGGTGAGAGATAAATACAGCAACGGATTTGATTACTTTTTTTATATCGGCGCGGTTCATCCTCGAAAAAACATTCATCGACTTATCCAGTCGTTTGACCAATTTAAAGAACGAACCAAGGCATCGACAAAGTTACTAATCGGAGGGCGATTTGCGTGGCAGACGGGTGTGGTAAAAGATGCTTTTGATAATGCACAATCCCAGAAAGATATTCACTTTCTCAATTATCTCGACGATGAGGAAGTACCGCTCTTAATGGCGAGTGCTACCGCTTTTGTTTATATCTCTCTTTTTGAAGGTTTCGGTATTCCTTTATTGGAAGCCATGCGTTGCGAAGTACCCATTATTACCGCTAATGTTACGTCAATGCCAGAGGTAGTCGGTCCAGCGGCTTTACTAGTCAACCCAACTAGTGGTACTAATATTCAAAGAGCTTTACAAACCCTCTACGACCAGCCCGAAAAAAGAAATCAACTAGTTCAATTAGGTAAAAAACAAGTAGAACAGTTTACTTGGGACGAAACGGCTAAAAAGTTATGGCGAAGTGTGGAAAAAACAGCCCAATAGCTGGAAAAGTCTTTATTTTAACCCAAAAAATTTATGTCATCTACCATTCAGCGCATCAACCTAAGCCCTCATATTGTCCTGTTAGAAATTGATAACCCGCCCGCCAATAGTCTTTCCAAAAAAATAAAAGAAAGATTTGTCTCCCTCTTGGATAATTTAGAAGCAGATTCGGATATAAGAACCCTTATTATCACGGGCAGAGGAGGAAAGTTCTGTGTTGGAGACGACTTGAAAGAAGCAATTGCTAATATTCAAGATTTAAGAAAGGTAAAGCAAAACCTGCAACAGTTTGGTCAAATCATGGACCGCATCGAAGCCCTTCCCTTTCCTACCATTGCGGCCATCAACGGTTGGTGCATTGGTGGTGGATTGGAGTTGGCCCTCTGTTGCGATATTAGGGTAGCCGTCCCGTCGGCTCAATTCATTTGTGCAGGCGTCAATATTGGTCTGACCGCTTCTGGCTATCGTCTACCCAGAATTATTGGTATTGCACGAGCAAAACAAATGCTCTATACGGGATTACCCATTGATGCCTCCAAAGCGCTTTCGTACGGTCTGATAACCGAGATTTACGAAGGGACCAAGTTGATGCAAGCTGCCAAAAATATGGCCATAACAATTGCTCAAAAAGCCCCACTATCGTTACAAGCAACTAAAAGAATTGTCAACTGTGCTTTTGAAACGAACGCCAAGCAAGCCCAATCGCTACAAGAAAAAGAACTACTCCAACTAGCGCATACTGAGGATTATAAAAATGCGTTGAGCGCCTTTGCGGTAAAGCAAAAGCCTATTTTCAATGGGAAGTAACTGTTAAGAACAGGGAGTAGGGAATAGAGACTCGTTTTGCTGACTAGTAGAAGAGAAAGACATTAAAAAAATAAATCAACTCTCCTTTGCTCTTCTCTAAGTTAATACAATTATCGTTCTTTCAAGTCCAAAAAATGCGCTACTAAATTTTCCCATTCTTCTTCCAGTGAATAATTGGGCATACGCCTTCCTGCTCGCCGATACCAATAGTTGGCGTTCCACTCATCTCCTTCTTTTCGGTGTAGGTAGGCGTGAATCCAATTAGCGCCCTCCAGTGGACTACCATCGGCTAAATCGTGGGCTTTGTCCCAATTTCCTTTACCATCGTACCAGAGCGCTTTGAGGTTATTATTCCAATCGGGCGGAGGTACTTCTTCATGCATGGTTTGTTTAAAATGTATTATATCCATATCCTATATTTTTAGTATTTTGTGATAACTTAGTGGTTCAAGTCATAAATCCTTGACAGGTTAAATCAGCGTCTTTTTCCGTTATACTGCGTTATTTTTTTCTCAAAGAGCTACGGCTATTCTCAAAAAAAATGCCTTGTCTAAC